>VBKW01000183.1:2455-5969 GCA_005879405.1 Deltaproteobacteria bacterium
AGATCCGACCGCGTCGCGCGCCCGATGAGCGCCCGGTCCCGACGGAGGAGCGGCCCGCCGCTATGGACAACGCCGCAGTGATCCGGGAGTACGACGCGGCAACCGACGCGCAGAGCCTGCGCGCCTGCTTCGTCGATCTGCAGGAGTTCGAGCGTACGCTCGAGCCGGATCTTCCCTCCGGGGCGGCCGTCGCCGACGCCTACTTGCGCTGGATGCTGGGTCGCTGCGCCACGTGGGACGGCGCCGTTTTCGTCGCGACCGTCGGCGACGCCGCCGTCGGCTTCGTCTCGGTGTGGGCGCGCGTCCCGCAGGACGAGCTCGACGAGCCGCCCGGCGAGTACGCCGCCGTCTCCGACCTCGTCGTCCGGCCGGCGTTTCGTCGCCGTGGTATCGGCCGCAGGCTTCTTGCGGAAGCGGAACGGTACGTGCGGACGCGCGGCGCCGCGACGCTGAAGATCGGCGTCCTCACCCGCAATGTCGGCGCGCGTCGGCTCTACGAGCGCGCCGGGTTCTCCGAGTATCGCGTGCAGATGACGAAGCGGCTGCGATGAGCGCGAACGGCGTCGAGAGCCGACCTCGATGCCGCTCGCGCTCTGCGCGTCCGCAGGCTATCACCGGATTCGGTGCTTCGGAGAACACGCGACCGACCCGGGCAGCGCGCGCGACGCCGACACATCGGCGCGGCGTTCGTCGTCGTCGTCGCGTGCCTGCCGCCGGTCGTGCGCGCCGAGCAGACCGGGACGGAACCGGCGCCGCCACGCGGCGTCCGTGAGGCGCGCTGCCCGCCGACGATCACCGTCGACGAGCGGGTGCCCGAGCATCCGCCGGGCTGGACGGTCACGCAGCGCAAGACCGGTCATCGCATGGTGGGGGTGACGTTCTACGACGGCCCGCCGTCGGGCGGCGCGTCGCTCGTCTACGACGAGACCGCGACGAGCGGCGACGAGTGGATCGCGACCTGGCACTTCACGCCGGGGTCGAAGACGTTCTGGATCGAGTGTCGCTACGAGGGCACGACGATGCAGCTCGCGCGCCCGTTGCCGCCGACCGTCACCGTGTGTCGGGTCACGTACGACAAGCGCATCGTCACCGATCCGCGCCATGACGAGGTGCGGCGCCTGGCGTGCGAATGAGTGATGCGCGAGATTCACACCGAGATCGAGATCGCCGCCGGCAAGGACGCGGTGTGGAGCGTCCTCACGGACTTCGCGGCGTATCCGGATTGGAATCCCTTCCTGCATACGGTGGCGGCGGAGCTGCATCCCGGTGCGGCCGTTGCGATGACGATCGTGGTCGGCACGCGCACGTTCGAGGGTGACGCGCGGATGCTGCGCGTGGTGCCGGAGCGCGAGATGCGTTGGGCAGGGCCGATCTCGCGCCTCAAGGGAATCGTCTTCCGCGGCGAGCACTACTTCATGCTCGAGGAGCTCGCGCCCGGCCGCGTCCGCTTGTTGCACGGTGAGCATTTCGGCGGGCTGTCGCTGCCGCTCATCGGCGGCTGGATGGGTCGCACGCTCGCGCCGGCGTACGTGGCGATGAACGTCGCCTTGAAGCGTCGCGCCGAGACCGCGATCGCCGCGGCGCGCTGAACGCCGATCGCGACCGCCGCTGCCCGCTGAACGCGGGCGTCGCCCATCGCGAGCGTCCGCGGACGGCTCGCCTCGCGTTTGCCTAGCGATCCGGCGCGGGCGAGGATCGACCCTCGTGACGCTCGCTCGTGGATGGTGGCGCCGGTGAGAGGTGGACGCGCGAGCGCCCGTCCGGCGCTGCGCGCGCTCGCGAAGCACGTCGGCATCCTGCCGGAGTACGTCGATCAGAGAGGCGTGGTGCGCCGCGCCTCCGACGCGACGCGCGCCGCGCTCCTCGCGGCGATGGGCCTCGACGTCGCGACGGAACGGCGCGCGCACGCGACGCTCCTCGGGCTGCAGACCGCGGCTGCTGAGCAAACGCTCGCGCCCGCGCGCGTCGTCGCGGCGGCGCACGCGCGCGTCCTGCCGCTCGGCGCTCGGCGCCCGCGGACCGGGCGCGTACGGTGGCGGCTCGAGGTGACGGACGAGCACGGCGACACCGCGGCGGGTACCGAGCGCACGGCGGAGCAGATGCTCGTCGTGACACCCGGCCGCTGCACGCGACCGGCGGATCTCGATCTGGGCGCACGCGGCGCCTACGGCCTGCTCGCGAACCTCTACACGCTGCGCAGCGCCCGTAACTGGGGCGCCGGCGACTTCACGGACCTCTGCGATCTCGTCGCCTTCGCCGGCGCGCACGGCGCGGCGTTCGTCGGCGTGAACCCGCTGCATGCGCTCGCCAACGTCGGCGACGAGATCAGCCCGTACAGCCCGCTCAGCCGTCTCTACCGCAACCCGCTCTACCTCGACGTGACGGTGGTGCCTGAGCTTCTCGAGTCGGGGGCGGCGCAAGCGCGGCTCGCGCAGCCGGACACGCGCGCGCGCATCGCGGATCTCCGCGCGACCGATCGCGTCGACTACGGCGCGGTCATGGGAGAGAAGCACGCCGTCCTGCGCGAGCTGCACCGGACGTTCGCGGCGCGCCATCGTGGACGCGGCACGGCGCGCGGCGACGCGTACGAGCGCTTTCGCGACGCCGAGGGTGAGAGCCTCGTCGACTTTGCGACGTTTTGTGCGCTCCGCGACGAGCTCAGCGCACGCGATCCGGCGGCGCGTGATTGGCATCGCTGGGAGGCCCGGTATCGCGATCGCCTGTCACCGGGAGTCGACGCGTTCCGCGCCGCCAACAGCGAGGCCGTCGATTACCATTGTTACCTGCAGTTCGAGCTCGACCGCCAGCTGACCGCGGTGGCGGAGCATGCGCGCACCGCGGGACTCGCGCTCGGCGTTTATCAGGACTTGGCGCTTGGATCGTCGCCGAGCGGCGCCGACCCGTGGATGTTTCCCGGGCTCTTTCTCGAGGGCGGCGTCAGCATCGGCGCGCCGCCCGATCCACTCGGGCCGCTCGGCCAGAACTGGGGCCTGCCGCCGATCGATCCGACGGCGCTCGCGCGCGACGGCTATCGCTATTGGATCCACCTCGTGCGCGCCGCGTTCCGCCATGCCGGAGCGCTCCGCATCGACCACGTGATGGGACTCTTCCGCCAATTTTGGATTCCGCCCGGCCGCCCGGGATCCGACGGCGCGTACGTACGGATGCCCGCGGACGATCTGCTCGGCATCCTCGCGCTCGAGAGCGCGCGGGCGCGCGCACTCGTGATCGGCGAAGATCTCGGCACCGTGCCCGCGGGGCTGCCGCGCGAGATGGCGCGCTGGGGACTCCTGTCGATGCGCGTGCTCTACTTCGGCCGCGGCGCGCGCGGCCGATTCCTGCCGCCGCGTCGCTATCCCGCGCGGGCGCTCGTCTGCGCCAACACCCACGATATGGCGCCGCTCGCGGGCTATTGGCAGGGACGCGATCTCGTGCTGCGCCGCCGCGCCCGACAGATCACGACCGACGCCGCCCTGGCGGCGGCGGAGCGCAGCCGCGAAATCGGGCGCGCGGC
>VBKW01000184.1 GCA_005879405.1 Deltaproteobacteria bacterium
CGCGAGCCGTCGCGGCGCTCGCCCGCGCCCTCGCCGCGACGCCCGGCGCGCGCGTCTGCGCCGTCACCCACGGCGACGTCCTCCGCCTCGTCCTCGCCGCCGCGCTCCGCCTCGGCATACGCGAATTCCGCCGCCTCCGCGTCGACACCTGCAGCATCTCCGCCCTCGACCTCACCGGCGACTGGGTCGAAGTGAAGTTCATCAACCTCCTCGCCGACCCCCAGCGCGTCTGGACGCCGCTACACTGGGGCCGCTGACCCGCTGTCTGGACCGGCGGCTCAAATACACTGACGCAGCGCCGGTGCGACTACCGTGCGGAGCGCGCTTCGCGCGACGGCGCGCCGCTACGAGGTTCGATGCGCGCACTCCCCGGACGGGTGAGGGACGCGGGGCGTCCGCAGCACCCGTGGTGCGCAAACTTACCCTCTTGCGCACGTCGGGTGCAGCGGACGCCCCGCGTCCCTCACCCGTCCGCGAAGAACGTGCTTCGACACACGCGGCGAGCGCTGTCGCGAGCGGCCGCGCTACTCGACGCGGACGCGCTGCCGCAGGAGGACGGTGAACGTGTCGGGGTCGTCGGCGCTGGCGCCGAGGCTTGCGGCGATGCGCGTCGCGTCGTCTTCGTCGAAGATTTCAGAGGCGCTCGCTGCGAGCTGCGCGAGCGCTGACGCCGGCAGCTGGGCGACGCTCAGTGTCGGGTCGCCGGGATGGTCGTAGACGATCTCGAGCGTGGCTGGGTCGAGGCTCCACGCGACCGCCTTGAAGCGGGCGACGAACGCGTCGAGCTTCCGATGCGGCGCGATGCCCGGGTACAGGGCGCGGTCGATGTCGCTGCGGACGTCGTCCTCGCAGATCTCGACGCTCGGCGGCTCGGCAACGAGGCGTCCGGGGATGACGCGGTAGCGCAGCGGCTCGCGCATGCTCTCGCGCCAGCTCTGCACGAGCACGACGTCCTCGCCGTTCGACACTTCCCACACCGTGCGCGCCATCGGATCCGCGACCGCGCCGTCGTGCGCCGCCGGCGTCGCGGTCGGGCGCAGCGTCTCCAGCTTGTGACGAGCGTGACGCGTGAGAAACGCCATGCAGTCGTCGCGCACCTCGGCGATCGGCCCGTCGTCCGTCAGGTAGTACTCGGGCGCGCGGTCGAGCGGTGAGGGACGGAAGAGCTCCTCGCAATCGCGGCAGCGGACGAACTGGAGGGCGGTCATGCCGACGCCTGTGCTTTGAGCGCCGACGTCATCGTGGCGATCATGTCCGTCGGCTCGGCGCCCGGCTGCTCGGGCTCCTCGACGAGGGGGGGCACGCGGACGATGAACTCGCTCCCGGCGCCAAGCGTGCTCACGACGTCGAGGTTGCCGCCGATCGCCTCGGTGAGGCGCGTCACGAGACGCAAGCCGAGGCCGATGCCGCGGAAGCGCTTCCGCGCCGTCGGATCGGCCTGCTTGAACCCTTCGAGGACCTCGTTCACCTCCTCGAGCGTCGCGTCCGGCAGCACCGCCGCGTCGATGGTGACCGAGCCTTCGGCCGTGAACTTGAGCGCGTTCAGCAGCAACGTCTCGACGATCTTCACGACCTTCTCCTCGTCGCTCCGGATTGGCAACGCGGAGAACTCGCCGAGCTGGAGCGCGACCTTCTTCTCGCGGAAGGCCGCGTCGTGGCGGGCGACGATCGAGGTGAGGATCTGACGCGCGTCGAACGTCCATGGCGTGACCGGGATCTCGCCCGCCTCGAGCGCCGCGAGGAAAAAGATGCCTTCGACGCACGACAGGAGGTCGTGCGAGTTCGACTGGATGCGGTCGAGGGCGTGGCGCTGGTCGGAGGTGAGCGTGGCGCCATGCTCGTCGAGCAGGATCGAGCTGTAGCCCATGATCGCCGAGAGCGGGGTACGGAACTCGTGCGTGAGGTTCGCGAAGAACTCTTCCTTGATGTGGCGGAGCCTTTGCAGATTGCGGCGTTTCTGCAGCGCGCGCTTGGTGGTCTCGAGGATCTCGAGCACGTCGAACGGCTTCGACACGTAGGCGAAGACCTTGAGGTTGATGCTTTCGACCGCCGTCTCGAGCGACCCGTAGCCGGTGATGATGATCACCTCGATGTCGGGGTCGTGATCCTTCATCTTCTGCAGGAGCGGCATGCCCGAGAGCCCCGGCATGCGCAGGTCGAGCGTGACGACGTCGATCGGCGTCGACTTGAGAATCGCCAGCGCGGCCTCGCCACGCTCCGCGGTGTACACGTCGTAGTAGGGTTTGAGGATCATCTTGAGGGCGAGCGCGGGTCCCGGCTCGTCCTCGACGATCAGAATGTTTCCTTGAGCTGCCATGATCGATCCGACGGGCAGCAGGTTCCATGCCACGGCCCGTCGGCGCCACCGCCGTTGCTAAGTGCCCGTGCGCGTGCTGCTTGCGACGGGGCAAAGACGCCCGCGATAGGCTCCGCCCCAACGTCGGCCCGGGTTGCGCGTCCAAATTTGAACGCGGCGACGCCGTGAATGCTGACGGGGAACGGCGCCGGTGTGTATCCTCGCTCAGTCTTCCGCGGCGATCCCGAGCTTGTCCATGCGGTACTTGAGGATGCGGCGCGTGGTACCGAGGAGATCCGCGGCGCGCGTCTGGTTGAAGTCGACGTGTTGAAGGGCGGCCTGGATGATCTCGCGCTCGAACTCGTCGACGGCATCGGTCAGCGTCTTCTGCTGCCGCAGGACCTGCTGCTGGATCGAGGACGACTCGACGCGCCCGAGGCGGACCTGCTCCGGCAGGTCCTCGAGGCCGATCGGGTCGTGGTCGGAGAGCACGAGGACGCGCTCGATCACGTTCTCGATCTCACGCACGTTGCCCGGCCACGTATAGCGCAGCATTGCGTCGACCACTTCCGGGCTGATGCGCTTCTCCGGGATGCCCATCTGCTGCGATTTCGCGGTGACGAAGTGTTTGATGAGGAGCGGCAGGTCCTCCGGCCGTTCGCGCAGCGGCGGTAGGTGCATCGACACCACGTTCAGGCGGTAGAAGAGGTCGGGGCGGAAGGCGCCCTCGCGCATCGCCCGGTCGAGGTCGCGGTTGGTCGCGGCGACGATGCGGACGTCGACGTGAAGCGTCTGCTTGCCGCCGACGCGCATCACCTCGCCCTGTTCGATGACGCGCAGGAGCTTCGCCTGCAGCGACGGTGCCATCTCGCCGATCTCGTCGAGGAAGATCGTCCCTTGGTCGGCGAGCTCGAACTGCCCGAGCTTGCGCGCGTGCGCGTCGGTGAAGGAGCCGCGCTCGTGGCCGAAGAGCTCGCTCTCGAGCAGGTTCTCGGGGATCGCCGCGCAGTTGAGCGTCACGAGCGGCCGATCGGCGCGCGGGCTCTGGTAATGGATGGCTTTGGCGATGAGCTCCTTCCCGGTGCCGCTCTCGCCGGTCACGAGCACCGTCGTCTTGAGCGGCGCGACGATGCCGATCGTGCGGAAGATCTGCTGCATGCGTAGGTTGTTGCCGATGATGTTCGACGGGTTGTATTTGCGCCCGACCTCCCAGCGGAGACTCTCGAGCTCGACCTCGCGCGCGGCGTCGCGGGTCGCGCGCTCGATGATGATCAGCAGCTCGTCGACGTCGAACGGCTTGGTGACGTAGTCGAACGCGCCGAGCTTCATCGCGGTGACCGCCGTCTTCACGGTCTTCGTCGCGGTGAGCATGATGATGGGCGTGCGCGGGTCTTCACTCTTCAGGCGCTCCAGCACCTCGAGACCGTCGAGACCGGGCATCAGGACGTCGAGGAGAACGACGTCGGGGTGGAGATCGGCGAACGCGGCGAGCGCCTCCTCGCCCGAGGCCGTGAGCTGCGGCTCGTAGCGCTCCTTCAGCACCATGCGGAGCGATTCACGGACGCCCAAATCGTCGTCGACGATCAGCACCTTCGGCTTCTCCATCGCTATCTCCTCCTCAACCGTGTCCGCCACCGGGCGCGATCGTGATCGTGATGACGGTCTCGCCGTCGTCGGGACGGACGTCGAGCCGTCCACGATTGCGGCGCACGAGTGCCGCCGCGAGCGCGAACGACAGCGGCGGCGCCACGTCGGCGTCGTGCTCCGCTCCCGCCACCCACGACGCAAGCCGCGCGGCGACCGCGCGCTCGGTATGGACGCGTAGCTCGACGCCGCCATCGGGTCGGCTCGCGATCCGCACCGGCGTATGTGCCACCAGATCCTGGACGAGGCCGTCGACGATGCTGCGGCAGGCAAACAGCAACTGCGCTTCGTCCGCCTCGACCAGCGGCGCGTGCGGCGCGGGCGTCGGCTCGACGCGTGCGCTCTTGCGCGCGAGCTCGTCTGTGCGCTCGTCGAGGGCACGCGCGAGCAGCGCCGCGAGATCGACGGACTGCGCCTGCGGAGCGCGGAAGCGCGCGAAGTCCAGCAGCGTCTCCAGGAGCGTGTCCATGCGCGTGATCGCCTCGCCGGTGAGCGTCGCAAACCGCGTCCGCATCTCCGGATCCTCGAGCACGCGGTCGAGATGCTGCGCGAAGGTCTTGATCGTGACCATCGGATTGCGAAGCTCGTGCGCGAGCTCACCGAGGAGGACTTCGAGGCTCGGCCCGGCTGCGCTGGTGCGCTCGTCGCTGCCGAGCGCCGCGTCAGCCGGGGTACGAGTCGAGGGCACGAGACGGGGCGAGGTCGCGGCGCCGGTCGTGTCGGCGCGCCCGCTCTCGGGAAGCGCCTCATCGGCGCGACGGCGCTCCAGCGGCAGCACGCGCGCGCGACCGGATGGCGGCGACGCGGCGCTCGCTCCCGACGACGCGGTCGTGTGGGATGACGCCCCCGAGTCGGACGATAGGCCGGCATGCGACTCGTTGCTGGCACGGGATGCCGGCGCCGCCGCGGGGTGTGCCCTCGCGGCTGCATCGATGCCGCGGATCGAGTCGGCGGGATTGAAGAGCAGCATGTCGGCCTCGACGAGGCGCGGCCGATGCACCGCGAGTGTCCGCGCCAGCACCGCTTCGAGCTCGGCGACGTTTCCGAACCACAGATAGTGCTGCAAGCGTGTGATGGCATCGGCGGTGAGAGTCACGGGCTCGAGACGGGCGCGCGCGACGAGCGGGGGCAGCAGTGTCTCGACGATCGCGGGGAGGTCGGCCAGCCGCGAGCGCAGCGGCGAGAGGACGATCGGCAGCACACCGAGCGCGAACGCGAGCTCGGCCGCGAAGCGCCCCTCGCTGACGCGCACCTCGAGGTCGACGTCCGTCGTCGCGAACACGCGCGCCGCCGTGCCCGACACGCTCGCGTCGCGCAGCTCCGCGGCGAGCGCCCGCTGCGCATCCGCCGAGAGCAGATGCACGTCCTCGACGATCACTGCGGCGGCCGCGGCGTGCTGCACGTCCGCCGCGAGGAGCGCGTGCGTGCCGAGCTCGCGTGCCGCACGCGCGATGATCGGGCCGCCCCCGGCGAAGAACTGGATGGCGCACGCGACGTCCGTCGCGCGGGTGCCGCGCTCGCCGACGAGCAGCACCGGGAGGTCGCTGAGCGTCGCGCGGCGGGCGAGCGCGGCGGCGGCGGCCGTCAACAAGGGCGGCTCGAGCCAACGCCGGTGCGCGGCGGCCGTCGCGTCCGACGGCACGGTGCGGGGCGGCGGTCGCAACAGCGCACGGACGCGCGCACGCAGCATGGACGGGTCGAACGGCTGGATCATGAACTCGACCCGATGCCCGGGCGGCGCGAGGGCGTGCGGGTCGATCTCGTCGGCGGCGTTCAGCAAGAGAAGCGGCGCGTCCGGCGCGAGCCG
Organism: Deltaproteobacteria bacterium; assembly: GCA_005879405.1. GTDB lineage: Bacteria > Desulfobacterota > Binatia > UTPRO1 > UTPRO1 > DP-19. The sequence continues at coordinate 5,748 of VBKW01000184.1, forward strand.
GGCGCGGAATGCGGCGGTCGCCGCGTCGTCGCGTGGACCGGGGGGCGCGCCGAAGATCACCAGCTCCGGCGCCGTGCCGGGCGCGACCGTGTCCCAGGACGATGCGAGCGACACTGCGTGCTCACCCCCGAGCACGATGCGCAGAGTCTCTCTAGTCGTCTTGGAGGAGTCGATGATCAGGATCGCTGCCATCGGGCGCCGTCGTGTCCGTCGGAGGGAGAGCGGTCAGGGAGGAGAAGGGCACGAGCGCCTGCGGCGTGACCGGGTCGATCGCGAATACCCGGACCGAAAAAGGCGCGGCGAAAGAGGCGTTCACCACGAGCGTCGTCGCTGCCACGTCCACGTCAACCCCTCGACCCACGCGAGCTGTACGATTTTGTACGTCGCCCTCGTTGAAGGTGTCAAGGAGAATCGCGCGGTGAGGCGTCGTGTGACGGCAGCGCGACGGCGGTCGTAACCGATGGAGGCGCCGCGCGCGCGACCTCACCCGCACGTCGGCCCGCCCCCATGGCGGACCGACGTTGCCCCCAGGCCTCGTGCTCGCTCGACACAAGGTCGCGGGTGAGTGCAGCTGCGGCTGCGCGAACGGGCGATCGCAACTCGCGTGCCGACATCGCGTGCCGCAGGGCGGCGCGCAGATGCGTCGCCGCGCGCTGCGACCGTAGATCGCGCCGACGCGCGCTGTCGCTGCGCCGGACACGTCGTGTCCGATCCGACGACGTGCGTCGCGTCCGCACGAAGGACAGGCGCCGAACACGCGCCGATGCCGATCGGCGTGCAGCGTGTGGAGGCGTCGTGCTACAATGATGAGTCCCGCGGCGCGTCGCGCACGGGGCCGCCCGCCGTGGGCGTCTTCTCGCGGTGGACGCGCACGCGCACCCATGCCGCGGCGGTGAGGATCGCACCGAGGCCGAGCATCAAGAGGCCGCCGCTCAGCACGACGTGGTACAAGTCGATCTTCGCGCGGCCGATGTTGTAACGCTCGCCCTCGTCGTCGACGGGGCGCAGGATGCCGCTCGACGTGCCGGTATCGGGGAAGTAGCCGCGCGCGCGTCCCTCGGCGACGACACGCTCATACTGCACGAGCTTCGTGCTCCCGATGAGGACGTTGCCGGCGCCGAGGACGAGCAGCGAGACGCCGGTCACGAGAAAGCGGCTCTGATAATAGCGCCGCCCCGGCATGAGGCGCGGCTAACATCGGCTTGCGCCCCCGTCAAGCACGCGGTACATCTCGTGAATGCGCGCGCCGATCGCATGGCGCTGGCTCGGACGGCGCGCCTACGAGTCCGCGTTGGCGGTCCAGGAGGCATGCTGGCGCGCACGGTGCGCCGGCGGACAAGACACCTGCATCGCCGTCGAGCACCCGCCGACGATCACGCTCGGCAAGCGCGCGACCCGCAGCGAGCTGCGGGTGTCGGATGCGCTGCTCGCGGCGCGCGGCATCGCGTGCGTCGCGTCCGAACGCGGCGGGTGGGCGACGTACCATGGTCCGGGGCAGCTCGTGCTGTATCCGATCGTCGCGCTCGCGGCGCGCGGGTTCGGCGTCGCGAGCTTCGTGTGCACGCTCGAGCAGATCATGATCGAACTCGCCGCCGAGGCCGGCGTCGTCGCGCGCCGCGATCCGCGCGGTCACGGCGTCTGGACGGAGCACGGGAAGCTCGGCGCCGTCGGCATCCGCGTCCGCGACGGCGTGAGCCTGCACGGCTTGGCGCTGAACGTCACGACGGACCTCGACGCCTTCGCGCTGATCAGGCCGTGCGGCGTCACCGGGCTCCCGGTGACGAGCCTCGCTGCCGAGGGTGTGCGCCCGGTGTCGGTCGCGCGGCTTCTCCCGGCGGCGGAGGCGATTGCGCGCCGCGCGCTCGCCGCGGCACCGCCGTTCGGCGTGGAGGCGCCGCCGCTCGACGCCGACCTGCCGCGGTCGGCGTCACTGGTGCGCTCGCAGCCGGCGCCGCGCGCCGGCTCGATGGCGGAGGCGGGCATCTGAGCGCGGCGGCGACCGATCTCGTCGCGCGCATGCTCGCGGGCGACCGCGTGGCGCTGGCGAAGCTCATGAGCCGTGCGGAGAACGAGACCCAAGACTTGGCGGCGATCCTCGCGCGTCTCGCGCCGCACGGCGGACGCAGCTACGCGATCGGCATCACCGGACCGCCGGGAGCGGGGAAATCGACGCTCGTCGATCGCGTCGTCGGGCGGCTGCGCGCCGCGGGCGGCAAGATCGGTGTCGTCGCCGTCGATCCGTCGAGCCCGTTCAGCGGCGGTGCGGTCCTCGGCGATCGCATCCGCATGCAGACGCACTGCCTCGATCCCGAGGTATTCATCCGCAGCGTCAGCACCCGTGGCCGGCGCGGCGGTCTCGCGCGCGCGACGCGGCAGATCGCGCGCTTGCTCGACGCCTTCGGCAAGGACACGATCCTGATCGAAACCGTCGGCGTCGGGCAGACCGAGCTCGACATCATGGAGGTCGCGCAGACGGTCGTGGTCGTGCTGGTGCCGGAGGCGGGCGACACGATCCAAGTGATGAAGGCGGGCCTGCTGGAGATCGCGCACGTGTTCGTCGTCAACAAAGCGGACCGCGACGGCGCGCTCCGCATGAAGGCCGAGCTGGAGCAGATGTTGCAGTTGCGGCCGCCGGCGGCATGGACGGTGCCGGTGCTACTCACCGAGGCGCACCGCGATCGCGGCATCGACGAGCTCGTCGCCGCCATCGCCGCGCATCGCGGCCACGTGACGACCGACGGCAGCGCCCAGCGGGCGGCGGCCGAGCACCGGGTGCGCGAGTTCCTCGACGTCCTCGGTGCGACGCTCGCCGGCCGCATCGAGGCCCGGATCGGCGGCGCCTACGCGGCGCTCGTCGCGCGCGTGCGTGAGGGGACGCAGGATCCCTACGCCGCAGCGCTCGAGGTGCTCGGCGATCCCGACGGCCTCCGACGTCTCGTCGACGGGAGCGGCTGATGGGGGTCTTCGCGATCGGCGATCTCCACGGCTGCCCCGACGAGCTCGAGGTGCTGCTCGACCGAATCGGGGCGGGCGCCACCGACACGCTGGTCTTTCTCGGCGACTACGTCGATCGCGGGCCGCGCGTGCGCGCGCTCATCGAGCGCTTGCTGCGCGTACGCGACGAGCTGCCGGCGACCGTCTTCTTGCGCGGCAATCACGAGGACATGCTGCTCGCGTATCTCGGCCTCGACGGCCGCCACGGCGACGTCTACCTCGCGAACGGCGGCGGTGCGACGCTCGCGAGCTACGGCGTCGCGCCGGGCGCCTCCGCGGCAGAGGCGGCGGCTTGCTTTCCGCCGGCGCATCTCGCGTTCTTCCGCGGCCTGCCGCTGATGCATCGCGACGGCCCGTTTCTCTTCGTTCACGCCGGCGTCCGCCCCGGCGTGCCGCTCGAGCAGCAAGCGGACGACGATCTTCTCTGGATCCGCGAAGAGTTCTTCGCGGCGCGACACGACCTGCCGTGGACGGTCGTCTTCGGCCACACGCCGCAGCGCGAAGCGCGGATCGCGCTGCCGTTCCACATCGGTCTCGACACCGGGCTCGTCTACGGCAACAAGCTGAGCTGCCTCGACGTCGAGGGACGCCGCCTGTTGCAGGTGCGGCGCGGCGCGCGGCGTGTCGTCGAGCGCGATCTCGACGCGGAGCTGACCACCGCCAACCTCTGACCTCGGTACTGGGCCGATTTGGTTCGCCATACTTCGTTGCTCGGCGGTACTGGGCCGATTTGCTTCGCCATACTTCGTTGCTCGGTCGCTGCGCTGCTCGGCGTAGCGCTGCTACGCCTGCGCTGCTCGCTTCTCTCGCGCCTCGTCTGGCTCGCAACTCGACCCAGTCCCGCGCGACACCTCAGTTGTCTCACTCGCAACTCGACCCGGCGCGATACCTCAGTCGTCTCGCTCGTAACTCGACCAGTTCCGAGCATCTCGAGGTGACCGATTGGCCAACGCGCGCGGCGGTGACTCGGGTCAACGCTAGCGGGCGGCGCGGGCGCGGTGGCGGCGGTAGCGGGTGATGAGGGCGTTCGTCGAGCTGTCGTGCGCGAGAGACGGGGCGGCGGCGCTCGTCAGCTCGGGGACGATCCGCTGCGCCAGCGCCTTTCCGAGTTCGACGCCCCATTGATCGAACGAGTCGACCTGCCAGATCGTGCCCTGCGTGAAGACGCTGTGCTCGTAGAGCGCCACAAGCGCGCCGAGCGTCGCCGGCGTCAGGCGCGCGGCGAGAATGGTCGACGAGGGACGATTCCCGGGAAACGTGCGATGCGGGACCAGCGGCGGCGCCGCGCCGGCGCGTGCGACCTCGACCGGCGTCCGGCCGAACGCGAGCGCCTCCGTCTGCGCGAAGACGTTGGCGACGAGAAGGTCGTGATGGTCGCCGAGCTTCTCGAGCGGCTCGAGAAAGCCGATGAAGTCGCACGGAACGAGCGGCGTGCCTTGGTGGAGGAGCTGGTAGAACGAGTGTTGCCCGTTGGTGCCGGGCTCGCCCCAAAAGATCGGCCCGGTGGCGTACGCGACGCGGCGGCCGTCGAGCGTGACTTGCTTGCCGTTCGACTCCATCGTGAGCTGCTGCAGGTAGGCGGGAAAGCGCTTCAGGTACTGCGCGTACGGCAGCACCGCGACCGTCTGGGTGCCGAAGAAGTCGACGTACCATACGGTGAGGAGCGCCATCAGGACGGGCAGGTTGCGGTCGAACGGCGCCGTCCGGAAGTGCTCGTCCATCGCGTGAAAGCCGTCGAGCATGGCGCGGAAGTGTTCGGGGCCGATCGCGATCATCGTCGAGAGCCCGATCGCCGAGTCCATCGAGTAGCGGCCGCCGACCCAGTCCCAGAAACCGAACATGTTCGCGGTGTCGATGCCGAACTTCGTCACTTCGGCGGCGTTGGTCGAGACCGCGACGAAGTGCCGCGCGATCGCGCGCTCGTCGCCGAGGGCGCCGAGAAGCCACGCGCGCGCGCTCGCGGCGTTGGTCATCGTCTCCAGCGTGGTGAAGGTCTTCGAGGAGACGATGAAGAGGGTCTCGGCGGGGTCGAGGTCGCGCGTGGCCTCGAGGAAATCGGCGCCGTCGACGTTCGAGACGAAGCGCAGCGTCAGCGCGCGGTCAGCATAGTACCGCAGCGCCTCGTACGCCATCACCGGACCGAGGTCGGAGCCGCCGATGCCGATGTTGACGACGTTCCGCAGGCGGCGTCCGGTGTGTCCGGTGAACCGGCCGTCGCGGACACGGGTCGCGAAGTCCGCCATGCGGTCGAGGACGGCATGGACCTCGGGGACGACGTTCACGCCGTCGACGACGATCGTTGCGTCGCGCGGCGCGCGCAGCGCCACGTGCAGGACGGCGCGCCCCTCGCTGACGTTGATCTTGGCGCCGCGGAACATGGCGTCGATGCGCGCGCGCAGCTCCGATTCATCGGCGAGCGCGACCAGCAGGTGCAGCGTCTCGTCGGTCACGCGCTGCTTCGAGTAGTCGAGGAAGAGGCCGGCGGCCTCGGCGGTGAGGCGCTCGCCGCGGCGGGGATCCGCCGCGAAGAGCCCCCGCAAATGGGCCTCGCGGACCGTGGCGGCGTGACGCGCGAGCGCCTGCCATGCGGGAAGCATCGTGAGCGGCGGGCGGGCGCCGTCCGCGACCGTGGTGCTCATGGGCTCCTCCGCCGCCGCGGACGGGCTTCGCGGGTGTTCATGGGATGCTCCTCCGACCCGCGGCGACGAGCGCGGCGCCGTCGTGCTTGGTCAGCTCGTCGATACGGGCGATCGTGACGTCGGCCGCGGGGTAGCTCGCGACGTCGGGGGCGTACGCGTAATGACCCTGGCGGACGAAGACGGTCGTGCAGTGCGCGCCCCAGCTCTCCTTCACCGCGGTGAGAATGCGGATCTTGTCGTCGACGAGGACGTAGTGCGCGGCCGGGTAGCGCCGCTCGACGTCGGCGAGCTCGCGCTCCTTGTGGATGTAGATGAGGACGTTGCCCTCGACGGCGTCGAAAAGGCCGGCGCGCTCGACCTTGCGCGGCTGGAACACGACGTCGCCGTCGGTGAGGATCACCGTGCGCCCGAACGCGCCGAGGTGATCGAGCGCGTCGAGCGAGCCCGGATAGAGGCGGTTGGCGAAATGGTAGTCGATGAGAAACGAGGAGACCGCGAGAAGGTGCGGGTCGGACGGGTACTCGATCCGGTAGCGCTGAAGCGCGCCCAGATAATCGGCGTAGCCGAGCTCGGCACGCAGCTGCTCGAAGATCGCGAAGTAGCGCTGCTGGCGCTCCGGGCCGACCTCGCGCGTGAGATACCGGCTGAGGTCGTCGGTCACGCGATCGTTGTCGAGCAGCGTGTTGTCGACGTCGACGAGAAAGACCGTCGTCTGTGCGGGATCCGCCATCGTCACCCTCGACGCAGCTCCGCGGCTGCCGCGGCGTCGACGACCCAGCATACCTCGCCGTCGACGGGGTCGACGAGCTGTGCCGGGAGCGCGGCAGGGTCGCGCGCTCCCTCGAGCACACGGCGCAGAATCGATGCTTTCGCGGCGCCGACGACGACGAATACCACGGGCGCGGCGGCATTGATCACCGGCGCCGTGAGCGTGATGCGTGCCGGCGGTGTCGCGTCGACGTCGACGGCGAGCACCCAGCACTCGCGCTCGTCGAGCGCCGGTGAGTACGGGAAGAGCGACGCCGTGTGGCCGTTGTCGCCGAGGCCGAGGAGCATCACGTCGAGGCGCGCGCCGGGTTGCGTCGTCGGCGGTCCGTGCAGCGTCCGCAATGCCGCGCGCAGCTCGCGCTCGTAGAGCGCCGCGGCGGCGAACGCCTCGTCCTCGCCGCGGACGCGGTGAACCCGGTCGGGGACGACGGGGACGCGGGCGAGGAGGGTCTCGTGCGCGAGACGATAGTTGCTCGCCGGGTCGTCCGGCGGCACGCAGCGCTCGTCGCCCCAGAACACGTGCGCCGCCGGCCACGGGATGCGTGTCGCGTACGGCGGGGTCGCGAGCAGCGCGTACAAATTGCGTGGCGTCGTGCCTCCCGAGAGGGCGATCGTGAACCGTCCGGAGGCCGCGACGGCGCGCGTAGCGCCGTCGACGAGGCGCTCGGCCGCCGCGCGCATCGCCGTGTCGGGCGTCGGCTGCACGTCGATCGTGACCCGCGCGCTCATCACGGCCTGCAGAGCACGTCGACGCGTCCGCCGACGCGACCGACGAGCACGCGCTCGGCGGTGCCGAGAAAGAGGCCCGTGTCGACGACGCCGGGCAGTGCCAGCACGGCGCACTCCAGCGCACGCGCCGCCGCGGCATCGAGCGGCGCACGGGGCCTGCAGTCGAGCGTCAGGTTGCTGTTCTCGGTCACGAGCGGCGCGCCGCCGCCGTCGACGCGCAGCGACGCGGTGAGGTCGAGGCGCGCGAGGGCGCGGGTCACGACACCGCTCGCAAGCGGGATCACCTCGACCGGAATGCGGCCGCGCTCGCCGAGGCCGCGCACGAGCTTCTCCTCGCCGACGAGGATCACCTGGCGGCGCGACGCGGCGGCGACGATGCGCTCGCGGACGAGCGCGCCGCCCCAGCCCTTCACGAGGTCGAGGTTCGCCGCCACCTCGTCGGCGCCGTCGACGGTGAGGTCGAGCTCCACATCGCCGTCGAGCTCGACGAGCGGGATGCCGAGCGCACGCGCCTGATCGGCCGACGCCGTCGACGTCGGCACGCCGCGCACGTGCAGGCCCTCACGAACGCGCGTTCCGAGCGCGGCGATGAACGCGGCCGCGGCGCGGCCGGTGCCGAGGCCGATCGTCGTGTCGTCGACGACCAGCGCGAGGGCGTGCGTGGCGACGGCACGCAGGATCGGCTCGTCGTCGCGCGGTCGCTCGCTCATCGGCAGCCCCTTCGCAGCGTCACGGCGCGCTCGGTGGCTCGCAGCAGTGCCACCCGCCGACGTCCGCGGTCAACGCCTCGGCGTCGCGCGGTCCCCACGTGCCGCACTCGTACTCGGAGAGCGGCGTGGTCTCACGCAGGATCGGCTCGACGATCGCCCACGCCGCCTCGACGCCGTCCTGGCGCGCGAAGAGCAAGCGGTCACCCTCCATCGCGTCGCCGAGGAGACGCTCGTAGGCGTCCATCTCGTCGCCCTCGGGCTTGTGGACGACTTTCAGCTCGGTCGGGTCGGTGGCGATCTCCTCGCCGGGCCGCTTGATGCGGGCGCCGACGCCGATCACGACCTCCGGGCTCAGGCGGAACCGGAAGTAGTTCGTATCGCCGGCGGCGATATGGCTGAGCGGCGGGCGCTGCAGCGTCACCGTCACCTCCGTGGTCGTCACCGGCAGGCACTTGCCGGCGCGGATGAAGAACGGCACGCCGTCCCAGCGCCACGAGTCGATGTGCAGGCGCACGGCGGCGAACGTCTCGACGTTCGAATCGGGCGCGACGCCGGGCTCGCGGCGATAGCCGCGAAACTGTCCGCGGACCAGGTCCTCGGGGCTGAGCGGGCGGATCATGCGGAAGACTTTCACCTGCTCGTCGTGCAGCGACTCGGCGTAGGTGCCTGTCGGCGGCTCCATCGCCAGAAACGCGATCACCTGCAGCATGTGATTCTGGATCACGTCGCGGATCGCGCCCGCTTCCTCGTAGAACTTCCCGCGGCCCTGGACCCCGAAGCTCTCCGCCATCGTGATCTGCACGCTCGCGACGTAGCGGCGGTTCCAGATCGGCTCGAGGAAGGTGTTCGCGAAGCGGAAGATGAGGAGGTTCTGCACTGCCTCCTTGCCGAGATAGTGGTCGATGCGAAAGACCGCCGACTCGTCGAAGACGCGGTGGATGATCTCGTTCAACTGCCGCGCCGACTCGAGGTCGCGGCCGAACGGCTTCTCGACGATGATCCGGGCGTTGCGCGAAAGCCCTGCCGCGGCGAGCTTTTCGATCACGGTCGGGAACGCCCCGGGCGGGATCGCGAGGTAGTGGGCGGGACGCTGCGCGTCGCCGAGCTCTTTCGCGATCGCCGCGTACGTCGCGCTCTCGGCGTAGTCGCCGTCGACGTAGCGCAGGCGCGCCGCGAGCTTCTTGAAAGCGACCTCGTCGACACCGCCGTTGTGCTCGAGGCTGTCGCGCATGCGCGCCACGAGCTGCTCGAGGGTCCAGCCTGACTTCGCGACGCCGATCACCGGCACCTCGAGGGTGCCGCGCCGGGTCATCGCCTGAAGCGCAGGAAAGATCTTCTTGTGGGCGAGGTCGCCGGTCGCGCCGAAGAAGACGAGCGCGTCGGAGAGGACAGCCCTCATGTGCCGGGAGCCTTCTCGTGGTGACCGCCGAACTCGAAGCGCATCGCCGAGAGCAGCCGGTCTTGGAACTCCGCCTCGCCACGCGAGCTGAAGCGTTGAAAGAGCGCAGAGGCGAGCACGTGCGCCGGCACGCCCTCGTCGATCGCGGCGTCGAGCGTCCACCGACCTTCGCCCGAGTCGGACACGCGCCCGCTGAAGCGCTCGAGCTGCGGGTCGCTCGCGAACGCCGCCGCGGTCAGATCGAGCAGCCACGACGCGATGACGCTGCCGCGGCGCCACACCTCGGTGACGTCGGCGAGATCGAAATCGTAGCGGTAGTACTCGGGGTCGCGGAGCGGCGTCGTCTCGGCGTCGGCGGTACGCGTCTGCTTGCCGACGTTGGCGTGCCGGAGGACGTTCAACCCCTCCGCGTACGCCGCCATGAGGCCGTACTCGATGCCGTTGTGGACCATCTTCACGAAATGGCCGGCACCACTCGGGCCGCAGTGGAGGTAGCCCTGCTCGGCAGTGCCACCGCGTCCCTCACGACCCGGAGTCGGCGCGAGCGTCCCACGGCCGGGGGCGAGCGTCGCGAACAGCGGATCGAGCCGGCGGACGACGTCGCGCTCGCCGCCGATCATGAGACAGTATCCGCGCTCGCGGCCCCAGACGCCGCCGCTCGTCCCGCAGTCGACGTAGTGAATCCCGCGTGCCTGGAGACGCTGCGCGCGATCGACGTCGTCGCGGTAATAGGAATTCCCGCCGTCGACTACGACGTCGTCCGCGACGAGCCGGGGCGCGAGGTCGGCGAGCGTCGCGTCGACGATCGCGGCCGGCACCATGAGCCAGACCACGCGCGGTGCGGCGAGACGCGCGACGAAGTCGTCGAGCGACGACGCGCCGACGGCGCCGTCGGCGGCGAGGGCGCGCACCGCGTCCTTCGAGATGTCGTGCACGACGCACGCGTGTCCGCCACGCATGAACCGCCGCGCCATGTTCGCTCCCATGCGCCCGAGCCCGATCATTCCGACCTGCATCGCGCCTCCTCTCGTTCGCTCGAACATCGCGCGCGTCATCGGTTCACGCAAGCGATCCGAGCGCCGACGACGTCGGGTGCCCGCGTTGCCGCAGCTTAATCGATCGTCACAGGACGCGCGATGGGAGCACCGCGCGATCGCGAACGCGTTCGCGGACGAGACTACGGGCCGAGCGTGAACGCGGCGCTCAGGTCGCCGACGCCGCGGCGGACACCGGGCAGCGGCTCGAGTCCGAACCGGCGCGTGATCAGCTTCAGGATCGACGTCGTATCGTAGAGCGTATGGTCGATGGTGCGGCCCTTCGCGAAGGGCGAGATGATGATCGCCGGAATGCGCGTGCCCGGGCCCCAGCGGTCGGCCTCGGGCGGCGCGACGTGATCCCACCACCCGCCGTTCTCGTCGTAGGTGACGATGATCGCCATCCGCGCGAACTGCCGGCTCGCGACCAGCTTCGCGACGACCGCGGCGACGTGACGGTCTCCGGAGAGGATGTCGGTGTACCCCGCGTGCTCCGAGAGGCGGCCTTGCGGCTTGTAGAACGTGACCGGCGGCAGCGTGCCGGTGTCGATCGCCTTGATGAACTCGTCGTAGTCCTTGAGATGGCGTTCGCGCTGTGCGGTTCCCGGCGCGAAGTTGGCGAAGTAGTTGAACGGCTGGTGATGGGGCTGGAAGTTCTCCGATCCCACGTCGTCGTTGTAGATGACGTTGCGCTTGACGTCCGGCGGCTGCATGCCGTCGGCGACGGCCGCGTTCCACGCGCCCGCGTACCATGCCCAGTCGACGCCCTTCCTGGTCAACGCGTCGCCGATCGTCGTGCTCGTCTGCGGCGGCAGCGGGTGCTTCTCGGGATCGGCGAGGCGTCGGTCGCCGCCGGGCGCGGGCGCGATGCCGCTCGGCTGGTACGGCGGCGACGTCGTATTCACGACGAAGTCCTCGGGCGCCGGAGTCATCGTCGCGCGGCCGAGCTTCGGAGGACCGACGAGCGCGCTCTTCGGCGAGTCGGGCTCACGAACGAGACGGCCCTTGGCGTCGAGCCGCGCGTGCGACTCCGCCGGGGCGTCGGGAAACGTCGGTGTGCAGGCGCAGATCAGCCATTGGTGATTCAGGAACGATCCACCGAACGCGCCCTGAAAGAAGTTGTCGGCGAGCGTGTACTCGCGCGCCCATTTCCACATCGGGAGCTGCGACCCGTCGTAGTGGCCCATCACCAACCCGCCGGCGTTCGACACCGCCGCAAAGCGATCGTTCTTCCCGTCGTCGATCTGCTCTTGGTTCTCGTAGAACTGATGCACGAGGTCACCCGTCGGTACCGCGAGGGACAAATTGATGGGCGGCTGGTCGATGGCGAAGGGCCGATTCGGCAGGTGAGTCGGAAACCGCGGATCGACGACGTCGCGATGGTTGGCGTCCTTCTTCCGCACGGCGGGAAGATGCGGCAGCGGTGTCCCGTCGTGATCGACCTGCGGAACGTTCGCGGCGTTCGCCATGCCGTGCGCGCCTGGAAATGACCCGTACAAGTTGTCGAAGCTGCGGTTCTCGGCGTAGATGACGACGATCGTCTCGATCTGCTCGAGGCCGCTCGGCGCCGGCGACGCGGCCGCGCCGTGGGTGCGCGTGGACGGCATCCGCGCCGCGCATGCCGCGATCGCCGCGCTCGCCACGATCATGATGCCGATCGCGCGCGTCGTCGTCCGTACTCCGATGGCTCTCATCGCATACTCCGCGCCGGCCGGCTCATGCCGGACGATCGCGGTCGGCGTCAAGCAGCGGGGTCGTCGGGTGCAGGGCGTATTCGTGAGCGTGTGATCACGCGTCGGCGACGACAAGTGTCGCGGCGAAC
>VBKW01000185.1 GCA_005879405.1 Deltaproteobacteria bacterium
GAGATGTCGTCGTCCCATCGCCGAGCGCCCGGAATGCCGCGCGCCACGTCGCCGGCGTGCGCGGCGATCTTGTACGCGATGCAGCCCGCCATCACGTCTTGCGCCTTCGGTAACCCGACGTGCTCCTTCGGCGTGACGTAGCAGAGCATCGCGGCGCCGTGGCGCGCTGCCTCCGTGGCGCCGATCGCGCTCGTGATGTGGTCGTAGCCGGGGAAGGCGTCGGTCACGAGCGGGCCGAGGACGTAGAAGGGAGCGTCGTCGCAGACGCGCTGCTCGAGCTGCATGTTGAAGCCGATCTGATCGAGCGGGACATGGCCCGGGCCCTCGACCATCGCCTGCACGCCCTTCTCGCGGGCGCGCAGCACGAGCTCGCCGAGCGTGCGCAGCTCGGCGAGCTGCGCCGCGTCCGAGGCGTCGGCGAGGCAACCGGGACGGAGGCCGTCGCCGAGCGAGTACGTGACGTCGTACTGGCGCATGATCGCGCTGATCTCGTCGAAGAGCTCGTACATCGGGTTCTGCTTGCCGTGCACGAGCATCCATTTCGCGAGCAGCGAGCCGCCGCGCGAGACGATGCCGGTCACCCGCGGGCCGACGAGCGGCAGGTGCTCGCGCAGGACGCCGGCGTGGATCGTGAAGTAGTCGACGCCTTGCTGCGCTTGGCGCTCGATCTCGCGCAGGATGACGTCGTAGGTGAGGTCGTCGATCGAGCGGCCGACGATCATCGAATAGATCGGCACGGTGCCGATCGGGATCGTCGCGTTATCGATGATCGCCTGGCGGCAGGCGGTGAGATCGCCGCCGGTGGAGAGGTCCATCAACGTGTCGGCGCCGTACTTCTGCGCCCAGCGCAGCTTCTCGACCTCCTCGGCGAGCCCGCTCGAGACCGGCGACGCGCCGATGTTGGCGTTGATCTTCGTCGTGATCATGCGGCCGATGCCAGTCGGGTCGAGCCGCTTCGGGGCGTGCACGCCGCGGAGGTGCGTTGGATCGCCGATCTCGCGCCAGCGCTGCGCGACGGTTTGGTTGACCCAGTAGCGCGCGTCGTCGGCGGCGCCCGGGTGGCCGGCAGATGGGAGGCCATCGGCGCCGTTCGCGCCGCGCTCCGATCCGTCGAGGGCGTGCCACGCAGCATCATCGTGTGGGGGCACCGCTCGCCCCCCGCTTCCCGCGAGGTGCCGCTTGTTCGCCGGGACCACGAGACGCCCGCGCGCCACCTCGGAGCGAATCAGCTCCGGCGTCGTGTTCTCGCGCTCCGCCACACGCTGCATCTCCGGCGTGACGATTCCGGCGCGAGCCGCCTCGAGTTGCGTGAGATCGCTCTGCATGTCGCTTCCCTCCGCCGGCATGACCCGGTTCAGGTTCGAGGGGTCGGCAGCGAGCGTGCTGCCCTCTCAGTCGCGTCGCCGCGACTCCCCCAGCGTGTGCCGGTCAGCATGCGCCGACGCGCCGGGAGCCGTCAAGCAGACGTGCCCGGATACGAGGCGTTGGCGTGCGTGGTCATGAGCAACTGTCGTCGGATCACCTCCTTTACGATGGCCGCCACGAAACGATGAAGCGCTGCGAAACGTCGGACCCGATGCGCACGCCGGTCGCGGCGCTCGTAACGGCACGCAGTCGACGCGCGGCTCCACGACTCGTCGCGTGCCTGCTCACCATCATCGTCAAGGTGAAGCAGAAGGCCGCCAACTGAGGAATTGCGCGCGACGCGCGGACTGATGCCGTAGAGGGCGCCGCCCGGCGTCCCGTGCCCAGCGGAACGAGTCGTGTGCGTGTTCATTCCCCGCGCGGCTGCTACGATCCGCCGCCATGCCCGGGCGCGTCCTCGAAGGCCTCCGCATCCTCGATCTCACCCGCGTCGTCGCCGGCCCCTTCGCGACCGCACTTCTCGCCGATCTCGGCGCCGACGTGATCAAGGTCGAGCGACCGCGGACCGGCGACGACTATCGCTACGGCCCGGCGCCGGAGGGCGAGACCTCGCTCTCGTTTCAGAACACCAACCGCGGGAAGCGCTCTATCACGCTCGACGTCGGCCACCCGGAAGGCCGCGATCTCTTCCTGCGTCTCGTCGATCGCGCCGACGCGGTCGTCGACAACTTTCGCGCCGGCTGGATGGCGTCGAAAGGGCTCGGCGCCGACGTGCTGCGCGCACGCAACCCGCGCCTCGTCGTCGCCGCACTGTCGGGATTCGGCGCGACCGGGCCGCGTGCCGGTGAGGTGTCGTACGACATCGTCGCGCAGGCGGCGGGCGGCCTCCTCGCGATGACCGGCTTCCCCGACGGGCCGCCGGTCCGCGCCGGCGGCGCGCTCGCCGATTTCGTCGGCGGGCTCTTCCTCGCCCTCGGCGTCGTCTCCGCCTTGCTGGAACGCGAGCGGACCGGCGTCGCGCGCGCGCTCGACCTCTCGAACCAGGACGCGATCTTCGCCATCACCGACTCGTGGGCGACGATCGCCGCCGGCCTCGGCATGCACGCCGAGCGCGTGGGAAACCAGCACTCCTTCACCGCCCCGTACGACGCGCTCGAGGCGCGCGACGGATGGATCGTCGTCGGGACCGCGAGCAATCGCCTCTTCCGCCGCTTGTGCGCCGCGATCGGCCAGCCGGAGCTCGCGAGCGACGACCGCTTTCGCCACCATCGCGGCCGCGCCGCCCGCCGCCGCGAGCTGAACGCTATCATCGGTGCGTGGGTCCGCGAGCGGACGTGCGCCGAGGTGCTCGCCGCCCTCGGCCCCGGCGGCGCCGACGTTCCGTGCGCGCGCGTTGCGCGGCCGGACGAGCTGATCGACGATCCGCAGCTCGTCGCTCGCGGCATGATCGAGCGCGAGCCGCACCCGTCGCTCGGCGAGATCGTGTTCCACGGCAACCCGCTGCAGTTCAGCGATGCGGCGCCACGGGCGCGACGCCTCGCGCCGGCGCTCGGCGAGCACAACGCGGAGGTCTACGCTGAGATCGGTGTCGAAGCGGCGGAGCTAGAGCGCTTGCGGGCGGCGGGCATCGTCTGAGGTCGTGAGGATTCAGCTGGGGGGTCGATGCTACTCGTCTGCGCGCGGCGTAATCGCCAATCCCGTGGAAAAAGGGTACGTGTAGCGTCGATGTCGAATACCGCAGATCGTACGGTCCCCATGGTGGGAATTACGTTCGCGAACGTGAAGGTTTCGAACCCGCGACGGGAGGATCTCGGCTTCGTCGAGCGCGAATTCTTGATCGACACCGGCGCCATCTACAGCGTCGTGCCGGCGAGCGACCTCGAAGCGCTCGGCGTCACGCGCTCGAAGCACCAGATGTTCACGCTCGCCGATGGTACCCACCAGGGCTACGACATCGGTGAGGCGTGCTTCGACCTCGGGGTAGAACGTGCAACCTCACGGGTAGTGTTCGCGCCCGAAGGCGTGACACCGCTCATCGGCGCGATGACTCTCGAGGCGCTCGGCCTGATGGTGAATCCCGTAACGCGCGAGCTCCTACCGATGCGTCTCTTCCTGGCGACTCTCGGCGCGCGCGTTCAACGGATCGCGGAACACCAGCCCAGCTGACAGCGCTAGCGCTGCGAAATCGTCCGACGGTTCCGACAACGCGCGAGTCGGATGCGTCAGCGACGCGCGAGGGCGAGCGCGCGCTGCGCCGCGCGTGGCGCTTCCGTGTCGACGTGCACGACGGCGACGACGTCTGAAGAGACGTCCTCCGTGACCGCGACGAGATCGGACGCGACGTCCTCATCCGTGAGCGCATCGCGGTTGGCGGCGTCGATCTGCGCGTTGCGTTCTGCGCCCGACGCGTCGCCGGCGATCGCGGTGTGCTCCGCGGTCGCCGCGGCGTCGGACGCCACTCCGATAGGGGCGAGCGCCGTCTCCCGCTCGTCGCCGCCGAGCTCCGGCGCTTGCAGCTGGCGCGTCGCGCGCTCGACGACGTCGAGAGTCGCAATCTCCTCACGCCCCCCGGCGCCGAGCTCGCGGAAGCGGCGCGCGGTCACCAGGACGCGGGTCTCGAGCGAGCCGACGGTGCGGTTGTAGGCGTCGGTCGCGGCATCGAGACCGCGGCGGACGCCGTCGAAGTGGGCGGCCATCGTCCGTAGGCGCTCGTAGAGTTGCCGGCCGAGCGCGCTGATCTCCTCGGCGTGGGCGGCGATCCGCTCCTGCTGCCAGCCGTAGGCGACCGCGCGCAGGAGCGCGATCAGCGTCGTCGGGCTCGCGGGTACGACGCGCTCGCTGGCGCCGTACTCGATGAGCGACGGATCGTGCTGCAAGGCGGCGCTGAAGAACGTCTCGCCGGGGAGGAACATCAAGACGAACTCCGGCGTCGGCTGGAACTGCTCCCAGTATGCTTTCGCCGCGAGCTTGCCGATGTGCATGCGAACTTGCCGGGCGTGGTCGCGCAGACATTGCGCCCGCGTCTCGTCGTCGTCCGTCTCGAGTGAGTCGAGGTACGCGCCGAGCGGCGCTTTGGCGTCGACGACGACGAACTTGTCGCCGGGCAGCTTGACTAGGAGGTCGGGACGCAAACGCCCGTCCTCGCCGACCGCGGTCTGCTGCTCCTTGAAGTCGCAGTGCTCGAGCATGCCCGCGAGCTCGACGACCCGCTTCAGCTGGATCTCGCCCCAGCGGCCGCGCACGTGCGGCGTGCGCAGCGCGCGGACGAGGTTCGACGTCTCGCCCGTGAGCTGCTGCTGCGTCACGGCGAGCGAGCGCACCTGCTCGCTCAGCTGCGCGTAGGCGCCGACGCGCTGGGTCTCGACGTCGTGCAGCTTGGCGTCGACCTTCGCGAGCGATTCGCGGATCGGCCGCACGACGTCGTCGATCGAGCGCTGGCGGCTCTCGAGATCGGTGAGCGCCGTCTGCTGGAACTCGCCGAGCGCGGTGCGTGCGAGATCGAGGAACGATTGGTTGTTCGAGCGCAACGCTTCCGCGGAGAGCGTGTGGAACGCGTCGCGGAGGCGCGTCTCGGCGTCGGCGAGGAGCGCGAGCTTGTCGCGGGTCGCGCGCCGCTCGCTCTCGAGCTCGGCGGCCTGCCGCGCCTGGGTCTCGGCCGCGGCCGCGAGCTCCGCGCGCAGCCGCGCCGCGCCGGTGCGCGCCTCACCGAGCTCGCGCTCGAGCTCGCCGAGTCGCTGCGTCCGCTCTTCGAGGCGCGCGCCGACGTCGGCGGCACGGTGCAGCGCCGCGGCAATCTCGTCCGCGCGCCCACGTCGCGCAGCCACCCACGCGCCGGCGGCGATCGCGAGCCCCGCTGCAAGCCCTGCGACGACGCCGACACCACCCATTGCGACCGCTCCGTCCATCGCGCCCTCCGCCACGTTCCCGGTCGAATCGTCTGTATCAATAGACGGAGCGCTGTGCGAGCATTTTCGCCGTGCGCACCCGGCGACGATGTCGACGGTAGCCCTCCCCACGAGCTCCGCGCGTCGTCGCGTGCGCACCGTGGCCGTGACGCTCGCCGTCGTCGTCGCCGCCGTGTGGATCGCGCGCCGTCCGCTGCTCGTCGCGATCGGCAGCATGCTCGTCGTCGAGGACGCGCTCGCGCCCGTCGACGTGATCGCGATCTCGAGCGCGGGGGTTCGCGAGGACTCGTTGGAGGCGGCGCAGCTGTACCACGACGGCATCAGTCGACGTCTCGTCGTCGCCAAGTGGTTCGACGAGCCGCTCGACGCGGAGCTGCGCCGCATCGGGGTTCAGAACCTCGACGCCACCTCGCTCGCGCTCGCGATCCTCGAGCACAGCGGGGTGCCGTCGTCCGCCGTGACGGTCGTCCCGGGGCCGGTTGCCGGCACCGAGGACGAGGTGGTCGCCACCGCCGAGTACGTGCGCGCGGTGGACGCGCACGGTGTGCTGTTTCTCGCCCCGCGGACGCACACGGCGCGCGCGCGCTGGCTTCTGCGACGGCTGTTGCCGCCGGCCGTGCAGCTCGTCGTGCGCAGCGGGCGTCTCGATCACTTCGAGGTCGACGGGTGGTGGCGCCACCGTGACCAGAGCCGCGAGGTGATGGCCGAGTACTTCCGCTGGCTGAACAGCGCGCTCCTCGGCGACCGCTGGCATTCGCCGCACGCGACGCCGGAGTAGCGGAGCGCGTTACTATTCGTCGGCGACGAGACGCTCGACGAGCGCGTGCAATTCCCTTTCGATCCCGGGGATCGGCAGCGCGCCGGGCGGTCGTGGCGACCGAAACAGCAGCAGCCCTTCGAGGAGCGCGATCAGGAGCGCGGCGCGGCGCTCGGCGCGCGGACGGCCGAGGCGGGGATTGGCGTCGAGTACGAGCGCGACGACCCGACGCCAGAAGCCGCCGTAGAAGCCGCGCATCGCGGCGTCGATGGCGGGATCGTGCCCGGCGAGCGCCCAGAGCTCGCGCAAGAATCGGCAGCGCTCCGCCGACTCCTGATCCGCGAGCACACCGTCGATCGCGGCGTGCAACCGTGCCTCGAGGGTCGCGCCGTCGGCGGCGATCCGCGCCTCGATGCTGCGCGCGGCGGCCTCGAGATAGCGCTCCAGCATGGCGCGGACGACGTCGGCCTTCGTGCGGTAGTAGTACTGCAGGTTGCCCGGGTGCATGCCGGCGCGCGCGGCGATCGTGCGCGTCGAAAGCCGCGCGTAGCCGTCCTCGACGAGGATCGCAGTCGCAGCGTCGAGAATCGCCGCGCGCCGCCGCGATGCCGTTCCCGACGGCTCGCGCCTCACCGCCGGATCGCGAGACACCCCGTCGCTGCTCGTCGTCGATCCAAGCGATCGCGCCACCCATCGGCGTCGGAGCGTGCATCAAGCGTCGATGTTCGGTGCCAAACGCGGGGAGCGTCACCGCAAACGGCTCGGGCTGGCACTCGTGTGGTACCGGCAGCCGACCTCGACAAGAGCCACCTGCCTGCCAAAGCTGCGTAATTTGGCCGGTCGACCAACACAACGCAGGACGCTAGTACGACTGCACTATGGGCGTCAACAGCGCTGTACGTCTTTTTGTTGCGGCCGGACTCGGTCGCAGCATGGCGAAGCAGAGCGGCCGTTCGCCACGTTAGTCTTGGCCCGTCGATCTCGACGTGCCATGAGGAGCGCGTCACGCCGTCTCGAGGAGGTCCCATGCCGAAGCTCTACGAACACCCGCTCTCGCCCTACGTGCAGAAGGTCAAACTGGCGCTCATGGAGAAGGGAATCGCCTTCGAGACGGAGATTCCCGACATCCTCTCGGGCGGCGGTGCCGAGTTCGCGGCGGCGAATCCGCGGCTGGAGATCCCCGCGCTCGTCGACGGCGACGTGACGGTCTTCGACTCGACGATCATCCTCGAATACCTCGAGGACAAGTGGCCGCAGCCGCCGATGCTGCCCCCTTCGCCCGCCGAGCGCGCACGCGTCCGCATGATCGAGGAGATCTGCGACACCTACTACGAGGCGATCAACTGGGCGCTCTACGAGGTCCGCGTCTTCGGGCGCGCCACCGGCGCCCTTGCCGAGACGTTGGTCGCGCGCGCCGGAGAGCAGATCGCGGGGGTGAACGGGCGTCTCGAGCGCGACCTCGCGGGTCGCGCCTGGCTCAACGGCGCCGCGTTCGGGTGGGGCGATCTCTCGGCGTTTCCGGCGGTGAACGCCGCGGCGGTGAACGGCTTCCCCCCGGCGGCGGGATCGGCGCTGGAGCGCTGGCTTGAGCGTGTCCGCGCCCGTCCGAGCGCACAGAAGGTCATGGCTGCAGCCGCCGAGTCGATGGCGGGGTTCGACACGCTGCCGCAACTCATCGAGTCGGGGCACTTCGTCCGCGAGTATCGCGACCATCGCCTGGAGTGGATGATGCGCAGCGGCGCGACGCAGATCGTGCTGGACGGCATGTCGAAGCGGAACATCCGGTTCTCGGTCGAGCTGTCATAGGCGATCGCGGTCTCGCGGCGGATCGGAAGTCCGGGAAACCGATTCTCGTCACCGGCTCGCACCGGTCCGGGTCGACCTGGGTCGGCCGCATGCTCGCCGCCGCCCATGGCGTGCTCTACGTCCACGAGCCCTTCAGCGTCTCCGACCCGCCCGGCCGTGGCGTCTGCAACGTCGCGTTCGAGCGCTGGTTCACCTACGTCACGCGGGCGAACGAAGCGCCGTATTATCGGGCCTTCAAGGACACCGTGGCGCTCAAATACAATCGACTGGCCGCCTTGCGGGGTGCCCGGTCACGTGCGGCTCTCGCGCGGGTGCTCGCAGAGAGCCGCGCGTGGGCGGCGTGTCGGCGGCGAGGGGACCGTCCGCTGATCAAGGATCCAATCGCGCTCTTTTCGTCGGAATGGCTGGCCGAACGCTTCGACATGCACGTGGTCGTCGTCATCCGGCATCCGGCCGCGTTCGTGAGCAGCATCACGCGGCTCGGGTGGCGGCACCCGTTTACACACTTCCTCGAACAACCGCTCATGATGCGCGACGTGCTCGCGCCGTTCGCGCACGAGATTGGCGACGCCGGCCGCCAGGTGCCCGAGTTCGTCGACGAAGCAGCGCTCTTGTGGCGCGTCATCCACCATGCGGTCGCGCGCTTTCGCGAGCGCCATCCGGAGTGGACCTTCGTCCGCCACGAGGATCTGTCACGCGCTCCGCTCGCCGAGTTCCAGCGGCTCTACGAGGCCCTCGGCCTCGCCTGGTCGACGGACGTCGCGCGCGTGATCGAGCAGTACAGTGGCGACGCGAATCCGGGCGACACGACGGCACCCGTCGGGTCCGAAGAAACGCTGCAGCGCGCCAGCGCGCACAACGTCTCGAATTGGCGACGCCGTCTGAGCGCCGCCGAGGTTGCGCGCATCAGAGCGAACGTCGCCGACGTCGCGAGCGCGTTCTACTCGGATGCGGAGTGGTGACGTGACGTTGCGCGAGCTCCACGTTGCGCCCGCGCCCGATGTGCCGGAGCACGCCGGCGGTTCGAGCGCCGCCCCGCATTCGACGTCTGCGCGGGACGCGACGATGCGCACCTGTGCGGCGGCAAACCCGCCGCTCGTGTCGGTC
>VBKW01000186.1:0-6764 GCA_005879405.1 Deltaproteobacteria bacterium
GAGCGGCAGGTCGTGCGCCGCGAGCAGCGCCTCCTTCGCGAGCGCGGCCGCGAGCGGCGCGCCTGCCGCGACGTCGCGCGCGAGCGCCGCAGTCTCGACGGCGAGTGTCGCCGCCGCCGCCCGCCGCGCGACCAGCCCCCACGCCGCGGCCTCGCCGGCGTCGATGATCCTGCCGGTGAGCAGCAGGTCGAGCGCGCGGGCGCGCCCGACGATACGCGGCAGGCGCTGGGTGCCGCCGCAGAACGGCAGCGTCCCGGCGGCGAGCTGCGGCATCGCGAACGTCGCGTCGGCGGCGGCGACGCGCAGATCGCACGCAAGCGCGATCTCGAGCCCGATCGCGTGCGCCGGCCCGGCGAGCGCCGCGATGGTCGGCGTCCGCAGCCCCGCGAGCGCCGCGACCGCGCGCGCCGCGAGCCCGTGCTCGGCCTCGTCGCGCAGCACGGCGCCGGTCACGAACGTGCCCGCGGCGGCGCCGGTCACGACCAGCACGCGGACGCTCGCGTCGTCGCCGACTTCCGTGCACGCGTCGAGCAGCGTCTGCAACGCGCCGGCGTCGACGATCGGCCCGGCGAGGGCGAGCCATGCCGCGTCCTCCTCGACGCGGACGATGCCGTCAGCGGTCGCCACGCGTGTCGGCCGTGAGCGCGGCGCGAATGTCGCGCCGCAGGATCTTGCCGAGCGGGTTCTTCGGCAGACAGGAGAAGAAGCGCACGACGTCCGGCTTCTTGAAGCTCGCGAGGCGCGTGCGGCAGAACTCGATCAGCTCCTCCGCTGTCGCGTGGGCGCCCGGGCGCAACGCGACCGCCGCGGCGACGCGCTGCCCCCACTCGACGTCCGCGAGGCCGACGACCGCCGCCTCGTCGACGGCGGGATGCAGCTGCAACGTCGCCTCGATCTCCGCGGGCGCGATGTTCTCGCCGCCGCGGATGATCATGTCGTCCTTGCGCCCGGCGAGGAACGCGTAGCCGGCGTCGTCGATCCATCCCATGTCGCGCGTGTGCAGCCAGCCGTCGTCGTCGACGCCGCTCGCGCCGGCGTCGCCGGCATAGCCTTTCATGACCCGCGGTGTACGCACGACGATCTCCCCGACCGCGCCGGGCGGCAGCTCGGTGCCGGAGTCGTCGACGACCTTGAGCTCGACGTCGGGCAGCGGTCGCCCGATCGACGTCAGGCGCCGCAGCTTCGCCTCGACCTCGGCTTCCGAACCCGTGAGGCGGTGATCCTCGGGACCGAGAATCGTCAGCGTCGACGTCGTCTCCGTCTGCCCGAAGGCGTTCACGAATCCGACCGTGGGCGGGAACGTCTCGATCGCGCGGCGGACGACCGAGAGCGGCATCGCGGCGCCGCCATACGCGAGGCTTTGCAAGCTCGAGAGGTCGCGCGTCCCGAGCTCGGGCGCGTCGAGGAGCTGCTTCACCATCGTCGGCACGAGAAACGCATGCGTCACGCGCTCGCGCTCGACGAGGCGAAGCCACGTCGCGGCGTCGAACTGGCGCATCAGCACGAGCGTCCGTCCGGCGAAGAGCGTCGTCATGACCGCCGTCGCGCCGGCGATGTGGTAGAGCGGCACGCACACGAGCGCCGTGCCGCGCGGCGTGCCGTCCGCGAGCTCGACGGTACCGCAGACGTAGGTCGTGAAATCGTGGTGCGTGAGGAGCACGCCCTTCGGTAGCGCCGTCGTCCCGCTCGTGTACATGAGGATCGTGGTGTCGCTCTCGTCGATCTCGGTCTCCTGGCGCTCGGCGTCGGCGCCGGCGATCAGGTCCTCGATCGTGGACCCGCCGTTGGGGGCGGTATCGAACGCGACCACGTGGCGCACGTCGGGCAGCTCCGGGAGGAGGCTCGCGAGCGCGCTCCGATATCGCGCGCCGACGACGACGACACGTACGCGCGCGGTCGCGAGCATGTGGCGCAGCTCCGGAATCTTGGCGCGATAGTTGAGCGGCACGAACACGGCGCCGAGTGTCGCCGTCGCGTAGTACGTCTCGACGTAGCGGTGCGAGTTGGTATCGAGCGCCGCGACCGGATCGCCGCGTCCCACCCCGAGCGCGGCGAGCGCCGCGGCGAGCCGCCGCACGCGCGCGAGCGCCGCGCCGTACGTCAGCCGGACGTCCTCGAAGACGAGAATCTCTTGCTCGGGAAAGATGCTCGCGGGAATGCCGAGGAAGTTGGCGGTGTTCACGCCGTCTCCCTTGCGTGCGTCGCACCCGCGGTCAAGGCCAGGCGCGTCTCGAGCGCGAGGCCCGCCGCGACCGGCAGGTCGAGACCGTCGCAAACGGCCCGACGCGTCGAGCGCACGAGCGCGGGCGCGAGGCGCGCGATCGCGGCCGCGATCGCCTCCGCCTCGGCCGCGAGCGCGTCGGGCGCGACGACACGCGTGACGATCCCCATCGCCAGCGCCTCGGCGGCGTCGAGCCAGCGACGCGTGAGGACGACGTCCGCGGCGCGTCCGCGCCCCACGGCGCGTGGCAGCGTCTGCGTGCCGCCGACGCCCGGAATCATGCCGAGCCCGACCTCGGGCAAGCGGAAGCGCGCGCCCGCCGCGGCAATCGCAACGTCGGCGAGGAGCGCCATCTCGAGGCCGCCGCCGACGACGTAGCCGTGGACGGCGGCGACGATCGGCTTCGTGAACCGCGCGAGCAGGCCGGGCACGTCACGCGCGAAGCGCACGCTGCGGGCGACGAGCGGCGACGGCGCCGTGCCGAACTCCGCGAGATCGCCGCCGGTACAAAACGCGGCGCCGGCACCACGCAGGATCGCGACGCGGACACCCGGGTCGTCGGCGGCGGCGGCGAGCGCCGCCCAGAGCTCGTCGCGCATCGCGACGTCGTACGCGTTCAGACGGTGCGGGCGATCGAGCGTGATCGTCGCCACCCGGTCGCCGACGGCATAGAGGACTGCCATCCGCGCAGCTCAGTCGGACGACGGAAGCGGCTTCGCCTCCTTGAGCTTCATCTCCTGATCGCAACACGAGAGGCCGCCTTGACCGGGCTTGTTGCACAGCACCTCCGTCTGGCAGGCCTCGCAGACGTAACGTTTCCCGAGTTGCGTCGGCATTGTCGTGGCTCCTTTCGTCTTGCGCCGGTCGGCGCAGTTCCTTCGGGCTCCGCTCGCCTATCCGCCGGTCGGCGCGGGCTGAACCGTCGCGGCGAGGACGCCGGCCGCCGCGTGCACCTCGACGCGCGTGCCCGGCGCGACGTGCTCGCGACGGACATAGCCGAGCGCGACTGGCTTCGCGAGCCGCCACGACCACGCCGCGCTCGTGATCCGGCCGATCTCCTTGTCGCCCGCGAAGACGACGTCGCCCGCGGACGGCGGCGCCTCGGCGTCGATCGTCAGCGGCACGAGCTTGCGGTTGACGTGCCCGCGCGCCGACACGCGCTCGATCACCTCCTGGCCGAGGTAGCAGCCCTTGCGAAAGCTGATCGCGTCCTCGAGCGGCGCCTCGAGCGCGATCGTGTCGGGACCGACGTCGACCCCGTACGCCGGCACGCCGCTCTCGATCCGGAGTGTGTCGAAGGCCGCGAAGCCGGCAGCGACGAGGCCGCGCTCGCGAGCGGCACGCCACCACGGTTCGACGGCTTCCTCCGGGACGATGCAGAGGAACCCGCCGGTACCGGGTTGCGGGATGCGCGCGACGCGCAGCGTTCCACCATCGCGCTCGACGGCGACGTGCGCGTACGGTCGATCCGGCGTGCGCTCGATACCGAGGCTCGCGAGCGCGTCCGCCGCACGCGGGCCGAAGATGCCGACGGCGTGGGTCGTGTCATCGTGCGTGAGATCCACGTCGTCGGCCACGATGTAGCGCGCGAGCGCATCTGCCGCCCGCGCGATGCCCGACCCGCGCGCGTCGAGCACGATGGCGTCGGCGAGTGCGAGGACGACGCCGTCCGCGACGATCTTCCCTTGCTCCGTCAGCAGCAGCGAATGGCACCCGTCTCCCGGCGCGAGATGCTGCACGTCGTTCGAGAGCATCCCTTGGAGGAACGCGACGCGATCCTCGCCGGTGACGCGCAGGCGCGCACGGAAGGCCAGGTCGACGAGCGCCGCGCCGTCGCGCAGCGCCGCGTACTCACGCGCGGGGTCGTCGTACGCGCTGGCGACCGACCACCCATCGACGTCGACGGACGCACCGGCGCCCGCGCACAGCGCGCTGCTCCGAACCACGCAGTCTGCCTACCACGGGCCGCACGTCCTTCGCGACCGCCCCACCGCATCGCAAGAGATCCGTCGTACGGCACACAGGCGCCCCGCGACTGCGATTCGAACCCCTTCGCGAGCGCGCGCGTCGGAGACGCGCGCGCGATGCGACTCTGACCAGTCGTGAACCGCGCACGTGGACGTCACGATTCACGTCCGGTGCGAGGACCACTCGCCCGCGAGCGTCACCGTCGTCCGCGGAGACGGATGAACGCCCGATGACGCGCCGGCTCGTGCGGCAGCGTCCACCACCCCTCGGCGCTCGCGAAGTCGGGCGTGAACTCGAGGGCGACCTCCCCGTCGCCGCTGCTCTGCCGCCAGCTGCCGGTGAACGAGCGCCCCCACACACGACCGCTCACGATCGCGCCCTTCCAGTCGAAGCGGAATACGAGCTGGTCGCCGTGCACCTCGACGCCGTCGATCGGGAACGCGACGCAGCGACGATCGTCGAGATCGTTCGCGCGGCCGCCGAACCAGCCGTACTCGTACCGACCGGTGCGCAGTTCCGCCGCCGCCGCGCTGGCCGTGCTGTCACAGTCGTAACGCATGCTGCGTTGGGAGCAGAGATTGTACCTGCTCAGGTCGCGGCGGCGAAACGGTCGGTCGTGGTCTCGAGCTTATCGCTGAGGATGCGGGTGAGGTTAAGAAAAACCGTCGCGGCGATGCGGGGGTACCGGCTCTGCAGGCGCTCGAGGAAGCGCTGGTCGACGGCGAGGAGCTCGAGATCGTCGACGGCGACGATGTCGGCGGTCCGCTCTTGGCGCCGGACGAGGCCCATCTCGCCGAATACGTCGCCGCGATCGTAGCGGTGCACGACGCGGCGCTGCCCGGCGGCACCGTGCACCACCACGTCGGCGCGGCCATTGATGATGACGAACATCTCCTCCCCGATCTCGCCTTGGCGCACCGCCGCTTCGCCGGCGGGGACCGTCCGTAGCTTGCCGAGGAGGACCGCGATCCGCGCCTGCGCCCGCCGCAGGCCGTGGAAGAGCGGGATCGTCTTGTGCGGGTCCTTGCCGAGCTTCACGAAGAGCAGATCCCACAACGTGACGATGCGCGTTTGCGCGAGCAGCGCGGGCAGCAGGACGAGGTTCGTCCCCATGGCGCCGAGCATCGTCGCGGCCGAGAGCGAGCCGAAATCGCGCACGGGGACGAACTCGGAGAGCCGCATCACGAGGAACCCGCACGTCAGCGCCGCCGACGTGTACACGATCGGGCGTCCGATCGTCCGCAGCGCGGTCGTGAGCGACCGCTCCTGATCGTACGTCGCCTGCAGCTCGCGGTTGAACCGCACCATGTAGTGGATCGTGTTGTCGACGGCGATCCCGAGCGCGATCGCCGCGATGATGCTGGTGCCGATGTTCAACGTGACGTGTGCCCAGCCGAGGATCCCGAAGAAGAGCACGATCGGCACCACGTTCGGCAGCATCGCGATGAATCCGACCTTCGCCGACAGGAAGAGCGTCGACATGACGACGAAGATCACGACCAGCGCCACCGTGATGCTCTTCACCTGCCCCCAGACGACGTCGTCGGTGGTGCCGTTGAGGAGGATGATGTTGCCGGTCGCGAAGGGCTGCGTGTCGGGCGGGAAGTGCTTTTCGCCGTAGTCGCGGATTTGATCGACGGCGGCCGAGATCTCGCTCGAGCGCTCGAAACGCGTGCGGACGAGGAGGTTCGTCTGCGAAAAGTCTGGGGTGATCACCGAGCGAAACGCGCTCGGGTTCTGCTTGACGAACGTCAGCACCTCGTCGAGGCGCTTCGGGTCCTCCCAAAAGCTCTTGATGCTCGACGGGTCGACAGGATTGCCCTGCTCGTCGACGATCACGTCGCCGCTCGACCGCAGCCCGCGATCGAGGAGATCGAGGTAATCGGTGAGCGAGACGCTGCGCGTGATGCCGGGAATGGTGTCGATGAACGCCTCGAGATCGCGCACCCGTTGCAGCGCCTCCATCATGATCATGGCGCCGGCGCGACCCGGCGTCCCGATCACGACGTAGAACGGCAGCGCACCGGCGACGCGGTCGTTGATCGCTTCGTGCGAGCGCACGATCGGCGAGTCGGCGGGGAAATACGAGAGGAAGTTCGTGTCCGCTTCGATGCGCGGCAGCGCTGCGAGCGACGCGGCGACGAGCAGCGCGGCGACGACGAAGATGACGCGGCGGTAGCGGACGTCGAAACCGGCGATCTTGCCGAGGAGCTTCGCGAGACGGCCGCGCTCGCCGGGGCCGCCGACGATCTGCCGCCGGTAGCGGCGCTCCGGCATGACGAGGATCAGCGCCGGCACGAGGGTCATCGCGAGCACGAAGAGGATGACGATGCCGATCACCGCGTAGAGACCGAGCGAGCGCACCGCCTGGATGCGGTTCAGCATCAGCGCGGAGAAGCCGATCACCGTCGTGAGGGCGGAGACGAGCACCGGCAGTCCCGCCTGTTGCAACGCGCCGTAGACCGGCTGATCCGGGACCGTGGGCGCCTCGAGCTCGAGATAGTAACGCGAGACGACGTGGGTCGCGTACGAGCTGCCGATGACGATCAGCAGCGTCGGTAGCACGAGCGTCCCG
>VBKW01000186.1:6895-7092 GCA_005879405.1 Deltaproteobacteria bacterium
GGTGAGCACGAGCTGCTCGGGGCCGCGTGCGCCGACCTCGGCAATGAGCGACTCGAGCGCCGCATCGATGCGCCGGACGCTCGCCTCGTCATTGGCCGCGTCGGCGGCGAGAAAGACGTTCACGGCGGCGCCGCGGCTGTCGGGCGCGATCAGATTGCCGGCGAAGAGCGGGTTGTCCTTGATGCGCGCGCGCAGCT
>VBKW01000194.1 GCA_005879405.1 Deltaproteobacteria bacterium
CACTCGGAGGGAGAGGACGACGGGGACGACGAAGCATACGAGCAGACGTCGAGGAGCTCGGGCGTGGTGTTGCTCGGAAAGTCGCTGTGCTTGACGCAGCACTGGGCTTGCGTGTCTCGCGTCGAGCAATTGGTCCCGTTACAGACGTTGCCGCTCTTGTGCTGACCCGTGAACGGATCGGCGACATTGGTCGCGACGCAGGAGGACACGGCGGTGATCGCAGTCGCAGTGCCGCAGTTCAGCGCCTTGGTGTCGTCGCACGAGTAGAACTTCGGGCTCCCCGAGCTTTGCGCCGCCGGGCTGCCGGCCACGGTCGCGCAGAGAGCGAAATTGGCTTTCCCGTCGCCGTCGGTGTCGTAGAGCGCGCAGGCGTCGCCGGTATTCGATCCGGTCCAGCCGGTGTCGTCCCAGGTCCACATCAGATTCGCGTCCGAGGACAAGCAGCCGGAGAGGCCGCCGTCGTTGCCCGCCCCTTGGCAGAACTCGTTCAGGTCCTTCTGATTGGCGTTGATGTCGTCGGCGCCCGAGGTATCCAGGAGACACGCCGGCGCCGCGACGACCGGCGGCGTCGCCGTCAGGAACCCGATCGCGAGCGCAACGGCGGCGAACGCACCCGCGAACGACGCCGTGCCGTCCGGTCTCTGCTGGCGCCGTCTACCGGCGCGCTCGCCGGCAGCTGGCAACGTGAACGCATCTAGGAGCGGCGTCGTCGCGGGTGCTTCCGTCATCATGTGCCTCACTCTGAAGGTGGAGGGTCAGGAGTCGGTGTACTGTCGGCGCAGGTCGCTGGAGGAGGATCGAGAGGCTTGCTTCGTCTCTCGGTGAGTCGAGCACGCGTCGGGCGTTGCAATGGCTGTGCCGTCTCGCATCAATGATCATGCGGGTGAACGCGTCTTTGCTTCGCGGCCCGACCCGCGGTTCTGCACGGGTGTCGCGGCGTTGCGGGCTTCGGATTGGAGAGCTCCTCGGAGTGGGCCGCGACGCGGACTGTCGCCGGCGCTATCGCATCCGCCTTGCGCCGACGCTGTCGTGCTGTAGGGGAATTACCTGACGAAGTTATTGTCCCGCTTATTGCGCCATAATGACGCGATCAATTCATCACTATTATACGTGATCAAATCGGCACGCGGATCCCGCGCCGTGCGAGTGCCAACGTCACGGCGGCGAGCGCGACGACGCATGCCGCGACGGCGGCGAGACCACCGGCCTCCGGCAGGGCCGGCGGGGGACCGAAGACGTAGATGATGGGATAGTAGACGAGGATGTACTGCAGCACCCATGCGGTGAGCGCGCTCGCACCGAGGCGGACGAGCGAGTCGGGAAACCGCCAGCCCCGTACCTCCAATCGCGACAGCATGGCGATCAGCGACGCCGATGCCGCGATCGCGAGCAGCACGAAGCTGCTCGTGCCGATCACCTTGTTGAACGGCACCCCGGTGAGCCGCAGCGCGACGGCGAGCGTCAGCCCGCCGAGCGCGACGGTGACGGCGCGCCGCTCGTAGCCGAAGAGATCCCCTTTCGCGAGCGGCCGCCCGACGACGTACCCGATCAGCGTGATCGGCATGAACGGCAGGCAGTCGAGAAGCGAGCGGTGCACCTCGTTGTTGCCCGGACCGTAGTGGGTCGCGGTGATGACGGCGGCGATGGCGACGATCAGCGCGTCCGGCAGCTCGGAGAGCGCAACCGCAACGATCCCGCCCATCCCGAGCGTCTGCAGCACACCCCAGCGGATCTCCACGCGCTGCGCGGCGACGGCGTCGAGCCCGACTCCCAGCGCGACGAGCAGCAGAAAGCGGCGCGCCGCGAGCCAGCGGGCGCGACGTCGCTCCGTCTGCCGTCCGCGGCGCTCGAGGAAGAGCACGAGCGAGAAGCCGATCAGGAACTGAAAGATCGGCGCCGGAAGATCGAGTGGGAGGAGCTCGTCGCCGAGATTGTGGCCGAGCCAGTACGGCCGCTCGGCGGCGAAGACGTTCACCAAATTGGCGACCAGCATCGCGACCACCGCGAGGGCGCGTGCGGTGTCGAGGAACCGCAGGCGTCGCGCCGCCGAGGGGGAGCGGGTAGCGGCGTCACTCACCGCACGCGCGCATGCCTTTCCGCGTCCGCTGGCGTCGGCGTCGGAGCAGGCTGTCGAGGACTCTCGACGACGGCTGGCTGCGGCCCGGGCTCGGCGTGCCTCAGCTCGGGCCCACAGGGCGGCTCGCCGGGCTTCAAGCGCGCGAAGTCGGGGCGCTCGACGACGGCGAAGATCTCGTTCGGCCGGGCGAGCGCACGGAAGAGCCGGTCCATCATCGCCGCCTGCGTGCCGTGGCTCTCGAGCGCCGCCAACTTGGCGTCGATCTGGGCGGCGTCGAGCGGGAGCGAGTACCAGCGCGCCGGGGGAAAGGTCACCGGCGGAAGCGGCAGCGGCCCGGGGACTGACGGCGGCGGCGGCCACCAGCCGTCGTGGACGAGATACGTCAGCAAGCGGTCGGGGATTTTCGAGTCGCCGCCGGGCTCGGCCGCGAGCGACTTCAGCGCCGCCAAGAGAAAGGTGAACGTCGCGCAGTGGTCCGGATGCATATCGACGGGTATCGGCACCGCGATCCAATCGGGATCGGCGAGCGCCACCAGATGCGAGATCTGGTTGATCAGCTCGTGGCTCGTGTAGCCGGCGTGCGGATTGAACGCCTCGGGATACGGGGGACGGTCGTCGTGGGTGTACGGCGATTGGTACGCGGGGACGTGCGGCCCGCGCCGCCAGATCTCCTGCAAGCCGCCGTCGGGGAAGCCGAGGAACGTCACGGAGACCGGCAGGATGTGGTAGTGCTCGAGCGCGACCAGCGCCTCGGCGCGGCGGAGCTCGCCGAAGCCGCGGTAATCGACCGCCGTCGGCTGGCGGTGCCCGGTCGCGAGCGCCACCGCCTCCGGGTAGCCGTCGCCGCTCGTCATGAAGACGACGTGCACGCGGCCGCCTTTCTCCAGCACCTGTTGCATGAGACCGCCGGCGGCGAGCGACTCGTCGTCGGGATGCGGCGCGACGACGAGGAGGCGGAGCTTCGGAGGCACCTCGAGCGTCGTGAGGTCGTGCTGGGAGGCGGCGCCTCGTCCCGGAGCCCCGGGAGGCACTGGCGCGCCAGGCGGCGAGCTCGTCGGCGCCGCGGCGAGCGGCGGCGCGGCAGCGAGCGGCGAAGCGGCGACCGCCGGTGACCTCACGGCCGCAGGCGACGTCGTCTGCGGCGCGCTACCGAGCCGCAGCGCTAGCGCGCCGGCCACGAGCGCGCCGAGCGCCACCGCCACGACCAAGCCCGGACCTGGACCCTTGCCTTTCCCCAGCAACCGCGTCACCCTCACCGCCGAGTTTCGAGCATATCCCCCTTTGATATCGGCATCGACCGGCGGCGTCACTACCAGTATTCGGCGGCCGGCGTGCCCTGGCGCGCGGAGTATCGACGATGACGCATTTCCGGACCTGTCCCCTGTGCGAAGCGACCTGTGGGCTCGCGATCACGACGCGCGGCGCCGAGATCACCGCCATCCGCGGTGACGCTGACGACGTCTTCAGCCACGGCTTCATCTGTCCGAAGGCGTACGCGCTGAAGGACCTCGACACGGACCCCGATCGCCTCCGCACGCCGCTCGACCGCCGCAGCGGCCGCCTCGAGCCCGCCTCCTGGGACGACGCGTTTGCGGAGGTCGAGCGCGGGCTGATGGCGGTGATCGATACACACGGACGCCAGGCCGTCGGCGCCTACGTCGGCAACCCGAACGCGCACAACCTCGCGCCGATGGTGTACATGCCCGTCTTCTTGCGCGCGCTCGGCACCCACAACGTCTTCTCCGCCAGCACCGTCGATCAGATGCCGAAACAGGTGTCCGCAGGGCTCATGTTCGGCACGGTCCTCAGCATCCCGATCCCCGACGTCGACCGCACCGACTACCTGCTCATGCTCGGCGCGAACCCGCTCGCGTCGAACGGCAGCTTGATGACGGCGCCCGACATGAAAGGACGCCTACGCCGTTTGCGGGCGCGCGGCGGAAGGCTCGTCGTCGTCGACCCGCGCCGCAGCCGGACGGCGCAGGAGGCCGACGAGCACGTGTTCATTCGTCCTGGCACCGACGCGCATCTCTTGTTCGCGATGGTGCACACGCTTTTCGAGGAGCGGCGGGTCGCGCCCGGGCAGCTTGCGGAGCATCTCGCCGGGCTCGAGGACGTCCGCGCGCTGGCGCGCGACTTCGCGCCCGAGCGCGTCGCCGACGCCTGCGGCGTCCCGGCCGACACCATTCGCCGCCTCGCACGCGAGCTCGCGGCGGCGCCGCGCGCCGCCGTCTACGGCCGCATCGGCACCTGCACGCAGGAATTCGGGACGCTCGCGAGCTGGCTCGTCGACGTGCTGAACGTGCTCACCGGCAACCTCGACCGCGAAGGCGGCGCGATGTTCACGAAGGCCGCCGCCGGCTCGAAAACCGCGCACGGTCCGGGCGGGCGCGGCCGCGGCGTTCAGTTCGGACGCTGGAAGAGCCGCGTGCGCGAGCTGCCCGAGTTCTACGGCGAGCTCCCCGCCGTCTGCCTCGCCGAGGAGATCGAGACCCCGGGCGACGGCCGGATCCGCGCGCTCGTGACCATCGCGGGGAACCCGGTGCTCAGCACCCCGAACGCCGCGCGCCTCGACCGCGCGCTCGCGTCGCTGGAATTCATGGTGAGCGTCGACATCTATCTGAACGAGACGACGCGGCACGCCGACGTCGTCCTCCCCGCGCCGTCCACCTTGACGCGCGGCCACTACGATCTCGCGCTCTACAATCTCGCGATCCGCAACGTCGCCCACTACTCGCCGCCGCTCTTCCCACTCGCCGACGGCGAGATGGAGGAGTGGCGCATCTTGCTGCGTCTCGCCGCGATCGCGATGGGCCAAGGGGCGCACGCCGATACCGACGTCGTCGACGACTTCGTCGCGACGCAGGTCGTGCAGCGCGAGGTCGGCGCGAGCGGCTCCGCGATCGCCGGGCGCGACGTCGCCGAGATCATGGCCGCGCTCGCCCCGCGCCGCGGTCCCGAGCGCATCCTCGACCTGTTGCTGCGGAGCGGCCCCTACGGCGATCACTTCGGCGCCAACCCCGGCGGTTTGACGCTCGCGGTGCTCGAGGCGCACCCGCACGGCATCGACCTCGGGCCGCTCGTGCCGCGGATCCCCGAGGTGCTGCGGACGCCGTCGGGGAAGATCGAGCTCGCGCCGCCGGCGATCGTCGCCGACGTGCCGCGTCTGCGCGACGCGCTGGCGCGCGTGCGGAGCGAGATGGTCCTCGTCGGCCGCCGTCACCTGCGCTCGAACAACTCGTGGATGCACAATCTCGACGTCCTCGTGAAGGGGAGGCCGACCTGCACGTTGCACCTGCATCCGGTGGACGGCGCGCGCCTCGGCCTCGCCGACGGCGAGACGGCGCGCGTCACGTCGCGCGTCGGCGCCGTCGACGCGCCGGTGGAGCTCACCGACGCGATCATGCCCGGCGTCGTGAGCCTGCCACATGGGTGGGGCCACGATCAGCCCGGCGTCGTGCTGCGCGTCGCGCGCGCGCACGCCGGCGTCAACAGCAACGTCCTCGCCGACGAGCTCGCGCTCGATCCGCTCTCCGGCAACGCCGTCCTGAACGGCATCCCGGTGACGGTCGCGCGCGCGGGTTGACCGAGTTTCGACGACTCCGTAAACGGAACGCATGCCTGACTCTGCACGCGTCGTCGCCGACGCGCCGCCGCTCGGCGACGCCGTCGACGCATCGAGCCTCCTCGACACCTGGCGGAAGATCATCGCGAGCGGCAACATTCCCGCCGGCCGCCGCATCGACGCCGTATCGCGCTGGCTCCTCATCACGCGCGCGTGCGTGTTCTCGATGACGCTCACCTCCGGGCTGATCGGCGGTCTTCTCGCCGCGGCGTCGGCGCAGCAGCCGCGCTGGGGGCTCTTCGCGCTCGCGCTCCTCGGCCTCGTGGTGGCGCACGCCGCCAACAACATGATCAACGACTACTTCGACACGACCGAAGGCGTCGACGTCGAAGGCTACACGCGCACGCTCTACGCGCCGCACCCGCTCTTTTCCGGCCTCATCAGCAAGAACGGGCTGCGCGCGGCGATCGCCGCCTGCAATCTCCTCGATGTCGCGATTCTCGCCGTGCTCGCGCGGGCGCGCGGCTGGCCGGTCGCGGCGTTCGCGCTCGCCGGGCTCTTCGTGAGCGTCTTCTACGTCGCGCCGCCGCTCAAGTTGAAGCATCACGGCCTCGGCGAGCCGGGCGTGTTCGTCGTCTGGGGGCCGCTCATGATCTGCGGCACGTACTACGTCACGGCGGGAACGCTTCCGGCATGGACGTGGCTGGCGTCGATTCCCTACGCGATCGTCGTGACGACGGTGCTGATCGGGAAGCACGTCGACAAATACGAGCAGGACCGCGCGCGCGGCATCCACACGCTCCCGGTGCTCCTCGGCCGCACCGCCTCGCTACGCCTCAATCAACTGCTGATGATCGGGTTCTACGTGATCATCGTGGCGCTGGTCGCGCGCGGCGTGCTCGGGTGGGGCGTGCTGCTCGTCGCGGCCGCACTGCCGCGGCTCGTCGAGGTGCTGCGCGCGTACTCGCAGCCGAAGCCGGCGGCGCCGCCGCCGGGGTATCGCATCTGGCCGCTCTGGTTCGTCGCGCTCGCGTTCCACCACAATCGCCTCGCCGGCGCGCTCTTCGTCGTCGGCCTCGCGGTGAACGCGCTGCTCGGCCTCTGATCTCGGCGACGCATGCCGCGCGCGTCGCAGATCCCGGCACCTGGCAGACGCGCGCGCGCCGCCGAGACCGCGACACCCGGGCGCCGCGTGCGCGCGACTGAGAGCCCGGCGCCCGGCAGGCGCGTCCGTGGCTCGCGAAGCGGGCGTCCAATCATGGCGCTCCTCGACCTTCTCGGCCGCCGCTGGGCGCTGCGGATCCTGTGGGAGCTA
Organism: Deltaproteobacteria bacterium; assembly: GCA_005879405.1. Lineage (GTDB taxonomy): Bacteria > Desulfobacterota > Binatia > UTPRO1 > UTPRO1 > DP-19. The sequence goes on from VBKW01000194.1 coordinate 6,958, forward strand.
CGCGACGCGACGCTGGTCTTTCGCGCGCTCCGCGCCCGCTGCGATGCGATGTCGCCGAGCGTGCTGAATCAGCGGCTCGGAGAGCTGCGAGACGCCGGCATCGTCGCGCTCGTGCCCGACGCCGGCTACACGCTGAGTCGCGAAGGAATCGTGCTGCTGCACGCACTCGCGCCCCTTCAAGGTTGGGCGACGCGCTGGGCGGACGGCGCGCCGCGCCCCGATGCGACGCGCGTACCCGCCGCTGCCGTGACCAGCGCCTCGTCGCGCCGCCGCGCGCGCCCGCTGCGCCGCACGCGTGCCACCCCATGACGGCGGCTCGCACCCGACCGCTGAGCCTCGCCCGCATCCGCGTCGTGCTCGTCCGTCCGCAGCATCCGGGAAACATCGGCGCGGCCGCACGGGCGATGAAGAACATGGGCCTCGCCGACCTCGTGCTCGTCGCCGCGACGCCGCCCGACGTGCGCGCCGCCGCGCCCATGGCGGTGCACGCCCGCGACGTGCTCGCCGCGCACCGGCGCGTCGCGACGCTCGCCGACGCGATCCACGACTGCGGCCTCGTCGTCGGGACGAGCGGCCGCGTCGGCGGCGACTTCCAGGGCGAGTCGCCGCGGGCGCTGGCGCCGGCGATGGTCGCCGCGAGCGCCGCGAACGATGTCGCACTCGTCTTCGGTCCCGAGGATCACGGTCTTTCGAACGACGAGCTGATCCACTGTCATCGCGTGCTCACGATTCCCGCGACGGGCGTCTACCCGTCGCTGAACTTGGCGCACGCGGTGCTCATTTGCGGGTACGAGCTCCGTCTCGCCGCCGCCGCGGCAGAGGACGTCGCCACGCGCGCCGCGCGGATAGCCGCGACAGACGACGCGGTGACGGACGCGCCGGAGGAAGCGTCGTCCGCCGCGGCGCGAGTCCTCGCACCGGCGCGTCTCGGCGAGCAGATGTACGCGGCGCTCGAGGACGCGCTCTACGCGATCGGCTTCCTGCATCGGGACAACGGGGTGCACATGATGCGCGCGTTTCGCCGCCTTCTCGGCCGCGCCGCGCTCGACGCCTACGAGACGCGCGTTCTTTTCGCGCTCGCGCGTCAGATCGCCTGGATCGCCAAGGTCGCCGGGATCGTCCGGCCCCGTGCACCGCACGATCGTCGACGCGCGGCGGCGTTGACCACGGAGACGCACCAGGGATCATGATCGGTGGAGCAGCGGAAGGAGGCTACCAGAGTGAGACGCGTTGTGTTCGGCGTTCTGTTGCTCGCGGTCGCGACCACCGGGTGCGCCCCCCGTCATGACTACTACGGCCGTCGCGGGCGCGAGATGGACGATCGCGACGCGTGGGAGATCGTGCGCAACGATCCGTGCCGGTACGACGAGTACCAACGCTTTGCGCACGAGCACAAAAACCCCGACAAGCGCCGCCAGGTCGTGTGGCAGCTCGCACGTGACGGATGCAGCCGCGAGCGCGAGTACCGCTACTAGTCTCGCCCGCCGTCCGCCTACGACTACGAACGCTGAGCCCGCCGGCGGGGGCCCTCCGGACCTCCATCGACCGGGCGGCGCGCGCCCTCGGCGCGCCGCGTGACGCGCGCCGAGGAGCGCACCGGACTCGTCTTCGCCGCGCTGTGCGCGGTGAACGCCGCGTTCGTGCCCGCCGTCGCCAAGCTGACGACCGATCGCGCCGACGCGCTCTTCGTCGCGGCCGCGACGACGCTCTGCGCGGGCGCGGCCGCGCTCGCCGTGTTGACACTACGGAGCGAGCTGGCGCTGCTCGTCGACGCGCGAATCGGTCCGCGCCTGTTGCTCGTCGGCGCCGTCGGCACCGGCGCGGCGTTCTGGTTCCTGTTCGAGGGCGCGCGCCGCGCGACCGCCATCCAAACCGTGCTCTGTCTGCAGATCGAGCCGGCGTACGCCTTGGTCGCGGCGTGGGCGGTCCTCGGCGAGCGCCCGAGCGCGCGCCGGCTCGGCGCGATCATCCTCGTCCTCGGCGGCATCGCGCTTGCCCTCCGCGCGGGCAGCACCTTCTCGCCCGCGGGAGTGTGGCTCCTCCTCGCGACGCCGCTCTGCTGGCAGGTGTCGCATCTCATCGTGCTGCGCACGCTGCGTGGCGTCCCGCCGCGCGTCCTCACCGGCGCGCGCTACGTCTATGGAGGCATCGTGCTCGGAGCATTCTGGGCGCTCCGCGGCGCGACCGTCGGTCTCGTGCCCGGCACGACTCTGCCCTCCGTCGTCCCGGCCCTCGTCCTGCAAGGGATCGTGCTCAGCTATCTCGGCACGATGATGTGGTACGAGGCGATCACCCGCCTCGATCTCGCGCGCACGACCGCGATCGTCGTCCCGTCTGTTCCCTTGTTGTCGCTCGTGGCGACGTTCGTGCTGCTGCGCGAGGTGCCGACGCTCCTGCAAGCCGTCGGCATGGCGGTCGCGGCGGTCGGCGTGCTCGGGTTCGTCACCGCGCCGCACGCGGTGTCGACGCGCGAGCGCGCGCCGGTGTGGACGGCGCCGCTCGCGACCCCAGAGGCGCCCGGTGACGAGTGAGCGACTACCCGGCCCTGCGGCTCAGCGTACGCTGGCTGAGACGGCTTCGGCGGCCGACTCCGCGGCGCGGGCGCAGCGCGCGCAGCAGTAGATCGTCATGTCGGTCTCGACGCCGTGACCGATGATGCGGCAGCCGCAGTGGGCGCATGACGGCGCGAGGGCGTGGATCGCGCACTCGAAGCTGTCGAAGACGTGCGTCGTCTCGGCCATGACGATCTCGAAGCTCTTCGGGTAGTCGTTGCCGCAGATCTCGCAGCGGGCCATGGGATCCTCCTTCCGACCGCGTGTCGGCGGCGACGCTCGGGTAGCGGGTGCGCACCGACGCGCGGGTATGATGTTACGCCCGCAGGTTGCGTGCCATCGCGAGCGGCGCGTACACGGCGGGGCCGCCGCCCACCGGGACGGGCGGCGCGCGCCGACCCAGGCGACGACGAGCGGCCGATGTGCCAAGCTCGCGTGTAATCGTTACACGACGACGAGGCGCAGGACCGCAGGAGCACGCGTGCAGGCATTGACGACGATCCCCGGGCAGGCGAGCTCGGCGCGGCTCGACGACGTCGACGAGCCGCCGCGCGGCGACGGTGCAATCCTCGTCGACACGCTCGCGATCGGCGTCTGCGGCACCGACGTCGACATCGTCGGCGGCGTCTTCGGCGCCCCGCCGCCGGGGCAGCAGCGGCTCGTCCTCGGTCACGAGTCGCTGGCGCAGGTGCGCGAGGCGCCGGCGGGGTCGGGCTTGGCGCGCGGCGATCTCGTCGTCGGGATCGTGCGCCGTCCGGACCCGGTGCCCTGCCCCAACTGCGCGATCGACGAGTGGGACATGTGTCGCAACGGGCGCTACACCGAGCGCGGCATCAAGGAGCGCGACGGCTACTGCGCGGAACGCTACCGGATCGAGCCCGAGTTCGCGGTCAAGATCGACCCGGCGCTCGGCGTCCTCGGCGTGCTGCTGGAGCCGACGAGCGTCGTCGCGAAGGCGTGGGAGCACGTCGAGCGCATCGGCGCCCGCGCCCGCTGGCGTCCGGCGCGCGTGCTCGTGACCGGCGCCGGTCCGATCGGGCTGCTCGCGGCGCTCCTCGGCCGGCAACGCGGGCTCGAGGTGCACGTCCTCGATCGCATCGAATCGGGGCCGAAGCCGCAGCTGGTGCGTGACCTCGGCGCGACGTACCACACCGGCGCCGTTGCCGAGACGCCGCCTGCCGACGTCGTCATCGAGTGCACCGGTGCGGGATCCGTCGTCGTGGACGCGATGATCCATGCAGCCGAAAACGGCATCGTCTGCCTGCTCGCGGTCTCGGCGGCGGGCCGGACGCTTCCCGTCGACGTCGGCACGCTCAACCGAACCCTCGTGCTGCGCAACGCCGTCGTGTTCGGCTCGATCAACGCCAACCGCCGCCACTACCACGCCGCGGCCGCGGCGCTCGCGACCGCGGATCGCGGCTGGCTCGAGCGTCTCATCACGCGCCGCGTACCCTTGCACGACTGGGCCGACGCGCTCGCGCGCCGCCCCGACGACGTCAAACCGATCATCGATCTCACCCGCTGACACATGCCGCTTCCGATCGAGGACTACGGGCTGATCGGCGATTGTCAGACGGGCGCGCTCGTCGGCCGCGACGGGTCGATCGACTGGCTCTGCGTGCCGCGGTTCGACTCGGGCGCCTGCTTCGCGGCGCTGCTCGGCAGCGAAGACCACGGCCGCTGGCTCCTCGCGCCGGCGCAGGGCGGCGCGTGCGTCCGTCGCCGCTACCGCGACGACACCCTGATCCTCGAGTCCGAGTTCGAGACCCGCGAGGGCGCGGTGACCGTCGTCGACTACATGCCGCCGCGCACGCGCGCCCCCGATCTCGTCCGCGTCGTCGTCGGCCGCCGCGGACGCGTCGCGATGCGCCTGCAGCTCGTCATTCGGTTCGACTACGGCTCGATCGTGCCGTGGGTCCGCCGTTTGGACGGCGGCGGCATCCGTGCCATCGCCGGGCCCGACGCGCTTGTGCTGCGCTCGCCGGTCCCGCTCCGCGGCGAAAACCTCACGACCGTCGCCGAGTTCGACGTCGCGGCCGGCGAGCGCGTGCCGTTCGTGCTCACGTGGCATCCATCGCACGACGAACCGCCGCCGCCGATCGACGCCGAGGAGGTGCTGACCTGCACCGAGCGCTGGTGGCGCGAGTGGGCGGCGCAGTGCCATGCCGACAATCGGTGGCGCGACGCCATCGTGCGCTCGCTCATCACGCTCAAGGCCCTGACGTTCGCGCCGACGGGCGGCATCGTCGCCGCACCGACGACGTCGCTGCCGGAGCAGCTCGGCGGCGTCCGCAACTGGGACTATCGCTACTGCTGGCTGCGCGACGCGACCTTCACGCTCTACGCGCTCCTCATCTCGGGCTACCGCGACGAGGCGCGCGCCTGGCGGGAGTGGCTGCTGCGCGCCGCCGCCGGGAGGCCGTCGGAGCTGCAGATCATGTACGGCATCGCCGGCGAGCGCCGGCTGACCGAGCTCGAGCTCACGTGGCTGCCCGGGTACCAGGGCGCGAAGCCCGCCCGCATCGGCAACGCCGCCGCGCGGCAGCTGCAGTGGGACGTGTACGGCGAGGTGATCGACACCATGTATCAATGCCGGCGGAACGGCCTCGACGGCGACGAGGCGGGCTGGTCCCTCGAGCGCGCGCTCCTCGAGTTCCTCGAATCGTCGTGGGAGCAGCCCGACGAGGGCATCTGGGAGGTGCGCGGCCCGCGGCGCGAGTTCACGCACTCGAAGATGATGGCGTGGGTCGCCGTCGATCGCGCGGTGAAATCCGTCGAGAAGTTCCGACTCGACGGTCCCGTGGACCGCTGGCGGAAGCTGCGCGCGACGATCCACGACGAGGTCTGCCGCAAGGGCTTCGACCCGCAGCTGAACGCGTTCGTGCAGTCGTACGACTCGAAGCTCCTCGACGCGAGCCTCCTCATGATGCCGCTCGTCGGATTCCTGCCCGCGAGCGACGGGCGAAGGCGCGTTCCTCGCGTGTACGTTCTGGCTCGCCGACAATTTGGCGATGATGCACCGGCGCGACGATGCCGTACGCATCTTCGAGCGTCTCCTGGATCTCCGCAACGACCTCGGCCTGCTCTCGGAGGAGTACGATGTCGGCGCGCGGCGCTTGCTCGGTAACTTCCCGCAAGCCTTCTCCCACGTCGGGCTCGTGAACACGGCGCGTAACTTGACGCTCCACGAGGGTCCGGCCGAGCATCGCCGGCAGAGCTGAACGGGACGATGACCGACGCACGGCACGCGGGCGCCGGTCGCGCCACGACACCGCGACGCTTCGCGGTCGTCGGCCACGTCACGCACGTCACGCTCGGCGCCGTCGCCGCGCTGCCGAAGCCGGGCGACATCGTTCACCTCGACGCGCCATGCTGGTTTCCGGGCGGCGGCGGCGGCATGACGTTCTTTCAGCTCGTGCGGAGCTCCGCCGAGGTGCACCTCTTCACCGCCGTCGGCACCGACGACGCGGGGGCCGCCGTCGCGGCACGGCTCGGCGCCACCTCCGCCGTCGTGCATGCGGCGCGGCGCGAGGCGCCGCACACTCGCGACCTGGTACTGGTGACGCCGGGCGGGGAGCGCACGATCGTCGTGATCGGCGCACCGCTGCACGCGCGCATCGACGATGCGATGCCGTGGGACGTCTTCGCGACCACCGATGGCGTCTACTTCACCGGGCAGGACGCGGACGTGCTGCGCGCGGCACGCGCCGCACGCGTGCTCGTCGTGAGCGCGCGTCGCCGCGCCGTGCTCGTTCGCTCCGGCGTCCGTGCCGACGTCGTCGTCGGCAGCGCACGCGACCCGCTCGAGGCGAGCACGCTCGCCGACTATCCCGTCGCGCCGGGGGCGCTGGTGATGACCGAGGGCGCCGACGGCGGACGCATCGCGACCGCCGCCGGGACGACGCGGTATCCCGCGGCGCCGGCGCCGCCCGCGCGCGTCGCGAGCTACGGCGCCGGCGACAGCTTCGTCGGCGCGCTCACCTGGTACCTCGCCTGCGGGTTGCCGCTCGACGAGGCGTGTCGCCGCGCCGCCGTCCACGGCGCGGCGCTGCTCGCCGGACCGACGCCGCTCGAGGCGCAGCTTCCGCTCGCCGCGCCCTGATCCTTCGTCGCCGTCGCCGCGCGGATCAGTGAATCGAAGGCGGCCCTTCGGTCCCGACCGGCCCGCGCGTCACTTCGAACGTCGAGTCGCATTGGTGATCGCCGTCGTGGACGCGGCCGTGACCCGCGTCCTGGGCGGTGAAGATGCCGTCGACGCGGAACGACCGACCGGCGCCCGCGAACGACACGTCGAACGTGCCGTCATCGTGAATCGGCGCCGGCGGCGAGAAGTCCGCCAGAATCGGCGTATTGCCGCATTCGAGGAGAATCTCCTCGATCGTGCCGACGCGCATGCTGATCTCGCCACCGAGACTGGTCGTCCCGTGGAAGGTACCCGGTTCCGGTATCGTGCCTTCCGACGTGGTGACGCGCACGTGGTGGTCGTCGCCGCAGCCCATGACGGCGAGGAGCGCAACGAGGACGAGGCCCAGGAGCGAGAATCGTCGAGCAATTGGCGTTTTCACGCGAGCCGCCGTAGACCATACCGCGCGCGATTTCAAGACCGCGCTGCTGCGGCCCGTCCTCGGCGACGAACTGCCGGCCTCAAATGGCGGCGACGACATCCCCGCGCGCCGTTGATTCGTGGCGCGGGTCGCGCTATCGGCGGCGGACACGTTCCCGCGCGATGCGGTGAGGAGGCCGACGATGACAATGCGAGGATCGGTACTAGTGGCGGCGGTAATGGCGGTAGGGTTGGCCGCTTGCGGCGACAGCCGCGGGCACCACGGCGGAGGATCGGTGCCGGCGACGAGAATCACGGTCGTCGACCTCGGCACCGTCGCGCTCACGGCGGCGAACCAGGGGCAGACCTTCGACGTCGTGGTGAACCACGCGACGTCGTTCACGCTCGTCGCCGACGGCGGCGATGCGACCGACATCGACATCGAGACCCTGCGGGCGCCGAGCGGAGCGCTCGTGGTCACATCCGCTCGCGGCGATGCGAATCCGCTCACGGGCACCGTCTCGCCGCAAGACGTCGGCGGCTCGGTCGCGACCGCTATCGTGCCGAGCCGGATCGCGACGCCGATCGAGAGCGGGACCTACACGTTCAGCATCGGCAGCTTCAACGCCGCCGGCACCCGCGTCGCGGCGACGGTCCACCTGACGGCCATCATCGACCGCCGCCCGTTCCCGACGACCGGCACGCTCAGGGTGCGGCTCTTCTTCGTCGGCGCGAAGGGACTCGACGCGGCGAGCGCCCTCGACTCGCCGGCGTTTCAGACGGTCTTCCACGAGCTCACGCGCACGTTCAACGCGATCGGCATCGACGTCGAGATCGCCGACCGCACCGACATCGGCGGCGACGCCGGGTTGCGGCTCGCCGTGCTCGATGTGCTCGACAGCACCACCGACCGCGTCGTCCCTGACCACAACTTGAATCGCCAATCGGACGAGATGGACGAGCTCTTCGGCCTCGCGCCGCAGGGCGTGGGTGACACGATCAACGTGTTCTTCGTGGACGAGTTCGTGGCTCAGTCGGGCACCGACGCGGTGAGTGGCGGCCAGCCCGGCCCGTCGATCGTCTCCGGCACCGCGCACTCCGGTATCGCGGTCACGACGCGCGGCGGTCTCGCCGATCAGAGCGTGACAGACCTCGAAGCGATCGGCCAAGCGCTCGCGCGCGAGGTGGCCCGCTACCTCGGCGCGCAAGGCACAGTCGATCCCGAGGCGTTCACGACGGACCAGATGCTCGTGATCCGCGTGAACCCGGCCGTACAGGATCCGGACGCGGCAACGTAACCGCGATGAGTCGCCGCGGCCGCGCGATGGTCGCGCGGCCGCGCGTGATGGTCAGCGCGGGCGCGTGATTGCGCCTTCGGCGGCGGACGAGACGAGGGCGACGTACTTCGCGAAGACGCCGCTCGTGTAGCGCGGCGCAGGCGGTTTCCAGGCGGCGAGCCGCTCGCGCAAGACGACGTCGGAAACCTCGACGTCGAGCCGGCGCGCGGTGATGTCGAAGGTGATGAGGTCGCCGTCGCAGACGGCCGCGATCGGTCCGCCGACCGCCGCCTCCGGGGCGACGTGTCCCGCCATGAGACCGCGCGTCGCGCCGCTGAAGCGGCCGTCGGTGAGCAGCGCGACCTGCTCGCCGAGGCCGGCGCCGGTGAGCGCCGCCGTCACGCCGAGCATCTCTCGCATGCCGGGGCCGCCGCGCGGACCCTCGTAGCGGATCACCAGGACGTCGCCGGCCTTGATCGTCCCGTGCGTCGCCGCCGCCATCGCGTCCTCCTCGCGCTCGAAGACGCGTGCCGGCCCGCGATGCGTGAGCCGCTCGTGGCCGGCGACCTTCACGACGCACCCGTCGGGCGCGAGATTGCCCTTCAGGATGACGAGCCCGCCCGTCGCCTTCAGCGGCTGCGCGAGCGGGTGCACGACGACTTGCCCCGGGGTCTCGCGCACGCGCGCGACCTCGTCGGCGAACGTGCCGCGCACGGTGAGCGCGCCGCCGTCGACGAGCCCGGCGGCGAGCAAGCGCTGCGCGACGACGCCGGTCCCGCCGGCGTGACCGAGGTCGACCGCCGTGTACTGGCCGCCCGGCTTCAAATCGGCGAGGAGCGGCGTGCGGCGGCTCACACGATCGAAGTCGTCGATGGTGAGCGGGACACCGATCTCGCGCGCCAGCGCCAAGAGGTGCAGCACGGCGTTCGTCGAGCCGCCGCTCGCGGCGACGCCGGCGATCGCGTTCTCGAATGCGGCGCGCGTCGTGATCGCGCGCGGGGTGACGCCGCGGCGTAGCAGGTCGAGGACGAGCGACCCGCACTCCGCCGCGACCTGCTCCTTCGCCGGGTCGGTCGCGGCGACGCTGGCCGTCCCCATCGGCGACAGGCCGAGGAACTCGAGCGCCATCGCCATGGTGTTGGCGGTGAACTGGCCGCCGCACGCGCCGGCGCCGGGGCAGACGTGGTCCTCGAGCTCACGCAGATCGGCGTCGCTCATCTTCCCGGCGGCGTTGGCGCCGACAGCCTCGAACAGATCCTGGATGGTGACGTCGCGGCCGTGGAAGCGGCCGGGCTGGATGGAGCCGCCGTAGAGGACGAGCCCCGGCACGTCGAGACGGAGGAGGGCCATCGCGCCGGCAGGAATCGTCTTGTCGCAGCCGACGAGGACCACCATCGCGTCGAACATATGGCCGCGACCCATGAGCTCGATCGAGTCGGCGATGATCTCGCGGCTCACGAGCGACGTCTTCATGCCTTCCGTGCCCATGGTGATGCCGTCGCTGATCGCGATCGTGTTGAACTCCATTGGCGTCCCGCCGGCGGCACGCACGCCGCGCTTCACGTGCTCGGCGAGCGCACGCAGCCCGAAGTTGCACGGCATCGTCTCGGTCCAGGTGTTGGCGACGCCGACGATCGGGCGCCCGAGGTCGGCGTCGCTGAATCCGATCGCCTTCAGGTAGGAGCGTCCTCGTCCGACGGCGCAAGGGCGCTCGCATATCGCCGCTCGAGGGGGCGTCGCGAGGGACGTCGCGTTGACCGGCGCCGCGCGCCGGCTTAGGAGAGGCGATCCCGCCCAGGAGACGACGATGCTGCTCAGCACGATGCAAGACCACCCGCTCACGATCACCGACGTCTTCCGTCACGGTCAGGCGATTCACGCCGCGAGCGAGGTCGCGACCGTGGAGGGCGATCGCGTCCGGCGCGCGCGCTTCGCCGAGGTCGCCGACCGCGCCACGCGGCTCGCTGCGGCGCTCCATCGGCTCGGCATTCGCGTCGGCGACCGCGTCGCGACCTTCGGCTGGAACACGCAAGAGCACTTCGAGGCGTACTTCGCCGTGCCGAGCATGGGCGCCGTCCTCCATACGCTCAACATTCGCCTATTCCCGGAGCAGCTGGCGTACGTCGCGAATCACGCCGAGGACCGCGTCGTGCTCGTCGACGACTCGTGTGTGTCGCTCCTCGCCGGCGTCCGCGACCAGCTGCGGACGATCGAGCACGTGATCGTGATCGGCGGCGGCGACGCGAGCGCGCTCGGCGCGCGCGTGCTGCGCTACGACGACCTCCTCGCCGCCGAGCGCCCCGAGTACGACTGGCCACGGCTCGACGAGCGCGCCGCCGCCGCGATGTGCTACACGAGCGGCACGACCGGCAACCCGAAGGGCGTCGTCTACAGCCATCGGTCGACGTACCTCCACTCGCTCGCGATCTGCTCCGGCGCCGCGTACGCGCTGACCGACACCGATCGCATTCTGCCGATCGTCCCCATGTTCCACGCCAACGCCTGGGGACTCCCGTACGCCGGCTGGATGGTCGGCGCCGACTTCATCCTTCCCGGCCGTCACCTCCAAGCGGCGGCCCTCGCGCGCCTCATCAGCGAGGAGCACCCGACGGTCTCCGGCGCCGTGCCGACGATCTGGAGCGACCTCCTACGCTATGCGGAGACGAACCCGGTCGATTTCTCGTCGCTGCGGCTCGTCGCCTGCGGCGGCTCGGCGGTACCGCGCACGCTGATGGAACGGTTCGCGGAGCGCCACGGCGTCCGCATCGTGCAGGCGTGGGGGATGACCGAGACGAGTCCGTTCGCGTCGATCGCCTTCCCGCCGAAAGACACGCCGCCGGCCGACCAGATGGCGTGGCGCGCGAAGCAAGGGCGCGCGATCGCCGGCGTCGAGCTGCGGATCGTCGACGCCGACGGCGCGCCGATTCCGTGGGACGGGGTCACGTCGGGCGAGATCGAGGTGCGCGGCCCGTGGGTCACCGGCGCCTACTACCGCGACCCCGCGCCCGAGAAGTTCCACGATGGGTGGCTGCGCAGCGGCGACGTCGGCACCGTCGACGAGCACGGGTTCGTGCAGATCACCGACCGCGCCAAGGACGTCATCAAGTCGGGGGGCGAGTGGATCTCCTCGGTGGAGCTGGAGAACGAGATCATGGCGCATCCCGAGGTCGTCGAGGCCGCCGTCGTCGGCGTCCCCGACGAGCGCTGGCAGGAGCGGCCGCTCGCGTGCGTCGTCGTCAAAGCGGGCTGCGACGTCACGTGCGAGTCCTTGCGCGCGTTCCTCGCCGATCGCGTGGCGCGCTGGTGGCTGCCAGAGCGCTGGTGCTTCATCTCCGAGGTGCCGAAGACGAGCGTCGGCAAGTTCGACAAGAAGGTGCTGCGCGCGCGCTACGCCGACGGCGCGCTCGACGTCGTCGAGCTCGGCGGGTAGGCAGGGAGCCGCTGGCGGTCAGTCGTAGTATCGCGCCTCGATGACGTTCTCGTCGGGGTCGCGGAAGTAGAAGGCGTTCGGCGCGAGTCCCTGGGCGCCGAACGACTGCTGCGTCATCGCCGACGTCGGCACGTCGTGCGCGGCGAGACGCTCGCGCAGCGCCGTGAACTCCCCCTCGCTCATCGAGAGACAGACGTGATTCACGCGCTGCCCGGCGCTCGCGTCGCTGCCGGTCATCGCGTCGACGACTGGAGCCGCGGCGCGGCTCATCAGATCGAGGATCGATTCGGAGGAGACCCGCACGCTCGGAAACGGCGCTCGGCCGGCGCGGAACTCCTCGACGCGCACCGGCGCGAGGCCGACGATGCGCTCGTAGAACTCGACCGCGCGCAGCGGGTCGTCGGTCCAGAGGACGACGTGATCGACGGTGGCGTGCATGCTCGACTGCCGCGGTCGTTAAACCGCGCTGGCGTCGTTCTGTCCACCAGTCGTGGTGGCTCAACTGCGCCGCAACACCGGTGCGACGCGCTCCATGAAGCGCTCGGCTTGCGACGTGCCGCTGCCGACGTCGGCGAGATCCTGGAACCAGAGGATGATCAGCTCGGCGCCGCGGTCGATGAAGAACCGCAGCTCGTCGATCACCTTCTCGGTCGTGCCGACGCAGCTGTCGTCGAGAAAGGCGTTGATGCGCTCCGGTTTGTTGGTCGGCCAATAGCGCCGGATGAACGCCTGGCGCTCGCGGTCGTCGTCGAAGATCGCGCACGTGCGCTCGACGGAGATGCGCAGCGTGCGCGGATCGCGGCCGACGTCGCGGCAGTGGCGATGGAGGATCTCGAGCTTCTGCTCGAAGATGCCGGGGCCGCGGTTGTGGTTCCAGCCGTCGGCGAGCTCGGCGACCATGCGGAGCGCGACGCGCTCCCCCTGGGCGCCGATCCAGAGCGGCGGGTGCGGACGCTGGAGCGGCTTCGGCTCGTTCACCGCGTCTTTGACGGCGAAGTACTTGCCCTGGGCGCTGGCGCGCTCCTCGGTCCACATCGCTTTCAGGATACGCGCGGTGTCCGCCATGCGGTCGAGGCGGCTGCGGATCGTCCCGAAGTCGTAGCCATAGGCGGCGAACTCGTCTTCCTTCCACCCGGCGCCGAGACCGACGTCGACGCGACCGCCGCTGATCACGTCGACGCAGCTGCTGATCTTCGCGAGGTATCCGGGATTACGGTAGAGCGCGCACGTCACGAGCTGGCCGAGGCGGATGCGCGACGTCGCCTCCGCGAGCGCCGCCATCGTCGTCCAGCACTCGAACGTCGGCTGGATCTCGGGACGGGGAACGGTGTGGAAGTGATCGTAGAGCCAGAGCGAGTCGTAGCCGAGACGCTCGAGCTCGAGCGCGACGCCCTTCGTACGCGCCCACTGCGCGGCCGCGCCGTCGACGCCGCGCAGCTCGAGCCGCCATCCCTGCGGAGCGAAGGTTCCGATCTGCACCATGGGAGTCCTCCTCGACGATTCCAGGTCGTCGCCGGAGTCCTAGCGCGTCGACGCAGTCGAGCACCAGTCGCACGGCGCCGGCGCGAGAGGACGCAACGCGCCCATCCCGCGCCGGGTACGACGCGCCTTCGCTGCTCAGCGTCTCTTCGACGAGCGCCCGGAGCCGCGGCGCCGATTGCCACCGCCGGCGGCGGTGCGCTTCTGCCCGCGCGACCGGCGCGGGGCGCCCTTGGTCTCGGCGCTCCGCCCGCTGCGGCGCTTCTTCGCGCTCGCGGTCGACGGCTTCTGCGCTGCGCGTGCCCCGCCGGCACGCTTCTTGTTGATACCGCGCTGCTTCGCCGACGACTTGCCCGCGGAGCGCCGCCGACCGCCGCGTGCCGCGCCCTCTTTCTCCGCGGCGCTCTCGTTCCCGAAGATGAGGCCGCTCACGCCGCTCATGATGCGCTTGATCGTGGGCTGGCCGAGGGCTTCCTTCCGCGCCTGGAGCTGGCTGCCGAGCTCCTGCAGGCGTTTCTGCCCGAGCTGCGCCTCGACCCTGGGGAACATCTCGCCCTCCTCCTCCTCGATGTGATGCGCGACGTTCTCCTCCAGGACCGTCATCTTGGCGTCGAACTCCTCGTCCTCGGCCGAGAGCGAGCTGAGCTCGCGGAGGAGCGTTTTCACGACGGCGTGCTCCTCGAGCGACTCGTCGACGAGCTCCTCCGTCCCGCCGACGTCTTCCCGCACCGCCGGGTAGAAGATCTCCTCCTCGATCGTCGAATGGGTCTCGAGCTCCCGCTGGATCTCCGAGAAGGTGTTTTGCTTCGTCTCCTGTGCGCCCTCACCCAGCTTCTCGAAGCGCGCAAAGAGCTGCTTCACGGTCGCGTGATCATTCTTGAGGAGCTGCGTGGCCGTGGTGCCACGCCCATCCGCACGCGACGATTGCCGCGTGCGACTTTCCTTGGTTGATCGTGCCATCGAGTCCTCCTTTGGCGGGTCTGTGCTGACGATCAACCGAAGCGAGCAGCAAGGCGCATACCAGCAGGACCGTCGCGCACTCGGGTGACGACGACGATCGCCGAAATTTGCCGCCGAGGTGCGCGAAATGGTCGCCTCCGTCACGTCGCGAACTCGAGGCGAATTCGACGTCGCGATGCGCGACGCGACGACGTGCAAGCTTTACACGTCGCGCGCGAGTAATTCGTGCGCGCCACGCGCATCGGACCGGCTCGGCGTCGGTGCGCGCCTGCGGCGTTACAACGTACCCGGCGACGGTTCGCGCAGCGACAGCTCGCCGGCACGCGCGGGGCCGCCGACCTCGCGGTACCAGGCGCGTCCCGCCTCGAGGACGATCAAGGCGACGAGTGCCATGAAGAGCGCGGTGAGGCCGGCGTCGAGACGCAAATTGAAGATCTGGGCACGCATCTCGCCGAGCTTTGCCGCCGGCACGGTGCCGGCGGCAACGGCCGCGGCGAGGCGGTCCGCCTGGGCGAGGAACCCGATCGCGGGGTCGGCGGCGAAGATCTTTTGGTACCCCGCGGTCATGGTCACCGCGAGGAGCCAGGCGAGCGGCACCAAGGTCGTCCAGGCGTAGCGCGCCCGCCCGCTGCCGATGATGATCGTGGTCGCGACCGCGAGCGCGATCGCGGCGAGGAGCTGGTTGGCGATGCCGAACAGCGGCCAAAGGATGTTGATGCCGCCGAGCGGATCGACGACGCCCTGGTAGAGGAAATAGCCCCAGGCGCCGACGACGACGAGACTCGTCGCGACGACGCTCGGGTACCAGCTGGTCCGTCCGAGCGGCGCCCAGAGGTGGCCGAGTAGATCCTGCAACATGAAGCGGCCGACGCGCGTCCCCGCGTCGAGCGTCGTCAGGATGAAGAGCGCCTCGAACATGATCGCGAAGTGGTACCAAAGCGCGAGCGCCGTGCCGCCGAGGGTGCGGGCGAAGATGCTCGCCATGCCGACGGCGAGGCTCGGCGCGCCGCCGGTCCGGGCGAAAAGGGTGCGCTCGCCGATCTCGTCGGCGAGATGCGCCATCTCCGGCGCGGTGACCGGAAAACCCCATTGCGAGATCGTCGCCGTAGCTGCCGCGGGGTCGGCGCCGACGACGCCCGCCGGGCTATTGATCGCGAAGTAGACCCCGGGCTGGAGAGCGGCGGCGGCGATCATCGCCATGATCGCGACGAACGACTCGAGCAGCATGCAGCCGTAGCCGATCATCGGCGCGTCCGTCTCCTCGCGCAGGAGCTTCGGCGTCGTCCCCGATGCGATCAGCGAGTGGAACCCGGAGATGGCGCCGCAGGCGATCGTGATGAAGCAGAACGGGAACACCTTGCCGGCGAAGATCGGCCCGGTCCCGTCGACGAAGCGAGTGACGGCAGGGAGATGGATCTCCGGCCGCATGACGACGATGCCGACCGCGAGCGCGGCGATCGTCCCAAGCTTCACGAAGGTCGAGAGATAGTCGCGCGGCGCGAGCAGGAGCCAGACCGGCAGGACCGAGGCCGCGAAGCCGTAGACGATGATCGCCCACGCGAGCGCCGGGCCGCTGAGCGTGAACCAGGGCGCCAGGATCGGGTGCTGGTCGACGAACCGCCCGCCGACGAGGGCCATCGCGAGAAAGACGAGGCCGATCAGCGTCGCGCCGGCGACGTTGTGCGGGCGGACGACCTTCATGTACCAGCCCATCACCATCGCGATCGGGATCGTCGCCGCGACCGTGAACGTTCCCCATGGGCTCTGCCGCAGCGCGTTCACGACGACGAGCGCGAGGACGGCGATCAGGATCACCATGATGAAGAAGACGCCGACGAGCGCCGCGAAGCCGCCGAGCGGCCCGATCTCGTCTTTCGCCATCTGCCCGAGCGAGCGCCCGTCGCGCCGCAGGCTGCCACAGAGGATGCAGAAATCTTGCACCGCGCCGCCGAGAACGACGCCGGCGAGAATCCAGAGCGTCCCCGGTAGGTAGCCGAACTGCGCCGCCAACGTCGGCCCGATGAGCGGCCCCGGCCCGGCGATCGCCGCGAAGTGATGCCCGAAGACGACCCAGCGATTCGTCGGCACGAAGTCGCGGCCGTCGTTGATGCGCTCGGCCGGCGTCTGCCGCCGTTCGTCGAGCGCGAAGAGGCGCGCCGCGAGAAAGGCGCCGTAGAAGCGGTAGGCGATCGCGTACACCGCGACCGCGGCGATGACGAACCACACCGCGTTCACCGTCTCGCCACGCACCAGCGCGAGCCGAGCCACCGCGTACGCCCCCGCCGCCGCGACTGCGACCCATCCAAGAGCCCCGCGCACCATCGCGTCCAATTATGCGAGCCCGCGCGGAGAGTACAGCGCGCGCGAGAGTTGGCAGTGGCTTAGGCCTGCACCCGCGAGTTTCGGCGACGCGGACGGCATCACATTCACGGCGGCGCGTCGCAGAGCCGCGGCTCTGCGACGGGCACGACGCGATTGCGCGGCCACTGCGCGACTCCTACACTCGCGTGCGGTGCCCGACGATCTCACCACCTATGCCCGCGTACAGGCGAGCTTCGGCCCGAATGCGGCGCGCTACACGGCAAGCCGCGGGCACGCCGACGTCGAGGCGCTGACGCGGCTCGTCGCGCGGCTCGCACCCCGGCCGACCGACGCGGTGCTCGACCTCGGGACCGGCGCCGGGCACACGGCGCTGGCGTTCGCGCCGCACGTCGCGCGCGTCGCCGCCCTCGACCTCACGCGCTCGATGCTCGACGAGGTGCGACGGAACGCGGCGCTGCGTACGGTCGGCAACGTGACCGTCGCGCAAGGCGCGGCCGAGGCCCTGCCCTTCGCCGACGCGACCTTCGACGTGGTCGCGTGCCGTCTCACGACGCACCACTTCGCGTCGCTGCCGCACGCCGTCGGCGAGATCGCCCGCGTGCTGCGTACGGGCGGACGCCTCCTCGTCGCGGACACGATGGTCCCGGAGGACGACGAGATCGACCGCGCCATCAACGAGATCGAAACGCTGCGCGATCCCTCGCACGTACGCAATTGGCGGCCGTCGGAGTGGCGACACATGATCGCCGCGGCACGGATGCGCGTCGTCGAGTGCGACCTCGGCTACTACGACGAGGGCGACGGCATGGATTTCGAGGCCTGGACGGCGCGCATCGGCACGCCGCCCGACGCCGTGCGCGCGCTGCGCGCGCGCTTCGCCGCCGCGCCGCCGGCGCTCGTCGCGGCGTTGCGGATCGAGCCGCGCGGCGAGAATTTCCGCTTCGCGCTGCCGCGGCTCACGCTGATCGCCGCCAAGTAGCGTGGCCGACGACGCGAACCGGCCGCGCGCGCGAGGCGCCACCGCGGCCACGCGTGCGTGGGGACCGCCGCGCGGGTTCTTCGACGTGTGGTCGCGCGTCTACGATCATCCCGTGCTGCAGTGGATGACGTATCGGCCGGTGCACGACGCGGTCCTACGTGCGTTGCGCCGGCGTCCGCCGCAGTCGGTGCTCGACCTCGGCTGCGGCACCGGGCAGCTGCTGGCACGCATCGCCGGCGAGCTTCGGCCGCGCCGGCTCGCCGGGTGCGACTATTCGAGCGGCATGCTGACGCACGCCGCGGAGCGCCTGCGCGACGGCTCCGCGGTGCCGGTGCAGGTCGGCGGTACGTCGACGCCGGCGGCGCACGGCGCAACGCCCGCCGGTCTCGCGCTCGTGCGTGGCGACGCCCTCCGCTTGCCGTTTGCCAGCGGCGCGTTCGACGCGGTGGTGTCGACGGAGGCGTTTCACTGGTTTCCCGATCAGGACGCCGCGCTCGCCGAGATCGCGCGCGTCCTGCGACCCGACGGCACGCTCCTCCTCGGCTTCGTGAACCCGCCGCTCGCCGTCATCGGCGACGTTTTCCGGATCGGCTCGCGTCTCCTCGGCGCGCCGCTCCGTTGGCCGACGCCGGCGGCGCTGCGCCGCCGCGTCGAGGCCGCGGGGTTCGCGGTCACGGGGCAACGTCGCATCTTGCGCGTGCCCGGATTTCTGCTGCCGCCGGTGCTGACCGAAGCGCGCCGGCTATAACGCGGCTGCCGCCGACTGATCCGTGGCGACGTTAGACCCCGTCGATCGTCGTCGACGGATCGATCGCGAGCCATGCGAGCGCGGCGAGCGCATAGCAAGCGGCGACACTCCAGAGCGGCGCCTCCCACGAGTGCCAGCGCTCGAGCGCGAAGCCGACTACGACCGGGCTGAGCGCCCCGCCGAGGTTGCCGAACGTGTTCATCGCGCCGCTCACCACGCCGGCGTGACAGCCGCCGATCTCGAGGCAGACCGCCCACGCCGGCGCGACCCCGAGCGCGGCGAGACCCGCGGCGGCGGCGAGGAGGAGCGCCGCCGCGAGCGGCGTGCGGGTGAGGAGGGCGCCGGCGATCGCGAGCGCCGCGAGCGGCAGACCGACGAGTCCCGGCGTGCGGCGCGCCGCGCGCGTGCCGACGTGCCGCGCGAGCGCGTCGCTCAGCGAGCCGCCGGCGAGCACGCCGACGCCGATCGCGACCAGCGGCAACGCCGCCAGCCAGCCGACCTGCGCGAGATCGAAGCCCCGGGCGCGGAGGAGGTACGTCGGCAGCCAGGTGAGATAGAAGTACCAGCCGTAGCAGGACCGCGCGCCATGGCAAGTGGCCGCGGGCGCGCGTCTCGGCGCCGCCGGCCGTGATGAGCGCACGCTCGGCGGCGTTCACCGCCGGGTGCTGGTGCGGTTCGTCGCGAAACCACCGCCACCAGGCGATCGTCCACACGAGCCCGACGCCGCCGAAGAGCGCGAACGTATGGCGCCACGTCGTCACGCCGAGCAGCGCGACGACGAGCGGCTGCGTGACGGCGCCGGCGAAGGCGCCGGTCATGATCGCAAGCCCGAACATCCGTCCACGCTCGGCGCGCGGCAGCCAACGCGCGTAGACGCGCGCCATCGACGGGAACGCCCCGGCTTCGCCGAGACCGAAGAGGAGCCGCACCGCGAGCAGCGACGCGAATCCGGCGGCCGCGCCGGTCGCGGCGGTCATCAGCGACCACCAGACGACGATGCGAGTGAGCGTCACACGCGCGCCGAACCGATCCGCCATCCATCCGCTCGGCACCTCGAAGACCGCGTACGCGAACGTGAAGGCGCTGAACACGATCCCGAGCTGCGCGTCCGTCAGCCCGAGCTCCGCCCGCATCGCCGGCGCCGCCGTCGCGATGCACACGCGATCGAGATACGCGATCGCGATCAACCCGAGCAAGAACCCAACAACGGTGTGTCGCGCCCGCGTCGGCACGGGAAACGCGCCCGGCGCATCGGCCGCTCGCGTACGCATCGACGCCATCGCCGCGATTCGACCACCATCGGTCCGAGAACGCAAAACTCGAACGCCGGCCGCCGCGCGTCGGAGCGGATGCAGGCGCGGATCGCCGCCCACCGCGGGGCGCTCGAGCGCTACGAGCAGCTTTGCCGCGAGGTCGGCGCCGAGCCGGCGGACGTCGCCCTCGCCTGGCTCTTGCAGCGGCCCGGCGTCACCGCGCCGATCATCGGCCCGCGGACGATGGACCAATTGACGACGAGCGTCCGCGCGGCGCTCAGAACCAGCCGGCGATCACTTCGGCCGGCAGGAACGCGAGATCGATGACGATCGCCGGCGGGAAGAGCGGCACTTTGATCGCCGCATCGACGTCCATGTTGCTCACCATCTTCGTCGTTGCGAAGATGTACTCGTCGTTGTAGCTGCGCGTGCGGCGCTCTTCATAGCGCTCGCTGCGCGTGTCGTATCTGTCGTACGGGTCGTACGCGCGCGCGGCGCGCGGTCCGAGTACGATCACGGCGGCGAGCACGAGCCCGAGCAGAGCGGCGATTCGTTTACGTCCATCCGGCATGCGGTCCCTCCTTCAGGCGCCGCGACGGCGGCGCCGATGCGTCACGTACGCAGCAAACACCGGCGGCGCCGATTCGTCGCGTACTCATAGGAGACTCACGACCCCTTCGTCGAGACCACCGCCCGCTGGAACGACGGCGGGAGCTCGCGGAGCTCGCTCCTCTCGAAGCCGGCGTTGCGAAACATCCGTTCCAGCTCCGCGAACGTGTACGCATCGCCCGCCGGGGTACCGACGAGCATCACCAGCGCGAACGAGGCGGCGACGGTCGGCGTCACCCGGCTCTCGTCGGGGATGAACTCGACGGTGACCGCGCGGCCGCCGGGCACGAGCGCCGCGCGCACGCGGCGGAGAAACGCCTCGCACATCGCGACGTCGAAGTGGTGGAGGAAGTTCGGCAGCAGCACCAGGTCGTAGCCGGCGCCGAGATCGACCTCGAACGCGTTGCCCTTGATCGTCCGAAAGCGGTCCTGCACCCCGGCAGCGCGGGCGTTCTCCTCGGCGACGGTGAGGACGTTCGCCCAATCGAGCGCGACGATCTCCGCCCGCGGATTCGCCTGCGCGAGCGTGATGCCGAACATCCCGTGGCCGGCGGCGACGTCGAGCACCTTCCACGGCGGCGCCTTCGGCACCTCGAGTACGTTCGCGACCAAGCGCGCCGCGAACGTCGCCGGCGCCGCCATCGCGCGCGCGAACTCGACCCACATCGGGTTCTCGGCGGCGACGACGCCCTCGCCCGGGGCGACCGTGCCGCCCTTGCGGACCGCGGCGCCGACGTTCGCGAACGACTCCCACATCATCGACGAGGTGAGAAACGTGGCGGCGCTTCCCATGTACGCCGGCGACGAGCGGTCGAGAAACGTTGCGGTCGTCGGCGTGAGCGCGTAGCGCGTCCCCTCCTTCGCGAGAAAGCCGCCGGTGGCGAGAAAATCGGCGAGGATGCGGACGCCGCGCAGCGAGGCGCCGCAACGACGCGCGAGATCGTCGGCCGTCGCCGCACCGGCGGCGATCGCCGAAAAGAGATCGAGCTCGATCGCCGCTTTCAGTGCCCCGGTTCGGTGAAACGCGGTGAAGGCGGCGAAGATCTCCGCCGGGTCCGGCATCGCAGGAATGTCGTGCGCGCTCATGGGATCGCTCCTCCGAGGGGATATGCGATGCGGTTATACGTGCATGCGAGGACGCTGACCATGGGGGCCAGGGCGATTCAGGCGAGCGGTCGGCCGTAGGCGACGTAGTGGGCGCACACGGCGGCGCCGAGCTTCTCGGCGGTGCGCCGCGACGGCCAGTTGTCGTCGAGGACGAGCGTGTAGCTGACGTGCGTCGCGCCCTGCGCCGCGAGATCGAGGAACGCCCGGCCGGCGAGCGCCAGATTCAGCCCGCGGCCGCGCACGGGCGCGAGGACGCCGATGCCAAGGTTGTTCAGCCGCTCCGCGGGCGCGACGTCGCGACCCGGCGCCGTGAGCGCCAACGACGCCGTCGTCGGCACGATCCACACGACGCCGACGGCGACACCACGGTCGTACGCGAGTCGTGAAACGTCCAGCATGCCGGCGGGCGCCAGCACCTCGACGAGCGCCTGCACCTCGGCGTCGCTGAACGGCGTCTGGCCCCAGTGGCGCGCGAAGGCCTCGTTCCAGACACGCGTGAACTCGGCCACACCGCGCGCGGGCGGCACGTCACGCAGCCGGATGAGCTCGAAGCCCGCCCGCGCGGCGGCATCGACGGCATCCTGCCAGCGCGCGATCAGCTCCGGGCGCACCTCGATCTTGTAATCGACGAAGCGCCGCTCGGGCGTGAAGCCCGCATCTTCGAAGAACGCGTGGTAATAAGGCGGGTTCTGACGCAGCCACGACGGCGGCAACACGTCGTACGCATCGGTCGCGAACGGCGACTCGAGCATCGCGAACCCGACGCGTGCCGCCCGCGCGCCTTCCTCGGCGAGCCATGTCGATGCCGCGGCGAGCAGCGGTCGCGTCGCCGCCGCCGCGTCGGGCAGCGCTTCGAACATGTTCAGGTGACCGAGCGGCTCGCCCCAGCGCTCCTGATACGCCTCGTCGATGACCGCGAGCACGCGCGCGACGACGCGGCCGTCGCGACGCGCGAGGAACGGCCGGACGCGCCGCCGCTCCGCGAACGGGCTCTCGCCGGTCAGCAGCGGCAGTTGGAACGAGACGAACGACGGCCACCGCACGCGGCGCTCGGCATACACGTCGTCGAAGAACTCGAGGAACTCGGTGTACTCGTCGACGTCGGCGGGGCTTTCGATCGTGAGCGCCACGCGCCGCGGCTACCACGCGCCCGGCGGTGCGACAAGTTACGACCGCATGTCGCCGCTACGCGCGCGGCGGTCGGCACATCGCGCCCGACGTCGCGTCTTCACTTCGGGACGTACTTCACCAGCACGCGCGAGCCGTCCTTGATGCCGTCCTTGAACTTCTGCTCGTAGCCTGGCCAGCGGTCGGGATACTTTTTCGCGTACGTCTCGAAGAGCAGGTCGGCGACTTTCTGGTCCGTCACGATCGAGCCGACCGCGGCGAAGGACGGCCCGTCCGGCTTGCCGACGGCGATCTTCGCGTTCGGCCGGTGATGCTTGATGCGCTTCACGCGCCAGGTCGTCGGCGGCGTGCCGACCCACACGGCGCCATCGTGGTACATGAACCAGATCTCGGCGGGCTTGCCGAAGCTGCCGTCCTTGCGCTGCGTCGCGATGTACACGTACTTGGCCGACGCGAGCTGCTCGCGAACCGACGCGGGCAGCTCGGTGGCGTCGGCGGCGCCGGCGCCGAGCGCGACGACGAGCGCGGCGACTGCGAGAGACGACGTCGTTCGCGTCATGAAGGTCCTCCTACCGCGGATGCAATCGCAGCGGCAGCGCGGTGACGCCGCGGAAGACGATGCTCGGGTGAAGCGGCAGCGGCGCGTCGTCGATCCGCTCGAAGGCGCGGGTACGATCGAGGAGCGCCGCGAGCGCGACCTGCGCCTCGAGGCGCGCGAGATTGGCGCCGAGGCAGTAGTGCGGCCCGAAGCCGAAGGCGAGGTGGCGGTTGTCGGTGCGGGCGACGTCGAAGCGCTCGCCGTCCGGGAACACGTCCTCGTCGCGGTTCGCCGACCCGAGCCAGCAGACGACGAGCTGATCGGCGTCGATGCTGTGGCCGTGCAGCTCGAGCGCGCGGGTCGCTCGCCGCGGATCCATCTGCACCGGCGACGACCACCGCATCACCTCGTCGACGGCGGACGGCAAGAGCGCGCGCTCGGCGCGCAGCCGCGCCAGCGCGTCGGGATGGTCGAGGAGCGCCAGCACGGCGTTGCCGATCAGGTTCGTCGTCGTCTCGTTGCCGGCGACGAGGAGGAGGATCAGCATGCGCAGCATCTCGGCATGCGTGAGGTGCGAGCCCTCGAGCTCGGCCTGCACGAGACCGGTCAGCAGATCCTCGCGCGGACGACGGCGGCGCTCGTCGGCGAGCACCGAGAAGTACGCGTCCATCTCCTCCCGCACGGCGTTCAACCGTTGCAAGCGCTCGCGCGTCGGCGGCACGAAGAGGCCATACCCGAGCCCCTCGACCGCGACGTCCGACCAGTGCTTGAAGCGGTCGCGATCCTCGGGCGGCACGCCGATGATCTCGGCGATCACGATCACCGGCAGTGGGTACGTGAGCGCCTCGACGAGATCGACCTCGGCGCGCTCGACCGCCGCGGCCACGAGCTCGGCTGCGATCGCGTGCATGCGCGTCTCGAGCCCCTGCACGATCCGCGGCGTGAAGGCCTGATTCACGAGACCGCGCAGGCGCGTGTGCCGCGGCGGGTCCAGACCGAGCATGCTCGGGTCGGGCATCAGCTCGGGGTCGATGCCGGGGATGGTGAAGTTGTTCGACCAGGTCGTGGGGTCCTTCAGGATCCGTTGCACGTCGGCGTAGCGAAAGACCGAGACGACGGGGAAACCGGCGTGCGGAAACACGGGATGCTGGCGCCGTGCGCGCGCAAAGACCGCGTACGGGTCGCGCCGGGTGGCGACGTCGAACGGATCGAAGCGAAATCCGTCGCCGGCCGCGTCGTCGACGCGATCCCGTACCGCGCGTTCGGAGCTCGTCATCGCCGCCGGCATAGCGGCTACGCACGCGCGAGTACAGTCGCCACGGCGACGGACGCCGGCGATCACGCGTCCGACGATACAATCGCCGGGTGTAAAATCTTCCCTCGCAGCGAGCGCAAGGAGCGGATGCAGCGACGCACACGTGCGCCCGGGAGCGGCGTACGGTTTGCTATCCTCCCGCAGGTGCGGAGGACGACGATGAGAAACGAATCGTGTCCGACCGAAGAAGCCTCGGTCAGCGGCAAGAGCGGATACGAGCGGACGCCGCGTCGCGAGCGGACGTCGCTGTCGGTGCATGACGAGCGCCGGCTCCTGCACCGCGAGCTGGCCGCCGCCGCAGCCGCCGGCGACGAAAGCGAAGTGCAGCGCATCAGCGCCCGCCTGCGTCTCCTCGAGCGCTGAGCGCAGCGGTCGCCTAGTCGCGGTCCGGCGCGCCGAGTGGAAAGAGAGGCCGGTAGGGGCGTGCCTCGTCGACGGCGCGCGCGAAAGACGGCCGCGTGAGCAGGCGCCGCCGGTACGCATGCACGTTCCCGTATGTCGGACCGATCGCGTGCGCCCAGTCCGCGTAGAACAACGCCGGCGCGGCGGCGCAGTCGGCGAGCGTGAAGGCATCGCCCGCCGCCCATGCACGTCCGGCGATCGCACCGTCGAGCCAGCGATACGCGGTGTCGAGTAGCGCGCGCGCTTCGGCGACTCCGAACGGGTCGCGATGCTCCCGCGCACGAATGCCGTCCAACACGATCTTCTGCATCGGCGTCATCACGTAATTGTCGAAGAATCGATCCAGCATCCGAACGACGAGCGCCGCGCGTGCGTCCGCGGGAATCAGCCGCACCGGACCGGGGTGATGCAGGTCGAGATGCTCGATGATGATGCTCGTCTCGACGACGGTGCGTCCGCCGTCGACGAGCACCGGCATCCGCTTGAGCGGCCACAGGGCTGCGTGCTCGGCCGCCGCCTGCTGATCTCCGGGCGTGAGCATGCGGAGCTCGAACGGGATCGCGTTCTCGTAGAGCGCAGTCAGGACCTTCTGACAGTACGAAGAAAAGAGATGCGCATAGAGCTTCATGAACGTCGCGGCTCCTTCCGACGGATTCGACGGCGATGGTAGCGCCTCACGCAAGGACGGCGCGAGCGGACAAGAGGTGCCTTACGCCGCCGCCGGCCGACGTATACAACTTGCGAGAGGGCCGCGACGACGAAGCGCGACACCACCCGGATCGTCACGGCGCTCGGAGCTGTCACCCTCGCCGCGGTGGCGACGCTCGCCGGCGGCGCGCGTCGTCCTACCGGGCCCACGCCGCCACCGCCGCCGCCGGTCCCCGCCGACGTCGCGCGGGGGGTGACGCTCACGAAGGTGCTCGACGGGCTGGATCAGCCGGTCGCGCTCACGTTCGCGCCAGGCGATCCGCAGCGGCGGCTGTTCATCGTCGAGAAGAAGGGACTCGTGCGCATCGTCGTCGACGGGCGGCTGCAACCCGCGGCGGCGGCGTTTCTCGACCTCCGCGGTCGCGTCTCCGGGTGGACGGAGCAAGGGCTCCTCGGCCTCGCGTTCCACCCCGACTTCGCACACACGCGACGCGTCTACGTGAACTTCACCGATACGAAGGGCGACACGCGCGTCGTCGAGTTCGCGGCACGCGCCGACGATCCCGATCACGCCGATCCCACGTCCGAGCGCGAGCTGCTGTTCGTCAAACAGCCCTACGCGAACCACAACGGCGGCGACGTCGTCTTCGGGCCGGACGGCAAGCTGTACGTCGGCCTCGGTGACGGCGGCTCCGCCGGCGATCCGCACGGGAACGGCCAGAGCGAGGCGACGCTCCTCGGCAAGATGTTCCGCCTCGACGTCGACGAGCACGGCGAGCGCCCGCAACCCGTCGTCGTTGCCAAGGGGCTACGCAATCCGTGGCGCTACGCGTTCGACCCTGCGACCGGCGATCTCTGGATCGCCGACGTCGGCCAGAATCGCTGGGAGGAGATCGACATTCTCCCCGCAGCGGCGCTCGCCGCCGCGAAGCCGGTGAACTTCGGCTGGAACACCATGGAGGGACGCCATTGTTACGCGCGGCGGAACTGCGACCCGACGCAGTCCGTGGTGCCGATCCTCGAGTACAGCCATGACGAGGGATGCTCGATCACCGGTGGCTTCGTCTACCGCGGCCACGCCCTCCCGACGCTCACCGGCAGCTATTTCTACGCCGATTACTGCACCGCGATCATCCGCAGCGTGCGCCGCGGCCCGGACGGCACGCTGCGCGACTCCTGGGAGTGGCGCCCCGCCCTCGACCCACGTTCGCAGCTCGCGAATATCTCGTCATTCGGCGAGGACGCGGATGGGGAGCTGTACATCATCTCGTTGGACGGCGTCGTCTACCGCCTCGACGCCGTCGGCGGCGGCGCACACTGACGGCCGCCGCCCGCACCGACGCCCCGTTCTCGAGCATCCGCGGCGAAGACGAGCGTTGACGCAGCAGCGAGCCGCGCGCTACGGAGCGGCGTGCTGTGGACGCGGGCATTCCGCGGCAGGACCGTCGTCGTCACCGGCGCGTCGAGCGGGATCGGACGCGCGACAGCGGTCGCGTTCGGCGCCCTCGGCGCGCGCGTCGCCCTCGTGGCGCGGCGGCGCGCCGTGCTCGAGGAGGTGGCGAAGGAGATCGCGGGCCGCGGCGGCGAGACGCTCGTCGTGCCGACCGACGTCACGCGCGAGGCCGCGGTCCGCACCGCCTTTCGCACGATCGTGGAGCATTTCGAGCGCCTCGATGTCGTCGTGAACAACGCCGGGATGCTGATTCCGTCGCCGGTCGTCGACATGCGCGCGGCGGATCTGCGGGCGATGTTCCAGGTGAACTTCTTCGGCGCGGTCTACGTGATGCAGCAGGCGGTGGCGCGCATGCGCATGCAAAAGGACGGCGGCTGCGTCGTGAACGTCGCCTCGCTCGGGGGTCGCCGCGGCGTGTCGCCGATCGGCGGCTACTGCGCGACGAAGTTCGCGCTCGTCGGCGTGACCGAGGCGCTGCGCGTCGAGCTCCGCGGCACGCCGGTCCACGTCGCGCTCGTCATGCCGGGCGTGATCGAGACGCCGATGGCGGAGCACTTCGCGGAGTCGGAGCTCGACGTCTGGCCGTCGGCCCTCAACATGCCGACGGCATGGGTCGTGTGGGCGATCCTCGCGGCGGCGCGCTTCCGCCTCGTCGAGCTCGCCGTGCCACCGGGCGCGGCGACGCTCGAGAAGCTCGCGGCGCTCGTCCCCGGCGTCACTGACAGCGTCCTCCATTGGGGCACCACCGCCACGCGCTTTCTGACCGATCTCGTCGAGGGCAAGGACGCGCGTCGCCGGCGCTGACGATAGCCCGGCCGAGCGGCGACGTCGCGCGCGCCGTCGCGCGCGACGAGTTGCCGTGCCCGTGGCAGCGTGATTGGGAACACGGCGAGGAGGATCGCGAATGCTCGAGGAGGCCGACGTCAGAAAGATCATGCAGGGCGTGCGAGCGATTCTGAACGCCGACCAGTCGACGTCCGGCGTTATCGCCGACCGCTGGCAAGGCGGCCAGCTCGTCCTGCGTCCCGGCAAGGCCGGCACGCAGGAGAAAGTCGTCCCGATCGACGCCTTCTTCCGCAAGATCGTCATGGTGCGCGATCGCCTGCGCGTCCTCGAGCAGCGGATCAACAACCACCCGAAGCTCGCCGACAGCGACCGGCTCGAGCTCCACGAGTACATCACGCGCGCCTACGGCAGCCTGACGACCTTCAACGTCCTCTTCGCCGACGCCGCCGACCGGTTCGTCGGCGCCGGCAGCGCGGCCGACGAGTCCTGAGCCCGGCGGATCAGTCGCCGGACACGGCGGGCGCGGCGCCGAAGAGCGGCAGATACTGCGCGTAACCCTCGGCGGCGAGACGCTCGACGGGCACGAAGCGGAGCGCGGCGGAGTTCATGCAGTAGCGTTTCCCCGTCGGCGGCGGCCCGTCGTCGAAGACGTGACCGAGATGCGAGTCGGCGTGCGCGGAGCGTACCTCGGTGCGCGCGACGAACAGCCCGCGGTCGACGCGCTCGCGCACGTTCGCCAGCTCGAGCGGGCGCGTGAAGCTCGGCCATCCCGTGCCGGAGTCGAACTTGTCGCGTGAGCTGAAGAGCGGCTCGCCGGAGACGACGTCGACGTAGATGCCGGCGCGCTCCTCGTGCCAGTACGCGTTCCGGAAGGGCGACTCGGTCGCCTCTTCTTGCGTCACGGCGAA
>VBKW01000195.1:0-548 GCA_005879405.1 Deltaproteobacteria bacterium
CGCCAGTGAGGAGCGGTTGCGCCAGGCGCCCAAAGTCGAGCGCACCGGACCCCCTACGGAACCCTACCTCTTGCGCGCCACCTATCGTCGCGCGGAGCAGAAGCACGACGTGATCGGCGTCGATCCTGGTGCCAACCCCGTCGTCACGGTGCGTGTCCGAGCAACGGAGTTCGAAAAGCGGGCCACAAACGTGAATGGCGGCGATCTCGATGCCGCGCTTGCCAAAGCCGCTTGGGTCGAGACGCCGCGCGGGTATCTCCTCGATTTTCGCTTGCGCTGGACCGGCTCGGACTGGGAGCAGCTCGGAGAGCCGGCGGCTCACCCCACACTCGGCGTCGTCGGCCGGACGAGCGCGACGAGTGTTTTCGGTTCCGGGGGTGTCGGCGTCCGAACTGACGAGTAGGCTACGAGACCTCGCCAGTCGAGCAACCGCGGCCCACGCGGGCATCACAGCTCCGTTCTGCGGCGCCGCTCCGGAAGAAGATCGACGTCTTCTCATCGTCGTAGGCCAGCGTCCACTCGGGCGGCGCACGGAAAAGAGTATCGCA
>VBKW01000195.1:569-2853 GCA_005879405.1 Deltaproteobacteria bacterium
CCACGCTCCGCGAAGAACACCTTCAGGTATTTGTCGATGACGAAGTCGTCGCCGTAGACGAAGAACCGGTCGTCGACGAACACCTTCAAGTCGGGCCAGAACTTGTAGATCAAGGGCCCACCCATATTGTCGGTGTTGAAGATGCGCTCGAACCGCTCCTTATGCGCCGCGATGAACTCCCCCGCTCCCTTGCTGAGTTGCAAGCCGTCGAGCGTCGTGGGGAACGGCGTGGCGCCCGCCACGGCGAGCCCGGCGAAGCCGATCCCGATGAGTGGGAAGTACAGCAGGTGGCTCCGCAACGCTCCGTGGTGCGCAGTAATACGCGCGATGCGTGCCTGAATGCCGGGCAGGATGCGGTCGGCGATCGCGCTCAGCTCCCGCGCAACGATAGGCGCCGCAACGAGCACGAAGAGATTCATGTGTCGAACGGAATGCAGGGCTTGGTCAAGGAAAAAAACGAGCAGGGCGCACTCCACCCACGACAATGTCCGTTGCGGGCGCGCGAGCAGCAGGACGAGTAACAGAAGAACGCGCTCGAATATTCTCACGGAGACGCCGCCTTGCAGGAAGTTCGGACTGACCCATTCGGTGAAGTACCCCGCCGACTTGGGGTCGATCTGCTCCAGAATCGAGAGATGCAATCTCGGGCCGACAGGGTTGCACAGCGTGGCGAGCGCCATCACGCCGAGCAATCCCCCGAACACGAACGCACGGCGGCGTTCTTCGGGATCCCGAAAGAGCACCGCGCGTAGAGTCGCCACACCGGCGAAAATCGCGACCAACGTGAGCCCGGCAAGGAAGCCGCCGTGCATGTTGCACCACGCCACCGTCACCGGCGGCACCCACCATAGAGACCGAGGGCGTGCGAGCGCGTGTGACATCAGCACGACGTACGCCATCAACGTGAGAACGACGGCCGGTACGAGACCGGTGCCCATGCGGAGCATCCGTCGGAGGAGCACGACGGGAATCGCACCGTAGATCAACGCGCACACCGCCGCGTAGAGTGGCAAGCCTCCGAGCCGCTGGAGTGTCGCGCTCACGATCTCGAAAAGCCAATAATCGGTGATCCATTCCTTCCCGGTGGCGGTATAGGAAAAAATATCGTGGGTAGGGATGGACATCGTCTCGAGGATGTAACGACCCGTAACGAGGTGCCATCCCGTCCCGGGATCTTCGAGAATGCTTGCCGCGCGCAACCTCCACACGACGACCAGGTGGAGCAGGAAAACGATCACCGTGAACGGCGGCAAAAGCCACAGGCGTGCAGTCGACTGTCGCTGAGTGTCGGTCGCCTTCGTATCGAGCATTCGACGCGCGCTGTCAGGAGGGCTTCCGCCACACGCCGATGATCGATTTGCCGACGGAGCGGAGAAGCAGCGGATCGACCGCACGCGAGATCGGCACCATCGCGCGGTCCCAAAACGTGATTTGTTCGAGAGAAGGAATTCTTTGCCGCAGAAACAAGCGGTTCGCGAGCGACGCGCACAAACCGACGCTGTCGACGTAGAAGAGTCGCTCGCACCTCAAGCCGGCGGGCGCGACTGCGGCGAGCGATTGCTTGCCGTATCGCCGGAAGTGACCCACGGCGTGATCGAACTCCGTGAACAACGCCTGATGCGCCGGCGCCAGCACGACGATGCGACCGCCGGCCGCGAGGTGCTGTGCGGCGTGCTCCATCTCCAACCGGTCGTTCTCGATGTGCTCTAGCACGTCGAGATAGAGAACGGTGTCGAATATGCGCGTCGCCTCGAGAGAGCGCACCGTGCCGCACTCGAACGTGCAGCAGTGCGCGACGCCCGCTGCCGCTAGGCGGCGCCGCGCCTCATCGAGCAACTCACGATCGGGCTCCAAGCTCGTCCAGCGCCCCGGATGGCGAGGCGCGAGCAAACCGGTGTTGGCACCGATGCCGGATCCGACTTCGAGCGCGTCGCCGCGGAGAAAGGGGACGAGCAGATCGCGCCAGTACCGCTTCCAATTGGTCGCATGCGCAAAAACCTCGAGCTCGGACCCTCCGTATTTGAAATCCACCATCGCCTTTCCCGAGGCCGCCTTAAGGGTACACACGGTCGAGAGCCTTGATGAACAGCTTGTAGTCGCGAAGAGGGACGAAGCTCAGATTGTTGCGGCTGTTCAGAATGAAAAATGCACCGACGAACGCTACGATGAGTACCTGCGACGAGATGACGACGAGTAGCCCGCTCGAGTACGTCGCCCAGCCTGGAATCGCGAGATCGGTACAGAGTCGGATCAGGATGGTCACGAACAACAACACGACGACGGA
>VBKW01000187.1:0-3393 GCA_005879405.1 Deltaproteobacteria bacterium
GAGATGCTCTGCGGTGGCGGTCAGCGCATGCCGCCGGTTGCGTTCCCGGGTGCGCTCCACGACCAGCGCGGCGATGCGTCGCGCCATGGCCCGCAGCTCGAGCACCGGCGCCGTGGGTGGCACCCAGGCCACGAACGGCATGCGCGTCGCATACTCGCGGAGCGCTACCGCCGCCGTCAGATCCGTCTTCGACCGCTGCATCAGGGCGCCGGCGAACTGCTTGATCGCCCGCGGATTGGCGACCATCACCTCGATGCCGCGCGCGCGATGCAGGACCAGCGCTATGTCCAAGCTGTAGGTGCCGGTCGCTTCCAAGACGACCCGCGCCGTGTGGCCCCGCTTCGTCAGCCAGCTCACCAGCTTCTGATGACCGGTCGCCTCATTGGCGAACCGCGCCGTCTCCACGCGTGCCCCATCGCGTCGAACGGCTACGTCGAGCACATCCTTGCTGACATCGATCCCCGCCTCGTTCTGCTTGCCCATCGTCCCTCCCAGTCCTACGCTCGGCGTCCGGTCCCCCGACCCTGCACCTCCGGATGTCCCAGCGGCTGTTGAATTGATCGGTTGAGAAGAAGAGCGGCGGCTCCTTCCGCCGTCCGATGCTAGGACGGTGGTCGCCACAACCGTATCGAAAGGAGCCGCCGATGAAGAAGAGTCGCACAGGATCCTCGGGTGGGGAAGCGCGCGCGTGCGCCGCGCTCGCCACCGCGCAGTTGCCACTGCCGTTGCTCCACATTCTCGCCGATACCCGCACCGCGTTCTTCGGGCTGTGTCTGGAGGCGGGGCAGCAGGTGCTCACGACGATGATGGAAGGGGATCGCACGCAGCTCTGCGGTCCACCGCACATTCCCGATTCGCAGCGTCGCGCCTATCGACACGGGCAAGCGCGCGGCGAAGTTACACTCGGGGGCCGGCGCATTCTCGTGCCGCGGCTGCGCGTCCGCAGTCGCGACGGCACGGAGCTCGCGCTGCCGAGCTTCGCGTATGCCGCCGCGCGCGATCCCCTCGATGCGCACACGCTCGCCGCCCTGGCCGTCGGCGTATCGACCCGGGCGTACGGACGCACGCTCGATCCACTGCCGGCCGGGCGGACCGAGCACGCGATCACGAAGAGCAGCGTATCGCGCCGCTTCGTGGCGCTCACCCAGGCGCGGCTGACGACGTGGCTCGCGCAGCCGCTCGACACGCTCGACGTCCGGGTGATCCTGATTGATGGTCTCCATTTCCGCGACCACATCATCCTCTTGGCCTTGGGAATCGCGGCCGACGGGCACAAGCACGTCCTCGCACTGCGCGAAGGCACCACGGAGAATGCGACTGTATGCAAGGCGATGCTGACCGATCTCCGCGAGCGCGGGCTCGATCTCGATCGCCCGACGCTTTTCATCGTCGATGGCGGCACGGGGCTCCGTAAAGCGATCCGCGAGCATTGCGGGCGGGCCGCGCTCGTCCATCGCTGCCAGATTCACAAAGCCCGCAACGTCCTCGACCATCTGCCCGAGGCGATGCGACCCCGCATCGGCCGGGCGCTCGAAGAGGCGTATGCGCTCCCCGATGCCGCGCTCGCCGAACGCCGGCTCACGCAGCTCGCCGCGGGACTCGAGCGGACGCATCCCGGCGCCGCCGCATCGCTCCGCGAAGGCCTCGCAGAGACGCTCACCCTCCAACGCCTCGGGGTGACCGGCGCGCTCTATCGGACGTTGCGCTCGACGAATGCGATCGAGAATCTCAACGGCCTCGTCGGCCACTTCGTCCGCAACGTCCGCTGCTGGCGTGACGGCGGGATGCTCGTGCGCTGGATCGCCGCCGGACTCCACGATGCGCAGCGACGCTTCCGCCGTGTCCGGGGATACGGCGAGATTCCGGCGCTGGTGCGTGTCCTCGATCATCACCACGTAGACACCAAGAAGGAGGTCGCGTAGACGACCATCATCCGAGCCGTCGCTCGCTGCTCAGGCGATCAATTCAACAACGAGCGGGACATCCCCCTCATCGACCTTCTCTTCGGTCGCTTGAAGATCTCCGGCATCCGGCCGCTTCGCCAGCTCAACGACATCGCGAGCTGATCCCGCCCAGAAGACCAGGATGCTCGAGACGCGATTCACGGAGCACAGAACAGCCCAGTCGAGCTGTGCCCGATTTCGAAACCTGCCAGAGATCACATTGTGCGGCTTCTGCTGAACGAACGTCTGCGGGATCGTGCAGCCACGCCGTGTAAGCTCGCTTGCCACGGCAGGAGGCAGTTCGGGGAAGCGATCGGGCTCCAGCCGCGTCGTCTTGCGATCCGCGCGGTCCCAGACGCTCGTGCCGCGTTCCGAGTTGAGGCAGCCGCTCAAGCAGGCGAGGATGGCAAGGACCACCAGCATCTGATGCCTAACGGATCGGCGCTGAGCGGCCGGCGCTCGCGACCGCACGATAAGAGTAGACAGTGTCACCGCCGGGCCGCTCCGGCGGCTTGTTGGGCGAGCGCCCGAGTGTTACCGTCCACTGCATGACGCTCAAGGCTCGCGTCCGCGCCGGCCGTCTAGTCGTAGACGAACCCACCGACTTGCCTGAGGGAACCGAGGTGGAGCTTCTACCCCTCGACCCCGGCGACTGGCTCGACGCGGATGATCGGGCGGCGCTCCACGCCGCATTGCGGGAATCGGATGCTGACGTCGCGGCTGGGCGCCTCGTGGACGCCGACGAGATCCTTAGGGATCTTCGATCCACTTGACGCCACGGCGCGTTTGGTTCACCGCGACCGCTCGGCGGCACATCAACCACGAGAAGGGTTGGTGGTTGGAGAACCGGCTCGAGCGGAATCTCTTCCCGGCGGAGATCGAGGAGGCAATCCGTATCCTGTCTCGGCTTTCATGCGCGGGAAGACTGTACCGTGAAGCAGGTGTCTCCGGATTGCGACGGCTCTACATGCGGAAGCTGACCTGCCACCTGTACTATACGTTTGATCAACACGAGGTCATCATCCGTGCGGTGTGGGAAGCACGTCGCCGACGTGGTCCATCGATAAAGTCGTAAGCGCCCTCGCCGCCCAACGACTCGGCGGTTCAGCGGCGGCGCACAGCGCCGCTGCAAGCGCGGTCAGACGGCGCGCCGCCCGACCAACGATCACGCTTCCGGTGGTGGTTGCCACGATGGAGCATCGAAGTGCCCGCTGCGCGAGCGATCGTAGAGTCCCGGCAGGACATGCTGCACCCATGGGGAGGTGCAGTATCTCGAAAGCTCGGAGGCGCCAACGAACGCTGCGGCGGTCGTTTCATCGGAGGTGGCCCGCAACGTTCCGCCGCGAACTTCACATTCGAAGACGGTCATCACGTATGCGGTCCGGTCGCCGTTCGGGTAGATAACCACACAGGACGGCCCGCCGTACACACCAAGAAGCCGGATGGGGTC
>VBKW01000187.1:3468-4390 GCA_005879405.1 Deltaproteobacteria bacterium
GACGATTCCGGTGACCGAAGGCAGAACGAGCAGTTCGGATCCGAGCGCCGCGCGCAGGCGTCGTACGTGTTGTGACATCGCCATGTGACGAACCCCGCCTCTCTCCTCTGGCCGTCTAACGTGCGCGGTCAGCGGCGCGCGAAGCGCTGGAGCGCGATGTTAGACCGATCATCAAGACGGTAGATCCTCAAGTCGCACACCTCGCCCGCGCGCAATGGCCTGCCGGGCCTCTGCTATTCGACGAACGAATTCGGGATGATGCTCCAAGCGATAGTCGAACCAGTCCTCATCGCTCTCAAAACCGATCAGCACGCCAGCGGGGCGGCCGTGGCGCGTGATCAGGATTTCGTGAGAAGCAGCCAAGCGAAGGAATCGCGAGAGATCGTCTTTGACCTCAGCCAGCGCCACCTGGCGGACGGGCCGTCCCGTGGTCACCGAGCCACTTCGCCGCTTCGGCTTTCGTGACGATCGCAAGGACTTCGACGGTTTCGTGCGTGACGTCATAGAATACTCTCATCTCTCCCACCCGAAGACGATACTGGGGTTGGCTCAACGCTCGCAGACGTTTGATCCGACTCTTGCTCATCCGGGTAGGCTCGTGACGCAAGTGCCGTTCGAGAGCGTCCCGTACTTCCGCGCGCCGATAGGCCGGTAGACCCCTGAACGCTCTTGCGGCGTCCGGCGCCAGAACGATCTCGAATCGCATTCTGGCCAGACTCTAGCCAGACTCCGTTCACGCGTCAACGTCGCTATTCGCGGTCTAACGACGATGGCGCTCAGCCGCCGGCGAAGCCGGGCGGCTGAGCGCCCGGTTAGACGGCTCCGCGCGCCATCGATCCACTCCAGCACCGATGGCTCCGTAGAAGAATCCCCAGACAACACCACTTAGGGCATCGACGTAAAGGTGCTGGATCCCGTGCAC
>VBKW01000188.1 GCA_005879405.1 Deltaproteobacteria bacterium
AAGAAGTTCTCGAGCTCGAGCGCGCGGCGGCGCTCGGGCTCGTTGCGCGGGTAGAGCGGCGGCTCCGGATGCGCGCGCTCGAGGGCCGCGATGATGCGCGTCGAATCGTGGATCGGACGACCGTCGAGGACGAGCACCGGGAGGGCCGTCTGCCCGGTCATTCTCCAGATCTTGAGGAAATGGGACCCGGGCAGGAGCGCCCGGCGCAGGTGCGGGACGCGCTTGAAGTCGAGCGCCCAGCGGACCTTCTCGTTGAAGTGCGAGATGGTGAAATGCCAGAGCACAGGAAGCGTCATGGGCGGCACTCGAGTCTGCGCGGCCACGGCAGCGCCATCTCATCACGCTCCGGACGCAGCGTGGACGCGAGACATGGCGATCGCAGACGCCGTCTGCCGCTGCAACGCGCGCGCCTCGCTCAGAAAGAGCGGCGCCAGCGCGAGCAGCAACCAGAAGCCCGAGATCGGCATCACCGACACTCCGACGACGCCCATCCCGAGTAAGCTCCAACCCACCACGCGCACGGCGTGTGCATCCCGCCGCGCCAGAGCATGGCTCGTGAGCTGACCGAGCAAGAACGTCACCGGGCTCGCGAAGAGGAACCAGAAGGCCGCCTGACGATCGAAATCCACGCCGAGCGGAACCGTATTGACGACGCCGTCGCGAAAGATCGCCGCCAGCGGGGCATGAAAGGCCATGACGCCGACCACGAGGTGGCCAACGCCGACGCCGATCAGCAGCCGTCCCAGGTGTCGACCCAATTGCATCCTCCTCTCATCTCGCGCCTCCCACCGCGTGGACGGCGGCGCCGATGAGTGCGAGCGATCCGGCGACGAGCAGCGGCGCATTCATGGCATCTCTTCCTGCCTGTTCTGAATGTTTAGAGTATTCTGAACGTACAGTCAACTGCGCCGATGCCGTGGTCAGTCCATTCACCTTGGGCGGGGCGAAGGGTAGACCGTGTCCGCGGACAGCATCCATTTGGAGAGCGAATGAATGACCGGTTTCAGGAACGGATCGAGCGGGACGTGAGCGAGCCGGCGAGGGCGTCCGTCGGTCGCATCGCCTTCGCGCCGCTCCTGGTCTGTCTTCTCCTCTTCCTTCTCGTCCCTGCGACGCACCGTCCTCGGGCGCAGACGGCGGAGTGCCTGACGATCGCGGATTTCGCGTCCAACGAGGTCGGCGCGTTCCCCTCCGACTGGCGGGTACGGAAGAACGAAGGCAAGGCCGTCTACGTCGTCCGCGCGGAGGCGGAAAAGCGGTTTCTCGCCGCCGAGTCGCGCGGGCTCGGCATCCAGGCCGCCAACGAGCGGGAGTGGGACCTGAACGCGTATCCCGTGCTCGCGTGGTCGTGGCGCCCGCGAGAGTTTCCCCGCGGCAGCGACGAGCGTGACCCGAGCACGAACGACAGCGCGCTCGCGGTCTACCTGCTGGTGCCCTACTCGCGGGTGCGCGGCCCGAAGGCGCTCAAATACATTTGGAGCGAGAAGGTCCCGGTCGGCACGCAGTTGACGTCGAACATGGGGCTGACGCAGGTGCGCGTGCTCCGCAGCGGGACGGCCGGCCGCGGCGAGTGGACGGAGGAGCGCGTGAACGTGCGCAACGATTTCAAGCAGCGGTTCGAGGAGTCGGCGACGCCGACGCCCGCCGGCATCGCCGTCCTCACGGATTCCGACGACACCAAGTCCTCCGCCGCCGGCGACTACGCCAACTTCCGCGCCTGCCGCTTTTGATGGTCCGAGGTGATAGTCCGAGGGTTCACCGGTGCTTCCCATTGACGGAGGGTCACATGCGATCGGACATCGTTCCAGGTGCAACGCTCCCCGACTACGAGCTCTCGGACCACACCGCGAAACGCCGGAAGCTCTCCGACGTGCAAGGACAACATCCGATGGTGGTCGTCCTCAGCCGCGGAGGTTTTTGCCCCAAGGACCGGCGGCAGGCTGAGGGGCTCGTGCAGCTGCATCGTGAGCTCGACGTCGCCTATTGCCGCCTCGTCACGATCAGCACCGACAACATCACCGAGACGAACGAATATCGCACCGGAGTCGGTGCCCACTGGCCGTTTCTCTCGGACGCGGGGCGGATCGTGCAAAAGGATCTCGACATCGCCGAATACACGGATCCCATCCACAACCCGATGATCCCCCACGTGATCGTGCTCGAGCCCGGTCTCGTCATTCACAAGATCTACAACGGCTATTGGTTCTTCGGCCGGCCCACGCTGGAAGATCTCCGCCACGACCTCCGCGCCGTCACCAAGAATTGCCGACCGGACTGGGACATCACGACACAAGAGCTCAGAGCGGCGTGGCAGCAGGGGCGTAAGGAGCTCTTCTATCCGTACGGCAAAAAGTACGTCCAAACTCTCGGCGAGCAGGACTAGAGATCCTCGTGCGCGGCACTGGATGCAGGATGCTCGTCGCGGTCGCGGCGGCCGTCGCAGTCGTCGACACGGCGGCGGCGCAAGAAATCGCGGGAACGTGGGTCTCGCAGGAGGTCGATGCAGAGATCCTCGGGCGCGAGCCGCAGCACGTGCGCGTGCTCTCGATTCGCGAGGCGCACGGCGGGCTTATCGGGAGGCTCATCGTTCCGACGCTCGTCGGGATTCCGGTCGCGGTGGAGCAGCATGGCGACCACGTACGGCTGGTCATCCAGATGGCGCGCGGCATGGAAACCCCCCTCGACGGCACGCTCACGGCCGATCGGCTGAGCCTCGCGTCGCCGGGCAGTACCAGTCCGCCCGCGATACTGCGGAGACCGTCCGCGGAGGAGCTGCAAGTGCTCGAGCGCCTCGCGCCGAAGAAGCTCTCGATCCCGACGATGAAAGCGCTTCCCCCGAACGGTCTCGCCCGCACGCCACCCATGGGATTCAGCACCTGGAATCATTTCCAGACCGCGATCGACGATCGCACCATCCGCGACGTCGCCGACGCCTTGGTCAAGACCGGCATGCGCGATGCCGGCTACGTGTATGTGAACATCGACGACGGCTGGCAGGGCGCGCGCGACGCGCACGGCACCCTTCATCCGAATGAAAAGTTTCCGGACATGAAGGGGCTCGCCGACTATCTCCACGAGCACGGCTTGAAGTTGGGAATCTACACCTCGCCCGGACCGCAGAGCTGCGCGGGATTCGAAGGCAGCTACGGCCACGAGGCGGAGGACGCGCGGACGTTCGCACAGTGGGGTGTCGATTACCTCAAGTACGACTGGTGCAGCGCCGGCCTGATCTACGACGATGCCGAGATGCCGCCCGTCTATCTGAAGATGGCCGAGGCGATCCGCGCCGCCGGCAGGCCCATGGTGTTCAGCATCTGCCAGTACGGGCGCGCCGACGTCTGGAAATGGGGCGCTGATGCGGGCGGCAACCTGTGGCGCACGACCGGCGACATCGCCGATCAGTGGCAGGTCATGTCGACGATCGGCTTCGCGCAGGACGAGCTCGCACCGTTTGCCGGGCCCGGCCACTGGAACGATCCCGACATGCTCGAGGTGGGAAACGGCCGCATGACCACCGCCGAGTACCGCACGCACATGAGTCTCTGGGCGCTCCTCGCGGCGCCGCTCATCGCCGGGCACGACGTGCGGAGCTCGGCGCCGGACGCGGTCGCACTGTTGACGAACCGCGACGTGATCGCGATCGATCAGGATCCGCTCGGGCGGCCGGGACGACGCGTCGTGCAGCGCGGGCCGCTCGAGGTGTGGACGCGACCGCTCGCGGGCAAGCGTACCGCGGTGGCGCTCTTCAATCGCGGCGCGGAGCCCGCCAAGATCGAGGCGAGCTTCGTCGAGCTCGGGATCGACGGACGAGCCGGCGCGCTCGACGTGTGGGCGGAGCGCTCGCTCGACGTGCTCGAGGGACGCATCGCCGCCGACGTCGAGCCGCACGGGGTCGTGCTCCTGGTGCTCGAGCCCGTCCAACGACGATGACCTGCAACGACGGCACAGCGCTGCTGGCGCAGATCTAAGGTTCGCTCCGATGCGTCAGTCGTAAGCACGTATCCTTCCGTCCACCGCGTGTCCTCGTGTCGCGGACACTCTCCGGGAGTCGTTGGATGGGTGATGACGCACGCTTGCGCCCGAGACTACGCCTGGGATTCACAGGGTGTCGGCTGACGATGACACACGAGAGGGAGGACGCGATGGCGCAGGTAATCGAGGAACTCCGCCGAACGGTTCTCGCGCTGACGAAGAGCGCTTCGAGTGGCTCGGTGCGTTACCGGCTTCGCGCGATCCACGAGCGGCTGAGCGAATTCAGGGATATTGGCAAAGGACGGAGCTCCCCGCCGGCGTCTGACGCAACCGGCGCGTAGTTGGCAGTCGCCTGGGGCAATCCGGAGATCGCATGCACGACGTGAAAGACCGTGTCGCCGTCGTCACTGGGGCTGCGAGCGGGATCGGCCGCGGCATCGCCCGCGCGTTCGCGGCCAAGGGCTGTCACGTCGTCGTCGCCGACGTGGACGCGGCGGGTGCGGAGGAGATTGCGCGCGAGCTCGAGGGGCGGGGAGTCCGCAGCCTCGCGGTGCAGTGTGACGTCACCGAGCCTGCGGCGGTCGAAGCGCTCGCCGAGCGCGCGTGGGCGGCGTTCGGCCGCGTCGACGTGCTCTGCAACAACGCGGGCGTCGGGCTGACGAACCTCGTCGCGGAGACGAGCGCCAACGACGTGCAATGGATCTTCACCGTGAACGTCTTCGGCATGCTGCACGGGTGCGCTGCGTTCGTGCCGCGTTTCCGCGCCGCCGGCGGGCCGGCGCACATTCTGAACACCGGATCGGAGCACAGTCTCGGCGTGCCGTTTCCCGGGATGGGAATCTACACCGCGAGCAAGCACGCCGTGCTCGGCCTGAGCGACGTGCTACGACGCGAGCTCGCCGGCTTCGACATCGGCGTCAGCGTCCTCTGTCCCGCGGTCGTGCGCACCGAGATCTGGGACGCGGGACGCACGCGCGGCGCGCGTTTCGGTGGGCCGGTCCACTCCCCCGAAGTGTTCCGCCAGTTCATGGAGTCGGGCATGGATCCCGACGAGGTCGGCCGGATCGCGATCGCCGGTATCGAGCGCAACGACTTCCTGATTCTCACGCACCCCGAAGTGCGCGCCGTCGCGGACGAGCGTGCGCGCATCGTCGGCGAGGCGTTCGACCGGTATTTTCCGCGCTGACGCGCCGAGAACGGAAACGCCCGCGGCGGCACAGAAGCGTGCGGCCGCGGGCGTCGTGGTGGGACGGGGGAGCGCGATCGGCTAGCGAATGATCGTGCCGACCGTCGGGTTGATTTTCTTGACCTCGTCGAGCGAGACGACGACGAACTCGGGATCGGGGGCGGTCAGATCGGCGTACGTGATCTCGCGACCGGCTTGACTCGTACAGTAAACCTGCTCGACGCCGACCGTGCGCAGGGTCACCGCGAGGTTGCCAGTGGCGCGCAGGAAGAAGCGCACGAGGAACTCGTAGCCGAAATCGGGATCCTGGACGCGCTCGACCGTGCAGAAGCCGCCCTGGTTCGTGACGTCGGCCGTCGGGATGCCCGTCTTGCTGTGACGACCGGTCCCCGCGCTGATGATCGGAATGTTGTTCTCATCGCGGTCGATGTTGCCGAAGATCAACGCATCGGCTTTGCCCGGGCCGCCGTCGAACGCCTCGCTGCCGTCGCCGCCGCGCCAGAGCGCGATGTCGTTGCCGGGCCCGCCGATCATCATGTCGCTGTTCGGCGTTGCGAACTGCTCGGTGCCGCCGACGAGGATGTCGTCGCCGTTGCCGCCGAGCAGCACGTCGCTGCCGCCGAGGCCGATCAGCACGTCGTTGCCGTTGCCGCCCTCGATGAGGTCGGCCTTGTCGAGGCTCTGGTTCGCGGTGACCCCCGGCGGCTGGATCTCCGTGTTCGCCTGCGTGTCGTCGTCGAGGCCGAAGAGCACGTCGTCGCCGCTCGTGCCTTTGACGAACGCAGCGTGCGCCCGGCCCGCGCTTCCGACCAGCGTGCACAGCGCCGCCGCCAGAATGCGACCCTTCACGTTCGTGTGTCCACTCGTGTTCCGCATTGTGTCCTCCTTGGTGGATCGTCGGACCCACCGTTGTTGTTGCAGGAAGTACGCCGCAGTGCGGTTGGCGGATGCAGCGACACGTCGATGCGTACGTACGCGGATGACTCGGGACACTGGCGGGGCGGCACGTCGACGTGTAGTGCAGCATCGTCGTGCGGATCGGAATGTCGATCATCGCCGCGGTACTCGCGGTCGCTTCGCCGAGTCGGCTCGACGCGCGCGACTTCCAACTCCTGGCGCTCGACGACGCGAACACGCTCGTCCGTTTCGACTCCGCGCGACCGGGCGATGCGACCGTCACGAACCTGCACGGCGTCCGCGGAACCCTGATCGGGATCGACGTCCGGCCCGCCAATCGCCTCGTCTACGGGATCAGCAGCGCAAATGACGTGTACACGATCGATCCGACGACGGGTGTCGCGCGCGTGATCAGCACGTTGACGGTGCCCTTCGACGCGGGCCCGCGGTCGGGGATCGACTTCAATCCGCAAACGGATCGGCTCCGCCTCGTCGGCGGCAACGGCCAGAATCTGCGCGTGCACGTCGATCTCGGCGCCGCCGCCGTGGACGCGCCGCTGCGCTACGCCCCGACGGACGCGAACGCCGGGAGGCGGCCGGCGATCGCCGCGGCGGCGTATACGAACGCGGTCGCGAACGCGCCGGCGACGAAGCTCTACGACATCGACAGCGACCTCGACGTCTTGGCGCTGCAGGATCCGCCGAACGACGGCCTATTGGTGACCGTCGGATCCCTCGGCGCCGATTTCGGACCGCTTGCCGGATTTGACATCGTGAGCGAGAAGGGCGTCGATCGCGCGTTCGCCGTCTGCGGCTCGACGCTGTACGAGATCGATCTCGGGACCGGCGCTGCCCGCGCACTCGGCGTGGTCGGCGTGCCTGCGAGTCGCAATCTCGTCGGTCTGACGATCCTTCCGGACGCGAACGACGGCCGTAAGTGAGCGAAACCTGACCCAGGGAGTCGTCGAGGAGCGCAACGCGCTCGACGTCCGCAGACGCGTGCATCCGATCCGCCTCGTACGGCGTACCCTCATCAAGCATGGCAGCGACGCCCTCTGACCCCGCCGGTTCGCCGGCGAAGACGGACGCGGAGCTGCTCGCGGCGCTCGCCGTCGATCCGTCGAGCGCGCTCGGGACGTTGTACGATCGCTATGCGGGCCTCGTCTATGGTTTGGCGATGCGGGTTCTCGGGACGCCGGCGGAGGCCGAGGATTTGACGCAGGAGATTTTCGTGACGTTGAGTACCAAATGCGATTACG
Source organism: Deltaproteobacteria bacterium (assembly GCA_005879405.1). Classification (GTDB taxonomy): domain Bacteria; phylum Desulfobacterota; class Binatia; order UTPRO1; family UTPRO1; genus DP-19. The sequence continues at coordinate 7,315 of VBKW01000188.1, forward strand.
ATCCGGCGCGCGGCTCGCTGAGCACGTTTCTCGTGACGCTCACGCGCTCGCGCGCCATCGACAAGATCCGCGCCCGCACGCGCACGACGCGGTTTCTGGAGAGCTGGAGCGCGCAACCGCTCGCGGACGACTGGGCGCCGTCGCCGCTGGATGCGCTCTCGATCGCCGAGTGCTCGGCACGGGTGCGGTCCGCGCTCGACGGCCTGCCGGAGATGCAGCGCCGCGTGCTCGAGATGGCGTATTACAAAGGCCTCAGCCAGAGCGAGATCGCGACCGAGCTCGAGACGCCGCTCGGGACCGTCAAGAGCTGGGCACGCCGCGGCCTCTTCAGCCTGCGCGAGTCGCTCGCGCCGCTTGCGGGATGATCCGATGATCGACCCCACCGATCGGGACGCGCTCGAGGACTTGATGACGCGCTACGTGCTCGGTGACCTGCGGGACGACGAAGCGCAAGCAGTGCGGCGACTCGTGCGCGAGCGACCCGACCTCGCAACCGAGCTCGACCGCCTGCAGCGTACGTTCGAGCTGATCCCGTACGCCGCCGTGACGCCGCCACCGCCCGATCTCCGGTCGCGCATCCTGGACGCGGTGCCCGAGAACCCGCGTGCCCTGCCGTCGTCGATACGCGACGCGCGGAGACCGCCCGGAGAAGCGCGTCGCTCGGCGCGCGTCGTCACGCTGGCGCGCGTCGTCGGATCGATCGCGGCGCTGCTCATCGTCGCGCTTGCCTGGGACAGCCATCGCGTGCGACAGGAGCTCGCGCTGCAGCGCGACGTCGCGACGACGCTGCAACAGCCGAACGTCGTCCAGCAGTTTGCCCTCCGCGGCACGGGCATTTCGCTGGCGGCCGGCAGCATCGTGCTCGACCTCGACGCCAAGCGCGCCGCGGTTGCGATCCGCGGCCTGTCGACGCTGCCGCCTGGTCAGGTGTATCGTCTGTGGGCGCGCATCGGCGACGGCACCGTCCCGTGCGGCCAATTCAATGCGGATGCGGACGGTGTCGTACGGAGCCAGTTCACGATCCCCGTCGACGCCTACACGTCGCCCGTGCAGCAGCTCTTCCTGAACGTCGAGCCGGCAGAGCAGGGCGCCCAGCCCGTCGGCCCCACGGTGATGGTCAGCGCGTGACGATCACCAGTGGTGACGACGAGCACGTGACGGTCAGTAGCGCAGTGTGAGCTCGACGTAGCCGTAGCTCGCGTCCGTGCCGGCGAACGTCGCGCCGACGACCCCCTGGCCGAACGCGTGCGCGTAGTAGGCGCTCGCGGACAGTCGCTCGACCACTTGCACGTCGATCCCGCACTCGATGACGTGGGCGAGCTCGCGGCGGCCGTGCGCGGCTATCCCGGAGAATCCGAAGACGTCATCGTTCGTCGCGCCGCCGCCGGCGTACCAGAGGTCGCGGCCCTCGGTGAGCCGCAACCAATGGTAGTCGACGCGGAGGCTCGCGCGGGCGAACGGCTCCGCGATCAGTTGCGCGAAGAGATCCTCGTCGTTCATCAAGTTGTAGAACGGAAACTGGGCGTAGATACGGGCCGTCGGCAGGACTTGAAAGAACGTGCGATGGTCACCGTCGCCCGGATCGGCGTCGCCGGAGGAGCGGTCGTACCCGGCGCGCAGCCACGGACCCGTCGGCACGCGCGGCAGCTGGTACCCGACCTCGAGCGCGTACGCCCACGCCCGGTGATCGAGGGCGCCCCACGTGCCGCGTTGCAGAACGGCCCACACGAGGGCGTCGAACGCGCCGGGCCCGGCGTCGACGACGGTCATCGCGTGACCGCCGAACGAGTGCACGCCGACGTGGTGCGTGTCGGCCGCGCGCAGCGCGGGCGCCCGGTTGTCCACCTTCACTGCGCTCCGACGGTCGTCCTCGTAATAGAGATAGAAGAGCCGCGCGTCGGCGGGCGGGGCGTGCGGCAGTCGCTTCGCGGTGAGCGCGATTCCGGCGAGGCTCACGCCGTCGATCTCGCGATTCGCGCTCACCTCGAAGCCTCCGGCGGTCGGGCGGGTCGCAAACGCGGTCGCGTTCCAATCGGCGCGATCGACGCTGAGTCGGGTGCCGTCGAAGCTACGGGTGACGTGCGTGTAGCCGAACGGACCGACGAGCCGCTCGGCGATGCGCGTTCGTTTCAAGGCGAGCAGCGTCCGGTCGCCCGGCAGCGTCTCGAGCCCGTCGCGGTACTCGAAGCGCCCGACCTCGACCGAGATCCCACTGCGACGGAGCGTCAGATGCGCTTGCTTCAAAAACGGCTCGCCCTGATCGCGATCGTGGGTGTGCGCGAAGTAGATGGCGCCGGGACCGAGATTCCCGATCGGCGGCCCCAGGCTCGCGTCGTCGGGCAAGTGCACCAGCCGCGTATCCTGGATCTCGACGCCGAGATCGACGTGTGGAAAGAGCAGCCGCAGCCCGGCGCGAAGCTGGTTGGCGTAGAATGCATAGCGGTGCGCGTCGCTGGACGCCGCGCCGGGCGGCGGACGGAAGTAGTCGACGAACTCGGCGCGCGCGCGGTCTTGGGCGCTCAACGTGACGTGGTCCCGCCAGTCGGCGGCCGCCGGCACGACGTCGGCGATGACGACGGTCCCGACGATCGCGACGAACAGAGCCTGACGCGTCGTCCTCAAGAGACCGTCGCCGCGGCGAAGTTATTCCCGGGCGCGCTTCTGCGCTCGGAGCGGGAATAACTGCGCGTTCCGAGCGTCATAGGGGTGACTGCACGGGACACTGAATCTCGGCAACAGAGGAGAAGGAAATGAACAACGCGATCCGTACACGAGAGAATCTGGTCGACACTCGGGCGCGCACGAGCGCGGCGACGGTCGAAGTCGCGAGCGTCGCCTCGTCGACCTCGAAGGTCGGGAAACCCGCCGGGGCGTCGACGACGTGGTGGGAGTGGCTGTGGGATGTGCCCGTCGGCGGCCCGAAGGCGACCGCGCTCCTGCGGCTGATGGCGGGCTCGGTGTTTCTGTGGGAGGGCGTCATGAAGTTCGTCTTCGCCAATCAGGGCGTTGGCCGGTTCACGAAGCTCGGCTTTCCGTTTCCGGGCGCGACCGCCGATCTCGTGGCGACGATCGAGATCGTCGGCGGCGTGCTGCTGCTGGCCGGGTTGCAAACCCGCCTCGTCGGGTTGGTCTTCGTCGGTGAGATGATCGTCGCCGTCTTATCGACGAAAATCTCGATGTTCCTCGGCACGTCGCCGCTGCCGCTGCCTCCGGTCCCGCCGCAGACCGGCTTCTGGGCGGTCTTGCACGAGGTCCGCTCCGAGTTCGCGCAGATGTTCGTATCGCTCTTCCTGGTCGTCGAGGGTCCCGGGCGATTGTCGCTGGACGCCTGGCGGAAACGGTCCGAACGCCGAGGCCGGGTCGTCGCGACTACGCGCTGAACGCGAAGCGCTCGCCGACGAGGCTCTCCGACACCTCCCACAGACGCTCGGCGTTCGTCGGATCGAGCGCGTACGACTTGGCGCCGTCAAGCGCGTCGGGCGCGTCGTTCACCGCCGCGACGTGACAGTCCTCGAGATAGAGGCCGCCGCGGCCCTCGAGCTCCGGCGCCGTGGCGGCGAATACCGACGTCGCAGCGCCGGCCTCGACGGACTTGAACTTCATCCCGCGTGTGCGCGTGCGGAGGAATTCCAGGTCCTCGGGCTGGAGGTGGCGGCTGAGCTCGGTCATGATGCCGCCCGGGTGGAGCGCGTTGGCGTGCACGCCGCGCGCGCCGAGACGCCGCTCGAGCCCGACGGCAAAGAGCACGTTGGCAGTCTTCGACTGGCCGTAGGCGCGCCACTTGTCGTAGGGCCGGCGCTCGAACTGGATGTCGTCGAACACGACCGGCGACATGTGATGGCCGCGCGAGCTGACGGACGCGACGCGGCTCGGCGCGCCGCGGAGGAGCGCCGGGGCGAGGAGGCACGTCATGAGGAAGTGGCCGACGTGGTTCGAGCCGAACTGCAGCTCGAAGCCGTCCGCGGTCTTCGACTGCGGGCACGCCATGACGCCGGCATTATTGACGAGGACGTGCAGCGTAGGGTGGCGCGCCAGGAAGCGCGATGCAAAACCCCGAATATCCTTCAGCGAGCCGAGCTCGAGCTCCTCGACCTCGACCCGCGGATTGCCCGTCGAGGCGCGGATGCCGGCCGCGACCGCCTCGCCTTTCGGCACGTCGCGCGCGGTGAGAATCACGTGCGCGCCTCTGTCGGCGAGCACGCGCGCGGTCTCCTGTCCGAGGCCACTCGACCCGCCGGTGACGAGCACGACCTTCCCCCGCAAATCGATGCCGTCTGCGACCTCACTCGCGGTCGTCTCGGCGCCGAACTTCGTCGCATCACGCATGGCTATCCTCCTTCGCAGCGACGCGATCTCCCTTCGTCGCTCCGGAGCACGACTGGACCGCACGGCTGCGACTGTTGCAAGAGGCGCTTCCGCGCCGACCGCGATCTGGTGTACTGCCACGCCATGGCGCTGTTCATCGTCCGTCACCAGCACGCTCCCGATCACTGCCCGGCGACCGACCCCTACATGGGCGCGACGCTCCTCAACTATCTCAGCCGGCCGAACGTGCGGCGGCACGGCGTCGCGATTCAGGGCGAGGCGGTCGTCAAGGGCGAGCACACGCTCTACATGATCGTCGAGTCGGACGACGCGGAGCGGGTGCGCGGGTTCATGGCGCCGTTCGCGCGCGCGGGGACCGTCGACGTCTATCCGGCGTCGACGTGCGCCCGGATCGTCGCGAGCGGCGGATGTGCGGCGCCGATGCCCGTCGTCGACGACGTCGTGCCCGCGCTCGATCCCGAGGACGCGTGTCAGCACGCGATCGACTCCGGCCTCGTCGTGCATCGCGCGCATCCGCTGAATTGCGAGACCTCGGTCGCGGCGCTGCTCGGCGGCGTCGTCATGCCGAACGCGCACTTCTACGTCCGCAATCACTTCCAGATCCCGAACCTCGATCCGACGACCTGGCGGCTGCGCGTGCGCGGGCTCGTCGATCGGCCGCTCGAGCTGAGCTTGCGCGAGCTCACCACGATGCCGTCGCGGACGACGGTCGTGACCCTGGAATGCGCCGGCAACGGCCGATCGTGGCTCGAGCCGCGCGTACCCGGCGAGCAATGGGAGCTCGGCGCGGTGAGCACGGCCGAATGGACGGGCGTTCCGCTCGTCGAGGTCCTCGATCGCGCCGGGATCCGCGCCGGTGCGCGCGAGGTCGTGTTCCGCGGCGCCGATGGCGGCACGCTGCCCGGCCGAGACGACGCGGTCCAGTTCGAGCGCAGCCTCACCCTCGACGATGCGCGCGAGCTCGAGCCGCTCCTCGCCTATGCGATGAACGGCGAGGCGCTCCCGATCCAACACGGCTACCCGCTGCGTCTCATCGTCCCGAGCTGGTACGGGGTCGCCGCGGTCAAATGGTTGACCGACATCGAGATTATCGACCGGCCCTTCACCGGCCACTATCAGAGCGAGACGTATTTCTTCGAGTGGCAGCGCGACGGCACGGTGGTCCGCGAGCCGGTCGCGCTGCAGCGGGTGCGCGCGCTCATCACGGAGCCGAGAGCCGACACGGAGATCGCCGCCGGCGAGCTGGCGATTCGCGGTGTTGCGTGGTCCGGCGCGGCGCCGATCGCGCGCGTCGAGGTGAGCGTCGACGGCGATCCGTGGCAGCCCGCGCGCATGGTCGGCGAGCGCAGCCGGCAGCGCTGGCAATGGTGGGAGCTGATCGCGCGCCTCGATCGGCCGGGCGCCACCACGATCCGCGCGCGTGCGACCGACCTCGCGGGTCGCGCGCAGCCGCTCGAGCCCGAGTGGAATCGCCTCGGCTACGGGAACAACGCCGTCCAGGGGATTTCCGTCCGCATCCGGTAAAAAAAGTACTGGCGAAGATCGCGCCCGTTCGCTACGAACACGCCTCGCGATGACCGTGGTTCGCCTCGATGCCGAGCGGATGTCCGAGTCGCGCGCGCCGGCACCATCCACCGACGCGCCAGCGATCGTCGGCACCGCAGCCCCGGCGACACCCGCCCTCGACGTGCCGGAGCTGTATCTCAATCGCGAGCTGACCTGGCTCGCGTTCAACCGCCGCGTGCTGCACGAGGCGCAGGACTCCCGCACGCCGGTGCTCGAACGGCTCAAATTCCTCGCGATCACCGCCGCCAATCTCGACGAGTTCTTCATGAAGCGCATCGGCGGCTTGAAGCAGCAGGTCGCCGCCGGCTTCCGCGAGTACACCGTCGACGGCCGTACGCCGGAGCAGCAGATCACGGTGTGCTTCGCCGAGATCCGCGTGCAGGAGCAGCTGCAACGGGCGCTCGCGGTCGAGCTGCTCGCCGAGCTCGCGAGCCACGACATCCGCGTCACGGCGTACGAACGGCTCTCGGCGGCGGAGCAGGCCGCGCTGCGCGATCATTACATGCGCAACGTGTTCCCGCTCGTCACCCCGCTCGCCATGGATCCGGCGCATCCGTTCCCGTTCATCTCCAACTTGTCGCTCAACCTGCTCGTCACGGTCCGCTACCCGAAGGATTCCGACCAGATGCTGGCGCGGGTGAAGGTCCCCGTCGGCGCCGGCATCCCGCGGTTCTTCCCGACCGCCGACGGCACCAAGCTCGTGCCGCTCGAGGACATCGTCTCCCACAACCTCGATCTGCTCTTTCCGTCGATGGAGATCGACGCCTGCGAGAGCTTCCGCGTGACCCGCAACGCCAACACCGAGCGCGACGAGGAGGAGGCCGACGATCTGCTCGCCATGATCGAGTCGGAGCTCCGCGACCGGCGTCTCGCGCCGACGGTGCGCCTCGAGGTGAGCGCCGGCATGACCGCCGTGCACCGCGGCATGCTCGCGTCGGAGTTCGGCCTCGACGAGCGCGTCGACACGTTCGAGGTGGACGGGATGATGGCGCTCCGCGACCTCGCGGAGCTCGCTGCGCTCCCGGAGCCGGCGCTGCGCGATACGCCGCACCACCCGGTCGATCATCCGCGCCTGCTCGACGTGCGTCGCAACGTGTTCCACATCGTCCGCGATGCGGGCGCGATCCTGCTCCAGCATCCGTACGAGTCGTTCGCGACATCGGTCGAGCGCGTGCTGCGCGAGGCGAGCCAGGACCCGAAGGTGCGCGCGATCAAGATGACGCTCTACCGCACCTCGGCCGACTCGAAGCTGCTCGATTATCTCTGCGACGCCGCGCGCGCCGGTAAGCAGGTCGCGGTCGTCGTCGAGCTGAAGGCGCGCTTCGACGAGGCGGCGAACATCGCGTTCGCGAGCCGGCTCGAGGACTTCGGCATCCACGTCACGTACGGGGTCGTCGGCCTGAAGACGCACTGCAAGGTGCTGCTCGTCGTGCGCCAGGATTACGACGGGCTCCGCCGCTACGCGCACATCGGCACCGGCAACTACCATCCGGGCACCGCGCGCATCTACAGCGACCTTGGGCTCCTCACCTGCGATCCGCTCATCGGCCAGGACCTGACCGAGCTCTTCAACTATCTGACGACCGGCTACCGTCCGAAGCGCGCGTACCAGAAGCTCCTCCCCGCGCCGACGCACTTGAAGAAGGCGCTCCTCGCCCGCATCGAGCGCGAGATCGCGGCGCACGCGCGCGACGGCAAGGGTCACATCCAGTTCAAGATGAACGCCCTCGAGGACGTCGACCTGGTGCGCGCGCTCTACCTGGCGGCGCGCGCCGGCGTCCGCATCGACCTCATCGTGCGCGACACGTGCCGGCTCCGCCCGGGTGTGCCCGAGCTTTCCGAGACCGTGCGCGTCATCAGCATCATCGGCCGCTTCCTCGAGCACTCCCGCATCTACTACTTCCGCAACGGCGGCGACGAGGAGTACCTGATCGGGTCCGCGGACTGCATGAAGCGCAACCTCGAGAGCCGCGTCGAGATCGTGGTTCCGGTCGACGACCCGGCGCTGCGCGAGGAGCTGCGGGCGATGTTGGACGCGCAGCTCGCGCCCGGACGCGGCTCGTGGGCGATGCACGCGGACGGGAGCTACGTCCCGCGCTGGACCGCCGACGACGGCGCGTCGAGCCAGCAGGTGCTCATCGAGCTCGCGGCCAAGCGGCAGAAGGAAGGGTCGCGCCGTCGCCGCCGCCGTCCGCGGGTCTTCGCCCGTCGCACGACGCGCTGACGGCGATCGATACGAGCCCGTTGTCGTCGACGCCGTAGGCGGAGGTGAATGCGCATCTCGTGTTTGTGGCCTCCCAACTCACCTATCGTGGGTAGGCGTCCTCCCGTCGATGGCGATAGCGTCGCCCTCGTATCGGCGTACGCTGGAGGTATGCGCGAGAACGAATCCGGTAAGCGTGATCGCGACCCGACGGCGTTCACACGGACGATACGCGTCTTACGACACCGTACGCTGCGGTGGTTTCAGCGGCCCATCCGCGACGCCGTCCGCGACCGCCTTGCCGCGCCGGTGCATCGCCAGCAATCACGCGACAACTGACACCGCTCGGGTAGCGTCAACGCCAGCACGCGGGTAGCTTCGAGCGCGTGAAGCTCAGTGGCGCGCCGATCGCTTCCGGCCTGGCGATGGGCACGCTCGCGCTCGTCGGCGACATCCTCGAGTGTCGCGGTCCTTCGCGGCGCGGCGACGGCACCGATCCGGAGCGCGAGTGGACGCGGATCGAGGCCGCGTTCCGGCGCGCCCGCGCCGACGTGGACGCGTCCGCGCGCCGGCTCGAGGCGGAGGTCGGCGCGGGAATCGCCGACGTCTTTCGCGCCCACGGGCTGATGCTCGATGGCGTGCTCGCCTCGGGCGAGCTGCAGAGCGAGCTGCGTGCGTCCGATCTGGACGCTGCGCGCGCGGTGCGCCGCGTGTTTCGGCGGCTCGCCGAGAAGTTCGGGGCGCTCACCAACGCGACGCTGCAGGAGCGCCGCGACGACGTCGCCGATCTCGGCCGCCGCGTCCTGCGCCACCTCGAAGGAGACGATCCGTATGCGCTCGCGCGCGTGCCGGAAGGCGCCGTCGTCGCGACGCGGCGTGTGCTGCCCTCGGACGTGATCGCGCTCGCCGAGCGCGGCGTCGGCGGCATACTCGTCGACGCGCTCGGCGAAGCGTCGCACGCGGCGTTGCTGGTGCGCGAGAAGAGCATCCCGACGGTCGCGGTCGCCGGTGTCTTCGACCGCGTGCGCGACGGCGACGAGGTGCTCGTCGACGGCTACCGCGGCGAGGTGATCGTCGCGCCCGACGAGGTGACCCGGAACGAGTTCCGCCGGCGCACGGCCGAGTATCGGGCGACGCTCGTCCGCTGCCGCGGCGAGTGCCGCGAGCCGGCGCGCACCCTCGACGGCACCGTGATCGGGGTCGAGGCGAACCTCGGCACCCGCCGCGACGTCGAGCTCGCCGTCGACAACGGCGCCGATGGCGTCGGACTCTTTCGCATCGAGCAGCTGTACCTCGGCCGCGAGCTCCCGCCGACGGAGGACTAGCTGCTCGCCGAGCTCCAGGCGACGATCGCCGCGCTGCGCGACAAGCCGGTCACGGTGCGTCTCCTCGACGTCGGCGGCGACAAGCCGCTGACGTTCCTGCCGCTGCCCCTCGAGACGAATCCGTCGCTCGGCGTGCGCGGCATCCGGCTGCTGCTGCAGCATCCGCCGCTGTTGCGCACGCAGCTGAGCGCGCTCGTCCGCTTGGCGCAAACGCAGACGGTCCGCGTGCTGGTGCCGATGGTCACGCTCGAGGACGACGTCGCGGCGGCGCGCCGCGCGTTCGACGAGACCTGCCAGGCGCTCGGCGCAGCGAAGCGGCCCCCGTTCGGCGCCATGATCGAGACCCCGGCGGCGGCGCTGGCGGTGCCGGCGATCGCCCGCCACGTCGATTTTCTCTGCGTCGGGACGAACGACCTGACCCAGTACACGTTCGCGGCCGGGCGCGACGATCCGAACGTCAACCAATACTTCCAGGACGCGCACGCGGCGCTCCTGCGGCTGCTCGCGATCGTCGTCGCCGACGCCGGCGATCTGCCGCTCACGCTCTGCGGCGAGCTCGCGGGCCGCGCGGAGCTGCTGCCGCGGCTCCTCGCGATCGGCTTCCGCTCACTGAGCGTCGCGCCGCCGCTCATCCCGGGATTGAAAGATCAGATCCGGACGCTGCGCCTCGACGGCGACGGCCGGCGGCGATGATCGTGAAGAACGCGACGCTCGAGGTCTACAAGGCCGCGCCGCACGGCATGTGCATGAGGCACGGGGACCAGGTCAACGGCGACGTGCTCGTGTGCCTGCAGAGTTGAAGGGACCGCCGGCGATGTGATGGTGCACGAGCGGCCTGTCACCGCCGCGATGGAATCGCGCCGCCGCGTCGAGCGCGACGCGGTCGCCGGCGGTGACGCGCTCGTGCTGCCGGAGGTGCTCGAGCCACGACTCGACGACGAACGTCTCGACCCAGCGCGCCGGATCACCGGCATCCTGGTAGATGTTCCAGCGGATCGCGCCGTCGCGCCGGCGAATGGGCTCGAGACCGCGCACGGCGCGGAGAAACGCGTCCTCCTCGGCGGGGTCGATCCGATACTCGAGCGTGACGAGGACCGGCCCTTCGTCGCCGTCGAGCTCGCAGACCGTCTGCGGCAGCGTCCAGCGCGGGTCGGGGCGGAGATCGAGGTTCGAGAGGCCGTGCAGCTCGAACCGTCGCGTCACCGCGGCGCCGACGACGAGCGTCGCGGCGCCGGCCATGAGCGCGACCGGGATGCTCGCGTGTTGCGCGACGACGCCCCAGAGAAGGCTGCCGACGGCCAATCCGCCTTGCACCGCGAGCATGCCGACCGCGAGCGCGCGCGACCGGACCCACGCGGGCACCGCGTTTTGCGCCGCGACGTTCATCGTCGACATCGCGGCGATCCACGCCATGCCGCCGACGAAGAGCGCGACGCCGGCGGCGACCGGCCCACGCGTCACGGCGACCGCCGCGGAGACCGCGGCGAATCCGAGCGTCGCGGTCGCGACCACGTGGTCGCTCGTCAGTCGATCGCGGATTCGCGGCAGCACGAGCGCGCCGACGATCGCTCCCGCGCCGAGGCACCCGAGCAGGAGGCCGTAGCCCGTCGCCGACAGACCGAGCGTGTGGCGCGCGTAGAGCGGCAGCAGCGCCCAGAGCGCGGCCGCGGGCACGACGAAGCTCGTTGTGCGCACGAGGACGGCGCGAAACGGCGCCGCGTGGCGAATGTAGCGCACGCCGGCGCGCATCGCGCCGGGCACGTCCTCCGGCGGCAGCCGTGACGTCGTCTCGGCCTGTCGATGCCAGCGCACCAGCACGGCGACGACGCCGAGAAACGACGCCGCGTTCAGGAGAAACACCCAGCCCGCGCCCATCGCCGCGACGAGGACGCCGCCGAGCGCCGGCCCCACTGCGCGCGCGACGTTGATCGAGACGCCCGAGAGCGCGACCGCGGACGCGAGCTCCTGCCGCGGTACGAGCTCGAAGGTGATCGCTTGCCACGCCGGCGAGTTCAGCGCGTTGCCGAGGCCGATGAGAAAGGTGATCGTGAGCAGCGTCCACGGGCCGATGATCCCGAGCACCGTAATGATACCGAGCACCGCCGCGGCGACGAGCATCCACACTTGGGTCACGATCAGGAGCCGACGGCGGTCGAGGATGTCGGCCAGCGCTCCCGCGGGCAGCGCGAGCAGGAAGAAGGGCAGGGTCGTCGCCGTTTGCATGAGGGACACCATGAGCGGCGACGGCGCGAGGCTCGTCATGAGCCACGCCGCGCTCGTGTCGTGCATCCAGGTGCCGATGTTCGATGCGCACGACGCCAGCCAAAGCGCCCGGAAGACCGGGTGATGCAGCGGCGTCCAGGCGGAGACGCGCGCCGCGGGTACGGCCGCGTCGTCGCGTGTCGTGATCGCGGTCGTCAGCTCGTGCGCTCGCTCGCCAACGCGCGGGCGAGCAATGCGGTGTCGGTGAAGGCGCGCATGCGGCGCAGGCTCCCTCCGCCGACCGTCCAAATGTGGGCGAACGGCACGTCGACGGGTACGCCGCCCTTCCGCGTCTTCCCCTCGATCCGTCCGATCGCGACGACGGTGTCGCCGGCGCTGATGAACTCGTTCGCCAGGAAGCGGACGTCGAGCGCGCCGTAAAAGCTCGTGAGGAACCGCTCGAGCACGTCCTCGAGCCCCTCGAAGTGTCCGGCGCCGACCGGCATGCCTTCGGGCATATCGTAGACGACGTGCGGCGCTTGGATGGCCCACAGCCGTTCGCGGTGTCCGGGCACCGTCGCCTCGTAGAACGCGCGCACGAGCGCTTCGTTTGCGTCCATTCCGCTCTCCTCTTGTAGGCTCCGGTCCCGTGGGAACGCTACTCCAAGCGGTGCCGTCGAGCCAACGGGCTGCGCACCGTGCCGTCGTGTATGGTGGGCCATGAGCGCCGCTGTCCCCGCGCCGTGTCATGCCGTAGCGATCGGCGCCGCCCGGGGTGCGGTCGCGCATCCGACGGCGACCCTCGTGGCGGCGATCCTCGGCTCGAGCGTCGCGTTCGTCGACGGCTCGGTCGTGACCGTCGCGCTGCCGACGCTCGAGCGTGCATTCGCCGGCTCGCTCGCCGATGCGCAGTGGATCGTCAACGCGTATCTGCTGCCGCTCGGTGCGCTCGTGCTGCTCGGCGGCGCGAGCGGCGACCGCCTCGGGCGCCGCCGCATGTTTGTGATCGGCCTCGTATCGTTCACGATCGCCTCGGTGCTCTGCGCCTCCGCACCGAGTCTCGGCGTCTTCCTCGCCGCACGCGCGCTGCAGGGAGCGGGCGCGGCGCTGCTCATTCCGAACAGCCTCGCGCTCTTGGGCGCCTTCTCCGGCGAGGCGCGCGGCCGTGCCATCGGGACGTGGGCCGCCGCCGGCGCGATCGCCGGCGCGCTCGGGCCGGTCGTCGGCGGCTGGCTCGTCGATCACGTCAGCTGGCGCGCGATCTTCCTCCTGAACGTGCCGATCGCCGCGGCGGCAGTGTGGCTGTCAGTCACGTACGTTGCGGAGAGCCGCGACGATGCGGCTGTGCCCACGCTCGATTGGAGCGGCGCCGCCCTCGCGACGGCAGGTCTCGCCGCGCTCACGTGGGGCCTGACCGTGCTCCCCGACGGCGGCGGCGACGCGCGGGCGACGCTCGCGCTCGCCGTGGGGATGCTCGCGCTCGTGGCGTTCGGGGTCGTCGAGTGGCGGCGCGGCGACGACGCCATGATGCCGCTGACGCTCTTCTCGCGTCGGACCTTCGTCGGCGTGACGCTGCTGACCCTGTTGCTCTATGCCGCGCTCGCGGCGCTCCTCGTGCTGCTGCCGTTCGTGCTGATGCGCGTCGGGCGCTACGGGGCGACGGCTGCGGGCGCCGCGATCTTGCCGTTGCCGCTCGCCGTCGGCCTCGCGTCGCGTGCGGTCGGCCGGTGGTCGGAACGACTCGGGCCGCGGCGGCTCTTGACCGGGGGACCGCTGGTCGTCGCGCTCGGCTTCGCGCTCGCCCTTCGCGTCCGTGGCGACGAGGTCGCGTACTGGCGGACCGTCCTTCCGGCACTGCTCGCGATCTCGTGCGGGATGGCGATCACCGTCGCGCCGCTCACCGCGACCGTCATGGCGGCGGTCGACGCGCACCACGCCGGCGCCGCGTCCGGCGTGAACAACGCGGTGGCGCGGATCGGCGGGCTCATCGCCACCGCGTCGATCGGCTTGCTGCTGAGCGGCGCCGACACGAGCGCCGACATCGTGAGCGGCTTCCGCGCGGCGGCGCTCGTGAGCGCGCTACTCGCGGTCGTCGCCGCCGCGAGCGCGTTTGTCACCGTCGATCCGGCATTGCGCGCGGGTCAGGCGGCTTGAGCGCGGCGGCCGCTGCGTGCGGGGAGTCGCGCGGCGCCTTCGCACCCCGGCCGGTTGAGCACCTCGTGCGGAGGCCGACAATAGATGTGGAGGACGAGTGCCATGCCGAAAATCGAGTTGCCGCTTCCGGAGCTAGGCGTGATTGCCGCGACGCGCGGGATGCTCGGCGCGGGCATCGGGTTGCTGGCCGCCGGTCACATGAGCGAGCGCACACGGAACATGGCGGGACGCACGCTCTTCGCGATCGGCGCACTGTCGACGATTCCGCTCGTCGTCGACGTATTGTCGAGACGGCGATAGGCCGTCAGCGGCGCGACGCTAGCTGACGAGGCCGTCGCGTTTCTGCAGCAGCTCGTTCAGGAACCAGCGGTTCTTCTGATGCTGCTGGACGAGCCGCGTATAGAGATCGGCGGTGCCGATGTCGCCGGCAGCGCTCGCGACCTCGGTATCCGCGTGCATCTCGCGGATGATGAGGTCGACGGTGTTGCGCGCCTCCTCGATCATTTTCCGCATCGAGAGCTTTCCCGACGACGGCGGCACGGTCGCGACCTGCAGGTAGTCGGCGGGGTCGCCGATCGGCGCACCGCCGATCATGATCGCGCGCTCGGCGAACTCGTCGATCGTATCGTACGTCTGCGTGGCCTGCTCATCGAGGAGCAGGTGGATGTCGCGGAAGAGCGGCCCGTACGTGAGCCAGTGGTACTTCTTGTAATTGAGGTACGCGACCAGCGCGTTCGCTTGCTCGCGATGGAGCGCGGCGACGACGTCCGCGTTCGCTTGATTCGCGTTCTTCTTCATGGCGGTCCTTTCCGGGCACGCGCGTCGCGCGCCACGAGTCGTGCTGTTTCTCCCATCGTCGACGTCGACGCAAGCGTAGCGGCGGCGCGCAACGAAATCCGACTCGCCGGCCGTCACGTGAGGATTCGGCCGCGACGCCGCGGACGCGGTCACTTCCCGAAGCTCCGCCGATACGCTTGCGGGCTCGTGCCGACAATCTGCCCGAAGCGCTCGCGCAGCACGGCCGACGATCCGAACCCGACGTCGGCGGCGACGCGCTCGATCGACGCGTCGCTCGTCTCGAGCAGCCGCTGCGCCTGACGGACGCGGGCGCGGGCGACCCAGCGCGCAGGCGTCGTACCCGTCTGCTCGCAAAAGCGGCGGCTCAGCGTGCGGGTGCTCATGGCGGCATGACGCGCGATCATGGGCAGGGTCAGATCCCGCCGCAGGTTGCGCTCGAGCCAGGCAACTGCGCCTGGCCGCCCGCACGCTCGAGTGGCATCACCGCCGCGCGCGCGGCCTCGGCCGCAGCGGCCGCGCCGAGGTCACGGCGGACGAGATGGAGGCAGAGATCGAGTCCGGCCGCGGCGCCCGCCGACGTGAGCACGCTGCCGTTGTCGACGTAGAGCACGTTCGGGTCGACGGCGATCGCGGGGTGACGGCGCGCGAGCTCCGCGGCGCTCGCCCAGTGCGTCGTCGCGCGCAGACCATCCAAAACGCCCGCGGCGGCGAGGATGAAGGCGCCGCTGCAAATGGACGCGACCCGCGTGCCGCGGTCGACGGCGCGTCGGACGGCGCGCAGCAGCGGGTCGGACAACGGCCGGTCGACGTCGTCGATCCCGGGAACGATCAGCGTCTCGGCGCGACGCAACGATGAGAGCCGCCACGGCACACGCAAGGTGACGTGCGCCGACCGCACCTCGGGCCTGACGGCGCAGACGCGGATCTCGTACCGTCGCCGCCCGGCCGGCGT
>VBKW01000189.1 GCA_005879405.1 Deltaproteobacteria bacterium
AACGGATCCAAAAGGACGCGAAAGCCGCTTCCTGAGAGCCCGAAATCGCCGTCTAGGTGCTTGAGTGAGGAGAGGAAACCACCGCCCCGTCGAGGGCTGAAAAAGCTGACGCCTGAGCAGAGACCGACGGTCGTCTATGGCATTGAACTTGCTCACGTCCCGTGGTGCCGATGACCACCTCTAGTGCCGAACAGAAGAACAGGTTCATCGCCTCCGCCAATCGCGACGGGCGCGGTCGCGCCGTTGCGAGTCGAGGTGTCGCCGCAATCATGCTCGATGGCGGTGCGATCGACGTTCCCATCGCGGCCGTCGGTTTGGTGTAGCGCTGCGGCCGTGCCCGGCATGCACCGATTTGGCGCATGCAGCAGGTCGGTTCGCGAGAGAATTCGAGAGCTTCAAGAAAAATCATGGGCGGAGCTGAGCCGTCCGCCTGATGGAGACGCGCGATGACACGGTACCCACGATTCTCGATCCGATGCAGCGTCGGCGCATTGGCCGCCGCCATGGCGGTCATCGTCGGCACGGCCGGCTGCAGCGAGGTCGGCCACAAGCTGCCTCCTCCGGAGGAGACCTATGCGCTGACGCAGGGGCAGATTGCGCGTACGGACTACCGGCTCCAGATCGGCGACAGGCTCGACATCAAATTCCCGTATCAAGGGCGTTTCAACCAGGATCTCCCCGTGCGCCCCGACGGAAAGATCACCCTCGAAGCGACGGGCGAGATCGTCGTCGAGGGTATGACGCCGCATGAGCTCGAGGAGGTCATCAAGGAGCGCTCGTTGCGGTTCTTGAAGAACCCGGAAGTCGTCGTGGTCGTGACGCAGCTCGGCGATCGTCGCGCCTACGTCGGCGGCGAAGTCACCAAGCCCGGCTTCGTCTCGATCGGCGACGGCATAACCCCGCTGCAGGCCGTTCTAGCCGCCGGCGGCTTCAAGGACAGCGCGCGGAAGGACAGCGTGCTCTACATCGCTCGCAGTACCGACGGCGCGTACCAGGCGAGCCGTGTCGATCTCGACGCGGTGGTGCGGAACGGAGTTCCGGAGACGGTCCGCCTCGCCGGTAACGATGTCGTCTACGTGCCGGCGACCCGCATCGCGAACCTCGGCACGTTCGTCAAGCAATACATCCGCGACATCCTGCCCGTCGACTCGCGCGCCGGCATGACGGCTGCCCCCTTGTGATGCCCCGCCGGCGGAGGGAGAACCCGTGAATCCAGAGATCGTTCGCCCGGGCAACGGGAACGGCGCGTCCGTTCCGTATTACGTCGATCCCGGCCAGCAATCGGACGGTGCCATCAGCACCAAGCTGATCGTGTACGCGATCTTCAAGCGGAAATGGCAGGTCTTGGGGCTCGTCGCCGTCGTCCTGCTGTCGATCCTCGTCTCCGGCATGCTGCGTGCGCCCGTCTACAAGAACGTCGCCAAGGTGATGCTGCGGCCGAGCCGAGCCGAAGTGCAGCTGAGCGCGGGCGATCAACGCGAGATCACGCTGCCGGTCGCCGCCGCCACGGAAGTGATCAACTCCGAGATGGAGATCCTGCGCAGCCAGGAGCTCATGCGCCAGGCGCTCGCGCGCATGCAGGCCGCAGGCACGCCGATCTTCGGCGCGGACACGACCCTCAGCGAGGCGGAGCAGATCGCCGCGCTGCAAGGTATGCTCGTGGTCGCTCCGACACCGCAATCGAACGTCATCGAGATCGACCTCCTCGCGCGCAATCCGGAAAAGGGGCAGGTGATCCTCAAGGCCATCACCGACGCCTATCTGGACCGCCACGCGCAAGTGCACGGCACGAGCGGCGCCGCGGTTTTCTTCGAAACCCAGAAGCAGAACCTGCACGAGCGCGTTACCGACGCGGAAGCGCGGCTCGCCGCCTTCGTCGACCGCGAGGGGCTGGTTCTCCCCGAGGATCAGATCCGGGTGCTGTTGAAAGAGGCTACCCACGGCGACGACGCACTGGAACTGCAGCTATCCAAGATCAAGGGCACCGAGCGGCGTATCGCGACGTTGAAGGACCAGATGGCGAGCGCGCCGCTCACCATCGAGCGTGAGGTCGAGCACGTGAATCCGATGACGCAGGGTCTCGCGCTCGAGCTCGCCAAGAAAGAGGCGGAGCGCACCGCGCTCCTGCAGAACTACACCGAGGAGGACCGCTCGGTCGTCGGTCTCACGGCGGAGATCGCCGCGTTGAAGGCCCGCATCGCCGAGGCGCACGACAGCTCGATCGTCGGAACAACGCACATCGCGGTGAATCCCGTCCGGCAGGAGCTCGAGCGTCGGTTGCTGAACGCGGTAACGATCCTCAACGATTTACACGCCCGCACCGACGGCATGCAGGAGAAGGTCGAGGCCGCCATGGTCGACTCCACGAAGAAAGCGATCGACATGCGGCAGAAGACGATCGAGCTCACCCGGCTGCAGCAAGAGGTCACCTCGGCGCGCGACGCGTATCAGCTGTACGAGAAGAAGCAGGAGGAAGCACGGATTTCCGAGGCGCTCGACGTCGAGCGCTTCCTCAACGTGAGCGTGCTCGAGGGTGCGACGCTGCCGACCGACCCGTATAACAAGCTGAATCCGCTGGTCGTCCTCGCGGCGCTCATCGCCGGAACGGGCCTCGGCATCGGCACCGCCGTCGGCCTCGAGTTCCTCGGTAGCAACTTCAAGTTCGAGGAGCAGGTCGAGCAGCACCTCGAGCTGCCGGTGTTCGCCGTGATTCCAGACATGACCGCAATCGCGGAGACGCAGCGGGCCTGAGCGGCCGTAATCGGGAGCGGGAGGACCATGAGCAAGATCTACGAGGCGCTGCAACGGGCCCAGGAGGAGCGCGAGGGCGTTCCGCCGCTCGAAGCCGAGCGGACGCGACGTCGCTCGTGGTTGCGCTCGAGGCGCCCACGGTCGACGAACGGCCACCGGTCGCATGCTCCGACGTCGCTGCGAATCGATTTCGATCTCGCTCCCGACGTCGAAGAGGCCTACCAGCGGCTCGGGACGAATCTCCTCACGCCCGCGAAAGACCCGGTCGTGCTACGCGATCTCATGGTGGTCGCGTCCCTCCACGGCGAGGGCACGACGACGACGGCGGCTCTCTACGCGTCGACGCTCGCGAAGCGCAAGAAGCTCGACGTCCTGCTGATCGAAGCCAATTTCCGAACGCCGGCGCTCGAGCAGGTCTTCCCGATCCGGCGCAATGGCGGGTTCGCGGAGCTGATCGCCGGCACGCAGGACGTCGATACCGTCATGCAAGCGACGCCGCAGCCGAATCTCTTCGTCATCACGAGCGGGCATTACGAGACGTCGCCCTCGCACATCCTCGAGGCGCCGCGGATGTCGGAGGTGCTGGCGCAGCTTCATGAACGCTTTCAGTTCATCGTGTTCGACTCGGCGCCCGTCAACGTCTACACCGACGCGCAGATCCTCGGCGCCCGCGTCGATGCCACGGTCTTCGTGATCGAGGCCGACCGGACGCGCATCGAGGAAGTGCAACGGGCGAAGCGGCAGCTCGAGCGCGGCGGCGCGAAGATGCTCGGGGTCCTGCTGAATCGTCGCAAGAGCTACCTGCCGAGCTTCTTGGAAGGCATGATCTGAGCGACTCGGTGAGCGTCGCGGTTCCGCAGGCACTCGGCGGTCGTCCCGCCGTCCGAGGGGCGACGGGCGCCGGCGTGGCGTGGTGGGGCGTCGCGTTGGCGACCCTCGCCGCGCTCCTCGCCTTCGCGACCTTCTCGGGATGGGAAGCGCCGGCGCTCGGCATCATGGTCGTGGGCGCGGTGCTGGCGAGCGTGGTCGTGCAGCCTGCCGTTGGCATCTTGATGCTGATGGCCAACTTCTTGGTGGCGAGCTATCCGAGCCCGATCCGCGGCGACGGACTCCTCACCATCAACAACATGCTCGGCGTCATTCTCTCGGTGCTGCTGGTTGCGGAGCTCGCGCAGCGCCCGGACCCTTGGTACCTGCGCCTCCGCCAGGTGCACGTGTTCCTGCTGATCGGCGTCGTCTTCATCATCGGGACGATCGTCTCGAATCATAGCTTCCCGAACCTGCAAGTGACGGCGGGCAAATTTCGTCTGCTCGACAAGACCGCTGACATGACGCAGGACTTCATCACCCGTCTCGCGTTCTTCATCTTGGCGCTGCAATTCCTCTCGCGGAAACGTGATTTCAAGCGCGCGATCACCGTCATGTTGCTCTGCCTCGTGATGATCGTGCCGTCGGCGCTGTTGGGCTACGCGAGCGGCGACGCCGCGGGCGGCTACCGCGCCGCCGCCGACTTCTCCTCCGCGACGAACTCCAACCGCCTCGCGTTTCTCTGCGAGATCCAGATCGCGTTCTGGTGGTATTTCATGCGCGCCGATCCGTCGCCGCGACGGAAGCTGCTCGCCATCGGCGTGATCGCCAGCCTGATTTTCACGGTGTTCCTCAGCGCGTCGCGCAGCGGCGTGCTCGGCCTTGGCGTTCTCTTCTACATGCTGACGAAGACCCGCGGCGGCGTCCGCGGCGGCCGGCTGCAGGTGATCGCGGTCGCGGTCATCGCCGTCGGAGCGCTGCTCACGGTCATTCCCCAGGAGAACCTCGAGCGCATAGAGAACCTGAACCCGTTCGTGACGGGCACGCACGACCTCGGCAGCCATTCGACCGAGCGCCGGGTCGACACCGTCGAGCTCGGCTGGCAGGTCTTCAAAGATTACCCGCTGTTCGGCGTCGGCCTCGGTAACTTCCGCGAGGTCGCCCGACAGATATACATGGACCAATACTTCCGGCCGCCGCACAACTCCTACCTATGGGCGCTCTCCGAAGGCGGCATCTTCTGCATGCTGCTCTACCTGCTGCTGTTCTACGTCACCTGGCGCGATCTCCAGTGGCTGCAGAAATCGCCGGCCGTACCGGCGGACCTGCGCTGGATCGTGGCGGCGCTCGGTCCGTGTTTCGGGCTCCTCATGTTCTTCAGCGCCTTCGCCGACATCTGGCTGAGCCCGATCACCTACATCATCGTGGTTCTGATCGTCGCGCTGCGTCGCTACGTGAGTCGCCGCCGTGTCGTCCTCGTCTGAGGCGGCGCCGCGGACGATCGCGTTCTTTCCACCGCGGCTCGTCACCGGAGGGACGCAGCGTCACCTCCTCGAGGTCCTGAAGTTTCTCGACCGCACGCGCTTTCGGCCGCTCGTCATCAGCGCCAAGCGCGGCGGCGACCTCGGGCGCGAGATCGTCGCGCAGGGCGTCGAGCTCGTGCAGCTCGATCTCGGCGAGCGCGTGGTGAGCGCGGATTTCGTCCGCTGTGTGCGCGCGACGGCGGCGATCTTCCGTGCCCGCCGGGTCGACGTCGTGCAGTGCTTTCAGTGGCGGCCGGCGCTGATCGGGATTCTCGCGGCGCGGCTCGCGCGGCGCGGGCGCATCGTCGCGGGGCGGCGTAGCGCGCCCGTCGAGCGCGGCGCGCGCGGTCTGCTCGAGGACATCGTGGTACGGCTCGCCGATCGCGTCATCGTGAATGCCGAGGCGTTGCGGCCGGGCGGAGCGGCGGGCGCGCGCACCGACGTCGTTCCGAGCGGCGTCGACACCGACCGCTTTCGGCCGCGCCCGGAGGAGCGTGGCGCCGCGCGCCGCGCGCTCGCGCTGCCGGCGACGGCGCCGATCATCGGCACCGTCGGGCGTCTCGAGGCACGCAAAGGCACCGCGGTGCTCCTCGAGGCGGGCGCCAAGCTGGTGAAAAAAGGACTTTCCGAGCTGCACGTCGTGGTGGTAGGTGATGGGCCGCTTCGCGACGAGATCTTCGCGCTCGCCGCTCGACTCGGCATCGCCGAGCGCGTGCACATGCTCGGTGATCGATCAGACATTCCGGAGATCCTGGCAGCGCTCGACGTCTTCGTGTTGCCCTCGCGGACCGAGGGCATGTCGAACGCATTATTGGAGGCGATGGCGACGGCCCTTCCAGTCGTCGCGACGGCGGTGGGGGGAAATCCCGAGGTCGTTTCCGCGGAGACCGTAGGCGTGCTCGTACCCCCTGATGATCCGACGACCATCGCCGATGCAGTGGCGCGCCTCGTCGCGAACCCGACGCACGCGGCAGAGCTCGGGGCGGCCGCGCGCCGATCGGTCGCGGCGCGCTACGGCGCGGCGGCGATGGTGCGGCGGCTGGAAGCGATCTACGACGCGGTCGCGGGCGCGACGCCGCGCCCGGTCGTGTCTGCCGTTGCCCGCGGCGAGCGGGGCGACGTGACGCGTCCGGAGGTGTGTCGCTGATGGCGTCCGTCTCCCGCATGGTCGTCGTCGGTCTCGACGGCGCGACCTTCGACCTCATCAAGCCGTGGGCGGCAGAGGGCAAGCTGCCGACGTTCGCCCGCCTGCTCGCGGAGGGCGCGCACGCCGAGCTGCGCAGCACGCTGCCGGCGCTGACGCCGCCGGCGTGGACATCTGCGGCGACCGGCAAGAATCCCGGCAAGCACAACGTCTACAACTTCTACAAGGTCAGCGGTGGCGGCACCGGCAAGCTGCCGCTGACGCCCGCGGACCTGCGCAGCCGCCGTGTCTGGGACATCGCCAACGTGTACGGGAAGCGCGCCGGCGTCGTGCATCTCCCGCTGACGTATCCGCCCGAGCACCTCGACGGCTTCGTCGTCTCGGGCATCATGACGCCGAAGGGCGTGGAGGACTATACGTTCCCGCCGGAGCTGCGCGACGAGCTCCAGGCGCACGTCGACGGCTATCGGTTCGACGTCGACGCCGACGCGCTGAAGGTCGGCGATCTGCGCGCCTTCGCCGAGGACGCCTTCGAGCTGCAGCGGATCCAAACTGCAGAGATGCTCTACCTCTTCGAGCACAAGCGGTGGGATCTCCTGTGGGTGATGTTCCACACGCTGGACAAGCTGCAGCACTTCTTCTGGCATCTCATGGATCCCACGCATCCCGCGCATCCCGGTGCGACGGAGTTCGCCGACGTCGTGCTGCGCTTCCACCAGCTCCTCGACGAGGCGCTCGCCGGCGTGCTCGCGCGGCTCGACGACGACACCGGTCTCCTGGTGATGTCGGATCACGGCTCATGCCGGCTCGAGTCGTACTTCCTGATCATGAACTGGCTCGAGGACACGGGGTTCTTGCGCATGAAGAACGCGGCGCGCTCACCGCTCAAGCGCGCGCTCGGCGGCATGGGCATCGAGGCGCGCGGCATCGTGCAGAGCCTCCGCCGCGCCGGACTCGGGTGGGTGCCGCGCCTCGTGCCGGGGCGGCTGAAGGCGCAGGTGCCACAGGCGCGGGCGTCGTTCGCCCGCATCGCGCCGCACGTCGACTGGTCGGGTACACGGGTCTATTGCCCGTCGGCGCCCGGCAGCGGGCTGCGCGTGAATCTGCGCGGGCGCGAGGCCGAGGGAATCGTCGCCCCGGAGGACTACGATCGTGTCTGCGAGGAGGTGCGGGCGCGGCTTCTCACGATCGTCGATCCGAAGACCGGCCGCCACGTCGTTCACGCCGTGCACCGACGCGAAGAGATCTACGCCGGTCCGTACGTCGACAACGGTGCCGACCTTCTCGTCGAGACGACGGATTCGTACTGTCTGATCGAAGGCATGGGCCCGGCGGCGATCGTGCCTGCGGGCCAAAACGATGGTGAGCGCACAGGCAACCATCGACGCGAGGGGATTTTTCTGCTCGCGGGCGCCGGGGCGCGTCGCGGCGTCGCGCTCCCGACGCTCGACATCTGCGACGTCGCGCCGACCTTGCTCTACCTGTTGGACGTGCCGGTGCAGCAGGACATGGACGGCGCCGTCGCTCAGGGGGCGATCGCGCCGGAGCTCCTCGCCGCGCGCGACGTGCGCACGGATCAGCTCGCCGCGCCCGCCGAAGTCGCGGCGACGGAGATGAGCGACCAAGACCGGCGTGCCATCGAAGGCATGCTCGAGGGGCTCGGATACCTGTGATCGGAGCGCCGATCTTCGTGTACCACGACGTCGTCGCTGGTCCCGAGGCGCTCGCCGGGGTCGCGCCGGCGCATCGGCCGTACGTGCTGACGCGCGCCCAACTCTCCGCGCACCTGGAGGCGCTCGCTTCGGCCGACCTGGGCGATGCGCGGCCGACGGCGAGCACCATCACCGAGCTGCTCGACGACCCGATCGACGGCCGATTCGTGCTGTCGTTCGACGACGGTCACGAGAGCGCGTACTCGCGAATCTTGCCGCTGCTCGCCGAGCGTCGCTGGCGCGCGACGTTCTTCGTCGTCGCCGGCTGGATCGGCGGGCGCGAGGCGCTCAGCTGGGCGCAGCTGCGTGCGTTGGCAGATGCGGGCATGGAGATCGGCAGCCATTCGCTCACGCATCCGTTCGTGCACGAGCTCTCCGCGGCGGACATTCGCCGCGAGTTCGGCGAGTCCAAGCGCATGCTCGAGGATGGAATCGGGCGCGCCGTCACGGTGGCGTCGCTACCGCGCGGCAGCAACGCGCCCGGAACCGATCGGATCGTCGCCGAGCTCGGCTACCGCGCGTTCTGCACCAGCGAGCCCGGCCTCGTCGGCCGCGGCACGGACCCGTTCGACGCATCGCCTCACGCTCGCCAGGCTGCGCTCCTCGTATGTCGTGAAGCGCTTCGCGAAGGGCCTGATCGGAGTCGAGCGCTGGCGTCGCGTCCGTGGCGCGGTGATCGCGAGAACCGGCGCCGGCGGCGCGATCGTGAACGCGGCGCAGGTGAACGGTCGGTGGGAGAGCAGGCGATGAAGGTCCTCTTGATCGGTCTCGACGGCATGACCTTCGACGTCGCGCGCCCGCTCATGGACGCCGGCAAGATGCCGACCCTCGCCGCGCTCGAGCGCCGCGGCGTGTGCGCGACGCTGCTGTCGACGTATCCGCCGATCTCCGCTCCGGCGTGGGTGACGTTCCTGACGGGCAACAATCCGGGACGTCACGGAATCTTCAATTTTCAGAACCTCGATCTGTCACGCTACTCGAGTTTCAGCGAGACGCTGGTGAACTCGAGCTATTTCCGCGGCAAGACCCTGCTCGATCACGCCGGGGCGGAGGGAAAACGCATCCTCGCGTATCGGATTCCGCTCACGTATCCGGCATGGTCGATCAACGGGCTGCTCGTCTCCGGGCCGCCGACGCCGGATCGCAAGCGCGCCTACGCGATGCCGGCCGAGCGCGCCGCCGAGCTGCCGGAGATGACGTTGCTGTCGCACGACGAGCTCGCCCGCGCCAAGAAGGCGGGCGACATTGCCGCGATCGACGCCTGCAACGCCTACGAGTTGAAGGTGATGGACGAGGTCACGCGCCGCGCGATCGACGACGGCACCGACGTGATCGTCACCTTCACCGGCATTCCCGATGGCCTGCATCATTCCTTCTGGCACCTGCACGATTCGAGCTCACCGCTGCACGATGTGTCGGCATCGGCGCACGACAAGGACGTCATCCGGCGTTGGTACTGCGAGATCGATCGCATGATCGGCGGCTGGCTCGCCGGGCTCGGCGACGAGTGGGCGGTGATCGTGCTCTCCGATCATGGCGGTGGTCCGGCGCCGACGCGCTACCTGAACGTCAACCACGTGCTCGCGCAGCACGGGTATCTGAAGCCGACGAGCGCCGCGCGCGCGCGAGTCGCGAGGCTGGTCAGCCGGCAGATGAACGCGCTGCGCCGCCGCGTGCCCGGCAAGGTGTGGCTGAAGAACCATCTCCCCGCCGCCCTGAAGTCGCAGGTGCGCCAGCTGCGCAACGGCACCGGCCGGATCGACTGGAGCGCGACACGCGCCTACGCCGTGCCGATCTTCTTCCCGGTGACCGGCATCAACCTCAACGTCCGGGGACGGCAGCCGCAGGGCACCGTCGCGCCGGGTGCGGAGTACGAGCGCGTCCGGGCGGAGATCATGAGGCTCGCGGCCGAACTTCGGGATTCGGCGAGCGGCGCGCCGCTCTGTCGGCAGGTGCTGCGCAAGGAGGACGTCCTCGCCGGACCGCACCTCGACAACGTGCCGGACATCCTCCTCGTCACCGCCGACGGAATCGACGGCGGACACGACGTCGATCGGCTGCTCGCGGACGTGCCGCTCGACGCGCTTCGCAACGTCAGCGGCTCGCACGCGATGGAAGGCATTTTCTTCGCCGTCGGAACCCCGTTCCGCGCCGGCGTCCGCCTCGCGCCGGTCGGTCTCGACGACATGCTCCCGACGGCGCTCCACCTCGCGGGCGTCGCCATTCCGGAGGGGATCGACGGCGCCGTGCTTGCCGAGGCGCTCGCGCCCGAGTACGCGGCGGTGCACCCCGTGCAGACGACGG
Source organism: Deltaproteobacteria bacterium (assembly GCA_005879405.1). Classification (GTDB taxonomy): domain Bacteria; phylum Desulfobacterota; class Binatia; order UTPRO1; family UTPRO1; genus DP-19. The sequence continues at coordinate 10,242 of VBKW01000189.1, forward strand.
GTATGCGCGCGGGCGGCGGCGAAGACGGCGACGCGCTCTCCGCCGGTGAAGAGCACGAGATGCGGAAGTTCCTCCAAGACCTCGGGTACATCGAGTGAGCCGATGGCGTCCAGCGCCTTGAACGGACTGCGTGTCGCCAGCAAGCTCGCGGCGCACCATCTCGGCGTCCTCGCCGTCCTGCGCCGGCTGCGGCGTCGCGAGCGCAGCCTGATTCTTCGCTACCACGCGGTGGCACCCGACGAGGCGCCGTTTCCGGCGTATGCGGGTCCGGACATCACGATTCCGCGCGGGTTGTTCGCCGCCCAGATGCGTTTCTTGCGACGCGCGTACGTCCCGGTGCCGCTGGCCGAGATCGTCGATGCGCTCGATCGCGGCGCGGCGCCGCCGGCGGGAACGGTCGCGATCACGCTCGACGACGGGTATGCCGACAACTATCACCAGGCGTTCCCGGTGCTGCGCGCGCTGGGTCTCCCCGCGACGGTGTACGTCGTGACCGAGACGCTCGACGACGGGCCGGCGTTGTGGACGGCCGAGCTGCGTGCCGCGATCATGGCCACGCGGGCGCGGACGCTGCGTGTGGAGATCGCCGGCCGCTATGAGTTTCCGCTCGGCGCCGCGCGCGAGCGCCAGGAGACGATCAAAGAGCTCACGAACGTCCTCGTCCCGGTCGAGGCGGCGCTCAGGCGTCGCATTCTCGCGACGATTTGCCACGAGCTCGCCGTGAACGGCGACGGCGATCTCGCGCACACGATGCTCACCTCGTCGCAGATCCGGGAGATGCACGCGGGCGGCATCACGATCGGCGCCCATACGGAGACCCACAGCAACATGACGCTCATCTCGCCCGAGCAGGCGCGAAGCGAGATCGCCGGATCGCGCGACCGCCTCGAAGCGCTACTCGGAACGCCGGTCCGGGACTTCGCGTACCCGAACACGGGCGGCCGGTATCCGCACTGCAACGAGAGCGTCGCGGACATCATCCGTCAGCTCGGCTTCCGCTCGGCGGTGACGTCGCAGCCTGGGATCATCGCGGCGGCGACGAATCCGTTCTTGCTGCCACGCATCGGGATCGCGCCGCGACTCTATCGCGAGGCGGCGCTCGCGGTGACGCTCGAGCGCTACCGGCTGTTCGCCGAGGCGCGCGCATCATGATCGACCGGTACGGGAGCGTCCGCTGATGTGCGGGATCGTCGGCGTGTGGCGCGGCGCCAGCGGCGCACCGGTCGCGGAGGAGACGGTCCGCCGGATGTGCGATGCGATCGTGCACCGCGGGCCCGATGACGAGGGTCTCTTCGTCGACGGTACGTTCGGCATGGGGATGCGCCGGCTCAGCATCAACGATCTCGCGGGCGGTCACCAGCCGCTCGCGAACGAGGACGGCTCGGTGCTCGTCGTCTGCAACGGCGAGATCTACAACTCGCCCGAGCTCCGTCGCGATCTCGAGGCGCGCGGCCATCGCGTGCCGTCGCACTCGGACGTCGCCGTGATTCCGCACCTCTACGAAGAGCACGGCGAGAGCTTCGTCGCGTCGCTCGACGGCATGTTCGCACTCGCATTGTGGGATCGCCGCCGGCGGCGCCTCGTGCTCGCGCGCGACCGCCTCGGGATCAAGCCGCTGTACGTCGCCGCGCACCGCGGCGCGCTCGCCTTCGCCTCCGAGCTGAGCGCGCTCGCCGCCGACGGTTGGTGCGAGGCGCTCGATTTCACGAGCGTCCATCACTACCTCGGCCTGGGGTACGTGCCGGGTCCCGGCAGCATCTTCGCCGGCGTCCGCAAGCTCGAGCCCGCGACACAGCTGACGGTCGACGAGGGTCGGGATCCGGTCGCGCGCCGTTACTGGAATCTCCGCTTCGATCCGGCGCCGCGCACGCGCAGCGACGACGAGTACGCCGACGACGTCTTGACGGCGCTGCGCGCCGCCGTGAAGAGCCACCTGCTCTCGGACGTGCCGGTCGGCGTATTCCTCTCGGGCGGCGTCGACTCGAGCGGCCTGGTCGCGCTGATGAGCGAGATCGCCGGGCAACGGATCCAGACGTTCTCGATCGGCTTCGAGGAGAAGACGTTCGACGAGCTCGAGCTCGCGCGCGCGGTCGCGCGTCGCTACGGGACCGATCACCACGAGCTGGTGGTCCGTCCGGACGCGGTGCAGGTGCTGCCGGCGCTGGTGCGTCATTTCGGCGAGCCGTTCGCCGACTCCTCGGCCGTGCCGGTCTACTACGTCTCGGAGCTCGCCAGCCGCAACGTCAAGGTCGTGCTCTCGGGCGAGGGCAGCGACGAGGTGTTCGCCGGCTACGAGACGTATCTCGCCGGCAAGTACGCGGCGCTGTACCGCCGTCTCCCCGACGTGATCGGCCGCACGCTCGTGCCGGCGCTGGTCGACCGCTTGCCGGTCTCGCATGCGCGCGTCAGCTTCGATTACAAGGCGAAGCGTTTCGTTCGCGGCGCGTACCTGCCGCTCCCGGACGGCCATTTCTGGTGGAAGGTCGTGCTGTCAGAAGCCGTGCAGGCCGAGCTCTGCTGCGGCCCGGCGCGCAACGGCGCCCTCGACACCGCGACGCTCTTCCGCGAGGCCGCCGCCCGCGCCGGCAGCGACGACTGGCTCGCCCGGCTGCAGGCGATCGACGCGCACGTCTACTTGCCGGACGACATCCTCACCAAGGCCGATCGGATGAGCATGGCGCACTCGCTCGAGGCGCGCGTGCCGTACCTCGACCGCGCCGTCGTCGAGCTGGCGGCGCGGTTGCCGAGCGGCGTGAAGCTGCGGCGGTTCAACAAGAAATACGTCTTGAAGCACGCGCTCCGGCGGCACGTGCCGGCCGAGATCCTGCGGGCGAAGAAGCGCGGCTTCAACGTGCCCGTAGCGTCCTGGCTGCGCGGCGAGCTCTGCGAGATGCTCCACGACATGCTCGCGCCGGCGGCCCTGCGGCGCGTCGGACTGTTCGAGCCCGCGTACGTCGAACGATTGATTCGCGAGCACGTCGGCATGCGGTTCGATCACAGCCGACCGCTCTGGACCTTGCTGATATTCATGATTTGGCACGAGCAATGGGAGCAGGCGCGCACGAACGCGCGGCCCACGACGCCCGCGCTCGGGCCCTCGCCCGTCGCGATCGGCGAGGATGCGCACCGTTTGAGCTGAGGAGCCATGAGCTTGCAGAGCCACGTCGGCGTTCCCGTGAACGCGCGCCCACTCGCAACGGCCAGCCCGCCCGCCGCGGCAAAGGTCGAATGGGAGCTCGTCACGGTCGGGGGCGCCACCCCGATCTGGCAGCGCGTGCTCTCGGTCATCGGGCTCGTGCTGCTATCGCCGCTGATTCTGCTCATCGGGCTCGCGACGAAATCGACGAGCCCGGGGCCGATTCTCTACCGCGGTCGGCGCGTCGGTCGCGGTGGCAAGAACTTCACGATCTACAAGTTTCGCACGCTCGAAGTCGGCGCCGAGCAGAAGATCGGCGCGCGCCTGCTCGAGCACGGTGACGGACTGTACACGCGCATCGGCCGCTACTTGAAACGCGCCAAGCTGGACGAGATCCCGCAGCTGTTCAACGTCATTCGCGGCGAGATGAACCTCACGGGGCCGCGGCCGGTTCGACCGATTTTCCTCGAGACGTTCTGCCGCGAGATCCCCGGCTACATGCGCCGCTTCGCGGTCAACCCGGGCATGACGGGGCTCGCGCAGGTGCGCGGCGGCTACTTCACCCACCCGCGGGACAAGCTCCGCTACGATCTCCTCTACATCCGCAACCGCTCGTGGTGGCTGGACGTCCGTCTGGTGACCTTGACCTTCATCAAGGTGCTGAACCGGTGGGCGACGCTCGGGCTCGTGCTGACGTTGCTGTTCCTGTCCGCTGCGTTGCTTCCCGGAGTTTTCCACTATCCTTTCCAGCTCGACCTCGGCAGTTTCAAGCTGAGCCCGTTCGAGATGCTGGTCGCGGTGATGGCTGCATGGCTCGTGGTGCAGCGCTCGCCGCGTGACGAGCTCTGCGTCTACGACACCGCGGTCAACCGGCCGATGGGTGTCTTCGTCGGCTTCGCGGGCTTGGCGGCGCTCTTCTCTCCCGAGCCGACGGCGGCGCTGCAGGGCGTCTCGTACTACGTCGCGACCGGCTTCTCGCTGACGTTCCTGATCGTCAACGCGCGGCTCACGCAGCGCGAGGCGAATCTGGTCGCGAACGTCGTCGGGCTATCGGCGGTCTCGGTATGCCTGATCGGTCTCCTCCAGATCGGTCTCGACAACCAGCTCGGGGTGCACGACGCGCCGCGAATGTCGTCGACGCTCGGCAATCCCGTGCTGCTGGCGACGTACCTCGTCCTCGGACTGCCCTTCCTGCTGACGCAGCTGCTCCACAGCCGCTCGCGCGAGCAGCGCGACATCTGGGTGGGGTGCGCGACGATCGCGCTGATCGGCGTGTTCCTCACCCACACCCGCATGGGGCTCGTCGCCTTGGTCGTCACGTTGAGCGTATTCCTCTGGAAGACCTCGCATCGCTACATCGGCATCTGCGCGGTGGCGTTGATGATGGTGATGGGGGTCATGCTCGCGGGCCGGCAGATGCGCCTCTCGGTTCCCGAGGTGGCCGTGGAAGCCGCGCGGCGCGGGGAGATCGCGGAGCACGTGCTGTCGGCACCGCCCACCCAGCTGCTGCTCGGCGTCGGCAGCACGCGCCGGCTCGCGATGTCGCCGATTCCGGAGCAGGACGCGCGCTGGATCTCGACCAGCATGCACCTGACGCTCATCCGCCAGAACGGCATCGTCGGCTGGGCGCTGATGCTGTGGATCTTCACGGCGGCGCTGATCGCGCTCTACCGCGGGTACGGGCGCATCCACGATCCGCACATGCGCCGCATCGTGTGGGCGATCTTCAGCTCGCTCGTCGGATTTCTCATCTCGATGACGGACGCCAACGTCTTCTTCAACGTCACGATCCAAATCTACGTCTGGGGTATGATCGGCGTCGGGATCGGGATCATCACCCACTTGAGCGGCCGCCGGCCGACGTTTCACGTCGTCTGGCGTTTCGGGGAGCACGGGGATTGAGCGTTTCCAGAACCGGGCAGGGGCTCCTACGTAACGCCCTCGTCGGTCTCGTCGCGGGAGTCGCGGCGGGTGCCGCGTGGTGGCTCGTCGAGTCGACGGCGAACTGGGCATTCGGCGGCGTCGTGACGGGCGCGGTCGCGCGCATGATCCTCGGCCTCGATCTCCTCGTCGCGGGCAGCGCCGGTCTCGCGCTCGGCGTCGCGTTGACGTTCGTCCCGGGCGGCGCGAGCGCGCCGGCGCTCGCGCTCGGCCTCGCGATGGTCTACGGGCTGATCCGCATCTTCGAGCCTCCCGGGATGGGGGCCGAAGCGCTGTTCGTCGTCTGCGCCATCGCGAGCGCCGCGCTCGGCGTCCGGCTCGTCGGCCAGGACCGGCGTGGCCCACTCGCATTCGTGCACGTGACGCTGCTCGCGACCGCGTTCACGGCCCTCGGCAAGACGGTCATCGGGGAGGCGCAGAGCGACTATTTCAGCAAGACGGAGCCGAGCGCTGCGGCGCTCACGCTTCTCCTGGTAGCGCTGCCACTCGCCGCGATCGTCGTCGATCGTGTCGTCGCGTTCGCGCTCCGACGGCACGTCTGGCGCTTCGGTGCCGAGCTCGCGCTCGGCGCGGCGGCGGCGGTGCTGTGGAACCACTCGAGCCCGCCGCTGTGGACGGCACCGATCGACAATCCCCGTCTCACCGCGCCGCCGCCGGCGGTGGGGGTGCCGGACGTGCTCTTGGTCGTGCTCGACACCACGCGCGCCGACCACATGTCGACGTACGGCTACGCGCGCGAGACCTCGCCGAACCTGACGGCGCTCGCGAGCGACGCGCTCAACTTCACGCAAGCACGCTCGCCGGCGCAATGGACCGTGCCGGGACACGCCTCGATCTTCACGGGCATGTATCCCACGCGTCACGGCGCCCACTACGCCGGCGAATGGGCGGCGGGACCGAAGATCTACGGACGCAAGCGCGTGCTGCCGCTGTCGGACGAGCGGACGACGCTCGCCGAGGTGCTGCGCGACCGCGGCTATGTCACCGGCGGTTTCGCCGCGAATTTCGCGAACCTGGATCGTGGCTTCGGCATGGCGCAAGGCTTCGGGCACTACGAGGATCATCCGGGGCTGCTCTTCCGGCCGGTGCCGCACGTGGTGCGCTTCGTCCAGCGGTTCCGACCCGCGTTCTGTAAGAAGCCGTTTCGCAGCGCAGAGGAGATCAACACCGCTGCGCTCGATTGGCTCGACGGGGCGCCCGCCGGTCGTCCCTTCTTCGTGTTCCTCAATTACCTCGAGCCTCATCATTGGCTCGCCGCTCCGCCGTACGACCTGTGGAGCCGTGACCTGCCGCATGCGCGCCAGCTCGCGCTGAAGGGGCTGTTCACCCACAAGGTGCCGGTGCATCTCACCGACGAGGAGCGGACGTTCGTCGCCGCGAACTACGACGGCCAGATCCTCGCCATGGACGCGGCGCTCGGCGAGCTGATCGCGGCGCTGAAGGCCCGGGGCCGCTACGAGAATACGTTGATCATCGTCACCGCCGACCATGGCGAGCTCCTCGGTGAGCACGAGATCGTGGGTCACGGCGGTCGAATGATGTACGAGGGCCTGCTCCACATTCCGATGGTCGTGAAGCTGCCAGGCGCCGACCACCCGAAAGGCACGATCGACGCGCGCGTGCAGCTCGTCGACGTCCTTCCGACCGTGCTCACGACGGTCGGCGCGCCGTTGCCCGACGGCGTGCAGGGCGAGCCCGTGCAGCACGTCACGCACGAGACGATCGCGGAGGAGCACATCAATCCCGAGTTCGTCGCCCAGTTCGGCGCAGTCTACGATCGCGCGCTCCGCGTCTACTACGATGGTGCGTACAAGCTGATCAGCACCTCGCGCGGCGAGCGCCTGCTCTTCGACCTCGGACAGGACCCGGGCGAGGCCGAGAACCTGGCGAGCCGCGAGCCGGAGCGGGTCGCGGACATGGAGCGGCGGCTCGACACCGTGATGAGCCACATGGACCTGCCGACCGGCGGCGGCACCAAGATCGCCGCGTCATCGGAGCCGCGATGAGCATGCCCGAACGCCTGGGTGCCGCGCCGCGCGCGCAGCACGCGCCGCGCGTCTCGGTGATCGTCCCCGTCTACAATGCCGAGCGGCTCCTCGGGGAGTGCCTCGACGCCTTGCGGGCGAGCGACGGCGCGGATTACGAGATCATCGTCGTCGACGATTCGTCGACGGATCGCTCGTGCGAGATCGCGGCGGCGGCTGAGTGCACGGTCGTACCGAGCGGCGGCCGTTTGGGGCCGGCCGGTGCGCGCAATCGCGGTGCCGAGCACGCGCGCGGGGACATTCTCCTCTTTATCGACTCCGACGTGATCGTCCGTCCGGAGACGGTGGCGCAGGTGGCGGCGGCCTTCACCGCCGATCCGACGCTCACCGGCCTCATTGCGGTGCAAGCGCCGGCAATGCGCTTTCGAAACGCCTGCAGCCGCTACAAGAACCTCTGGATGTACTACACCTACGTGCGTCGGGCGGGAGAGGACGTCTCGCTCTTTTACACCACCGCCGCCGCGATCCGCCGCGAATCGTTCCTCGCGTCCGGCGGGTTCGACCTCAACTACACGAACCCGAACATCGAGGACACCGACTTCGGGCAGAAGCTCGCGCGCCTCGGGTATCGCGTGCGCGTCGCGGCCGATCTCGAGGTCGAGCACGTGAAAGGGTACGACCTGCGCGGGCTCCTCCGGACCGACTTCTTGCGGGCGATGTCGCTCGCCCGCCTCAAGCTGCGCAAGCGCGGCGACACGATGGGGAGGAACGATACCTCGGTGCCGACGGGCTACATCGTCAGCATGCCGCTTGCCATGCTGGCCGCTGTGCTGCTCGGGGTTGCGCTCCTCACCAGGAGCGGACCCACGCTCCTCGCATCTTTTCTCGCACTCGCGACGATTTTCGTGCTAAATCTGCCGTTCCTACGTGTCGTACGAACGCACGGCGGCCCCGCCGGGTTCGTGGTCGGAACGGCAATTCTGTTCATCGAGCTGCTCACCGCCGGGGCCGGCGGGCTCTACGGCATCGCGACGTTCATCGCCGGGAAGAAGTACTAGAAGCGCGAGGAGGATCTCCCTGATGGGCTACCTGGATTACCTGCGTCACGGGAAGAACGTGGTGTGGAAGAAGAACGCCATGCCCGTGTACATGGTGTACTTCATCACCGATGCCTGCAACGCGAAGTGCAAGCATTGTCTCCTCGCCGACGGCGCGCATCCCGGATGGGAGACGCCGACGATGGAGTTCAAGCGCAAGGAGCTCTCGCTCGAGGAGATCGATAAGATCACCGCGAGCATGGGGAAGAGCCTCATGTTTCTCCTCCCCACCGGCGGCGAGCCGTTCCTGCGCAAGGACATCGGCGAGATCGTCAAGATCTTCTACAAGAACACTGGCGTGCGGAACGTCGGCATCCCGACGAACGGCAGCACGCCGGCGCGCACGCTGAAGATCGTCGAGGACGTGCTGAAGTCGTGCCCCGATCTCGATTTCGGCATCGACGTCTCGCTCGACGGCATCGGAGCGCTCCACGACGAGATCCGCGTCTTCCCGGGTCTGTTCGAGCGCTCGATCGCGACGTACCGGGAGCTGAAGAAGCTCTCGAAGCACTATCCGAAGCTCAACGTCAACGTCGAGACGACGGTGTCGTCGCACAACGACAAGCACCTCCTCGAGAATTACGAGTACTTCCGCCGCGAGCTGCAGGTCGACAACGTCTTCACGCTGCTGACGCGCGGGTCGCCGAAGGAGTCGATCGCGAAGTTCTTCGACGTGAAGCGCTACGAGCAGTACGCCGAGGTCATCGAGAAGGACATGAAGAGCGGCGCGCTCTCGGGGTACGACACGTTTCCGTTCGCCGACTTCATCAACGCGAAGCGCATCGTCCGGCACCGCCTCATCGCCGAGATCGCGAAGACCAACACGTACCAGATCCCGTGCTACGCTGGGAGCCTCGGCGCCTGCATGTTCGCGAACGGCGACATCTATCCGTGCGAGCTCCTGATCGACCGCAAGCTCGGGAACGTCCGCGAGAACGGCTACGACTTCAAGAAGATCTGGTACGGCAAGAAGGCCGACGAAGCGCGCAAGTTCATCCGCGACACGAAGTGCTTCTGCACCTACGAGTGCTTCCTGACCGTCAACATCCTCTTCAACCCGCGCATGATGCCGAAGATCCTGAAGGAGTGGGGCAGCTTGAAGGTGCGGAAGATGATGCGAAAGCTCGGCGGCGCGCGGCCCGTGGAGTCGGCGGTGACGGCATACGCCGCGAACGGCGACGGACATGCGTGCATGAACGGCGCGATCCAGGCACACAATGCGCAGCTCCTGAACGGCGGCGAGGCCAACGGCTCGGCGAAGCCGGCCGACGAAGCTCACGTCTGACCACACCACCAACGGAACGCTAGATCGGCGGCGCTGACGCCGCCCGTGCACTCACCCCCGCGGCCGAGCACGACCGGCCCCACTTGGAGGCTCCATGTACCGAGGCAAGCGCATCTCCGTCGTCATCCCGTGCCACAACGAGGAGGAGGGGATCGTCGCCGTCCTGAGGCAGATGCCCGCGATCGTCGACGAGGTGGTCGTCGTAGACAATTGCTCGACCGACGACACGGCCAAGGTCGCGGCCGAGCACGGCGCGCGCGTCGTGCCGGAGAGTCGGAAGGGGTACGGCTACGCGCACAAGTCGGGCTACGCCGCTGCGGAGGGCGACATCATCATCACCATGGACGGCGACGGCACGTACCCGCCCGACTCGGTGCCCCTCCTCCTCTACGTGATGATGGAGGAGAAGGTCGACTTCATCACCGCCCGCCGCTGGTACTCGAAGCAAGGCGGCACCAAGAGCCCGATCCGCCTGCTCGGGAACGCGGTCCTCTCCGGGACGATGATGGCGCTCTACTTCAAGTTCATCGTCGATTCGCAGTCGGGCATGTGGATGTTCAAGAAGGAGATCCTTTCCGACCTCGACCTCACCAGCAACGGTATGGCGCTCTCGGAGGAGATCAAGATCGAGGCCTTCACGCATCCGTCGGTCCGCGCGATCGAGATCCCGATCTACTACGGCGAGCGCATCGGCGAATCGAAGCTCAACATCTGGCGCGACGGCTTCTATAATCTGTTCTTCCTGGTGAAGAAGCGCCTGATGCTCCGCAAGAAGCAGCCGCGGAAGTGGAACGTCGAGCCGCTGCGCGCGGCGAACGACGAGGTGCGCGAGCGCCGCGCCGGAGGCGTCGGCTGAGCGCGTCCCTCCTCGGAGCGCGCGGGCGGGGCTGAGATGGCGCTGCCGATCGCGCATGCCACGGCGGGGTACCTAGCGCACCGTCTCGACCCGCGCCGCGAGCAGCGCGAGTCGTGGCGACGCGCCGTCGCGTTCCTGCTGATCGGCAACCTTCCCGACGTCGACTTCCTCTTCGGCTTCGTGACCGGCGAGCCGGGGGCGTTCCACCGCGGCGTGACGCACACCGTGCTCGCGGCGCTCGTCTTCGCGGTCGCCGCCGGGACGGTCGCGTGGTGGCGGCGCCTCGATGCGTGGTGGCCGGCCGCGGCGCTCTGTGGCGCGGCGTACGGCTCGCACCTCCTCGTCGATGCGTTCACCATCGACCAGCGCGGTCCCGCGGGCGCACGGTTCTTCTGGCCGCTCTCCGACGCGTACTACATCTCGCCGGTGACGATTTTCGGCGAGATCCTCATCGACGGCGGCTCGCGCGCCGGGTTCGTCCGCAGCATCCTCCAGTGGCCGACGGTGTGGGTGCTGCTCCGCGAGGTCGCGATCGCGAGCGTCGCGCTGGGGGCGCTGCGCCTGTTCGAGACGGCGCGCCGTACGCGCGAGGATCTCGATGCGACGTCCGACGACGCGCGGATCGTCGCCGACGTTGCCGGCGAGGAGGACCTCGCGTGACCGGTCTCTGGCCGCTCGCGGCATACGTGATCTGCGTCGGCGCGTTGTTCGTGCGCGTCGCCGATCCGGGACGCGCCGCGCGCAGGACGGAGCTCGTGGCGACAGCGGACGACGTTCGCCTCGTGCGGCGGCAGCATCGCATCTTCTACGCGCTGCTCGTCGCGGCGCCGCTCGAATGGTGGTGGCGCGGGCGGCCGGCGACCGTCGGGCAGCTGCCGGGGGCGGCGCTCCTCGCGGCGGGCGTCCTGGGCTACCGCGTCGCCGGCGGTGCGCTCGGCGATCAGCTCTCGCCGCTGCTCGCGCCCCCCGAGCCGGCGCGGCTCGTCGACGCCGGACCGTACGCGCGGCTCCGCCACCCGATGTATCTCGCCGAGCTCGCGATCGCCGCCGGCGTCGTCTGGACGTTGGCGGCGCCGATCGCCGTCGTCGTCGCGGGCACGTTCGCCGCGGTCCTCCTCCATCGCCTGACGCGCGAGGAGCGCGCGCTCCGGGCGCGCCTCCCGGCGTACGCCGCCTACGCCGCCCGCACGTATCGATTGATCCCCTATGTCTACTGAGCCGCGTCCGGTCGCGACGCGTGACGACGAGGAGGAGATGCGCGGTACGCCACCCCGTCTCTTCGTTGTCGTATTGCTGGCATGGGCGGCCGTCGTCTACGGCCGCTACCTGCTCGGATACCTGCGCTGATGCTCGATCTCGCGGTGCTCGCGCTGCTGCTCCTCGTGGCGCTCGGCGTCGGACGCCGGCTGCTCGCGGCGGTGCCGTTCGAATGGGCGCTCGAGGAGGCGATCTTCGCGATCGCGCTCGGCCTCGGACTGCTCGCGTACGTGACGCTCGCGCTCGCCGAGGCGTCGCTGCTCGGACGTCCGGCGCTGCTCGCGGCGCTCGCGCTCGCCGCGGCGTGGAGCCGGCGGGAGCTCGTCGCGGGTGTCGCGCTCGGCGTGCGCGGCGCGCGGCGCTGGCTCGACGGGTCGCCGACGCGGAGCGAGCGCGCGGCGCTCGCGCTCGGCGTCGTCATCGTCGCCGCCGAGCTGGTGATGTCCTTCGCGCCGCCGGTCGGCGGCGATCAGACGAAGTATCAGCTGGTCTACCCGCGCCTCTGGGCCGAGGCGCATCGCGTCGTGGCGACGCCGTGGAGCTTCTGGGGCTACCTCCAGTACCTCATGAACCTGCTCTTCGCCGCCGCGTTCGCGCTTCGCGGCGACGTGCTGGCGCGGCTCCTGAACGCCGCGTACGGCGTACTCCTCGCGTTCGCGATCTTCGCGCTCGGGCGGCGCGCCTTCGGGCGGCAGACCGGCGTCTGGGCGGCGATCCTCTTTCTCACGATGCCGTTCACCGCGAGCCTGATGAGCCGCGCGTGGGTCGAGTTCGCGCTCAGCCTCTACGTCATCCTCGCGGTGCTCGCGGTGCTCGCGTGGCGGCGGTCGCGGTCGGGCGCATGGCTCGGGCTCGCCGCGGTGATGGCCGGGCTCGCGGCCGGAACGAAGCTCATCGGCCTGCTGGCGCCGGCGCTCCTCGCCGTCGTCGTCGCGCTCGACGTGCTGCGCGCCGGCGGCCGGCGTGCCGCGCCGGCGGCGGCGCGTGCGATCGCGACGTTCGGCCTCGTGGCCGCGCTCGTCGGCGCGCCGTGCTATGCGCGGAACGCGGTCGAGACGGGCAATCCGATCTATCCGTTCGGCTACGGCGTGTTCGGCGGACGGAACTGGAGCGCCGACGCGGCGCGCGGGCTCGACGCGTACTACGATGCCTATCGCGAGACGCAGGCGGCGCGCCGGGGCGGTCACGCGTACCACGGCGTCGAGGCGCTGCGCTTCCCGTGGGACGCGACGATGGCGCCGCAATCGTTCGAGGAGGCCGGCCGCTCGGCGTACGATGTCGGGCCGTTCCTCCTCGCGTTCGCTCCCGCGCTCGTGCTGCTGCGGGGACGGCGGGACGCCGGCCTGCTGCTCGGCGTCGCCTCCGCCTACGCCACGGTCGTCGTCTTCGGCATGTGGGCGCATCCCCGCTACATCCATCCCGCGCTCGTGCTGCTGCTGATCGCAACCGTCGAGGCGACGGCGCGCCTCCGCGCTCTCGGCCCCGCTGCGGCGCGCGGCGTGACCGCGGTCCTCGTGGCGACCGTCCTCGTGCAGACGGCGCTCACCGCGCGTGTCCTCGCGCCGCTCTGGCCGGACAGCGCGCGGGTGGCGCTCGGGCGCATGACGCCGGACGCGTTCCTCCGCAAGAACGAGCGTCATTACGCGCTCGCGTCGCTGGTGCGCGCGCACGTGCCACCGAACGGTAACGTGCTCCTGCTCGGCATGATCCCGCATCCGTACTATTACGTCGGACGGCCCTTCACCCTGGCGAGTCCCCTCGAGCAGGGTGCGATCGATTATCGGAGCATCGCAAACGTGGACGATTTCGTGAACGCGATCCGCCGCTATGGCGTCACCTACGTCGTGCGGGAGGACGAGCCCGACAAGCGCGCGGCGAACCCCGTCGGCGAGCGCGTGCTGCGTCTCTGGGACGACCTCCTGGCGCGTGCGGAGAAGATCGGCGACACGCCGGACGGCGCGCTCTATCGCTTGACGCCGGCGATGGCGCGCGCGGACGGCGCGGCATGAAGGCACGCGGCAGCGGCAAGTTCGCGCTCGACTCGATTCAGATCTTCGGGGGCCAGATCGCGATGGTGGCGGTCGGCATCGTGAACGGCGTCATCATGGCGCGGTGGCTCGGCGCGAGCGGGCGGGGGACCTTGCAGATCCTCATGCTCATGCCGCTCGTGCTGGCCAACTTCGTGAAGCTCGGCATCCCGCAGGCGAGCGTCTACTACATGCGGCGGCGCGGCGCGTCCGCGGCGGACGTCGCGTCGAACTCGATCTGGATCGCCTGCGTGACCGGCGGGCTCGCGGTCGGCGTGTGCTGGATGTGGCGCGACTGGCTTCTCGCCCGCTTCCTCAAGCAGGCGCCGCCGGAGCTGCTTCTCCCGTCGCTCTGTCTGATCCCGTTCATGCTGCTGCAGTTCTACCTGCTCGGCGTCGCGCAGGCGCAGCAACGGTTTCGCGAGTACAACCTCCGGCAGATCGCGCCGAACGTCCTCAGCCTCTTCGGGTTGATCGTCACGCTGGTCGTGCTCCACATGGGCGTCGCGGGCGCGGTATGGGTCCAAGTCGCGATTCAGGTGCTGATGACCGTGTGGATGGTCGTGCGCGTGCACCGCGAGGCGCATCTGCACCTCCGCTGGACGGGGGCGCTCGCGCGCGGAATGCTCGCGTTCGGCCGCAAGTCGTACGTGCAGACGCTCGCCGCGACCCTGCATCTGCGCATCGACCAGTTCATGTGCGCCTACTTCCTCATGCCCGCGGACGTCGGGTTGTACGCGGTCGCGGTCAATCTCGGCGGCCTCCTCGACAAGATCGCGGACGCGGTCGGAACCGTGATGTTCCCGCGGCTCGCCGGCCTTGGCGATAGCGAAGCGCACGCCGCGACGACCCGGGTATGCCGCCACACCCTCTTCGTCCTCGCACTCGGCGCCGCGGGGCTCGCGCTCATCGCACCCCAGCTGCCGCGGATCTACGGCCGTGACTACCCGGGCATGGTCGTCCCGCTCCTCGTCCTCCTTCCTGGGATGCTTCCATCCGGTTTGTATCAGCTGCTGACGCGATACTTCACGAGCCGCGCGCGACAGGAGGTCAACATCGCGGCGGCGGGCATCGCGGTCGTGCTCAACGTGGCGCTCAACTGGGTGCTGATCCCGCGCTACGGGATCCTCGGCGCGGCGCTCGCGAACGGCGTCTCCTACGGCACGGCGGCCGTCGTGCTGCTGGTCGCGTTCGTGCGCGAGTCGGGGCTCTCGGTGTCCGAGACGCTCGTGCCGCGAGCGACGGAGATCAGCGACATGGTGCACAGGGCCCGGGGCGTCGTCGCGAAGCTCACGGGCGGCCGCGCGGCATAGCGCGGCGAAATCCGACGTTGCGGCGGTGGACGAAACCATTTATCGTCGCGATAGCTCCGCAGAAACCGCATCGGGTGACGCGACGGGAATCCTCTTCCGTCGAATCCATCAATCGGAGGATTGTTTCCGTTGACGCAGAAGGTCCTGGTCGTCGGCCTCGACTCGGCGCCGCCGCGATTGCTGTTCGACGTCTATCGACGCGAGATGCCGACGTTGACGCGGCTCATCGACCGCGGCGCGCACGGCCGCCTGCAGAGCACGAACCCGCCGATCACGGTGCCGGCGTGGACGTCGATGATGTCGAGCAAGGATCCGGGCCAGCTCGGGTTCTACGGCTTCCGCAATCGGAAAGACCACTCGTACGACGGCTACGCGTTCGCGAACTCCGCGCTCGTCCGCGAACGGCGCCTGTGGGACCTCCTCGGCGAGGCCGGCAAGCGCTCGATCGTGCTCGGCGTGCCGCAGACGTATCCGCCGCGGCCGCTGAACGGCGAGATGGTGACCTGCTTCCTCACGCCGTCGACGAAGGCGCAGTACACGTATCCGGAGACGTTGAAGGCCGAGGTCGAGCGCGTCGCTGACGGCTACGTCCTCGACGTCGACGACTTCCGCACGCCGCACAAGAAGGAGTTGCTCGAGCGCGTCTACGCGAAGACGCGCAAGCACTGGGCGGTCGCGAAGCACATGATGGCGAGCCGCGAGTGGGATTACTTCATGCTGGTCGAGATGGGCCTCGACCGCATCCACCACGGGTTCTGGAGCTACATGGACCCCGAGCACCGGAAGTACGAGCGCGGCAACGAGTTCGAGCAGGCGATCCGCGACTACTATCGCTACCTCGACGGCGAGCTGGCGAGCTTGCTCGCGCTGGCGCCGCAGGACGCGCTGGTTCTCGTCGTCTCCGACCACGGCTCGAAGCGAATGGAGGGCGGCATCTGCTTCAACGAGTGGCTGATCCGCGAAGGCTATCTGACGCTCAAAGATCCGCCGCGGACGCCGACGCCGATCGGCAAGGTCGCGATCGACTGGTCGCGCACGAAGGCGTGGGGCGACGGCGGCTACTACGGGCGCTGCTTCATGAACGTGAAGGGCCGCGAGCCCGAAGGTATCGTGGACCCGAAGGACTACGAGCGGGTGCGCAACGAGTTGATCGCCGGGATCGAGGCGATCGTCGACGACCGCGGCCGCTCGATCGGCTCGAAAGCCTATCGCCCCGAGGACATTTATCGGTCGGTGAACGGCGTCGCGCCCGATCTCATCGTCTATTTCGGTGATCTCGATTGGCGCTCGGTCGGCGCCGTCGGCATGGACTCGATCTACACGTTCGAGAACGACACCGGGCCCGACGAGGCGAACCACGACTGGTACGGCATCTTCGTGATGTCGTCGCCGAATGGCTCGGTGCCGCTCCAAGGGAACCTCGGCGACGTCTCGATCTACGACGTCGCGCCGACGCTGCTCACGTACTTCGGCTTGCCGGTCCCGGCGGACATGATCGGCCGCTCGCTCGTGAGGAACTGAGGAGGCTCGCGTGCGGCACGTTGCGGTCGACATCGTCACCGGCTTCCTCGGCAGCGGCAAGACGACGCTGCTCAGCCACGTGCTCGCGCACGGCCTGAAGGGCAAACCCGTCGCGGTCGTGATGAACGAGATCGGCGAGGTCGGAATCGACGGCCAGGTCGTGACCGGCCTCAACTACGTCGAGAAGATGGTCGAGCTCTCGAGCGGCTGCATCTGCTGCTCGATCGACGAGTACCGCTTCGACCTCGCGATCCAGGAGCTGATCGAGACCGTCCACCCGCACCTCATCATCATCGAGTCGACGGGGCTCGCCGATCCGGAGCCCCTCACGTACCGCGTGAAGGCCGCAGGTCTGAAACTCGATGCGGTGATCACGGTCGTCGACGCCGCCAACGTCGAGCGCTTCGTCAAGGAGACCGAGGTCGCGACGGCGCAGATCGAGGCGGCGGACTTCCTGGTCGTCAACAAGATCGACCTCGTCGCGACGGGCGACGTCGCGCGCGTCGAACGCCGGCTGCGCAAGCTGAACCCGCGTGCGCTGCAGTTCCGCAGCGTCCGCGGCGCCATCGACTCCGAGGTGCTGTTCGCGACCGGCGTCGCGACGTACCGCGAGCGCGCCCGCGAGGCGCGCGCGACGTCCGATCACCTGCACCAGGACGCCTTCGGCTCGTTCCTCTACCGCAGCGACGTCGAGCTCGATCAGCCGGCGTTCGAGCACGTGCTCGAGCGTCTGCCCGACGACGTGATTCGCGCCAAGGGCATTGTGCGTCTCGTCGGACGCGATTGGCATTGTCTCTTCAACGTCACCTGCGGTCGCGTGGAGCTCGGTTGGCTGAAGCTCCCGGAGGATCGCACGGAAAACCAGGCCGTCTTCATCGGCCGCAATCTCGACCGGCATCGCGCCGGCATCCTCGATGCGCTCCGCGGCTCCGAGCGCGCGCAGGCACAACGACAGGGAGAAGTTCGATGACGGCGACCCCCAAACGGCCGGAAGATCCGGCCGAGCCACCGCCCAACCCCGACGCGACCGAGGGCTACTCGCCCGAGGAAGAAGAGGAAGTCCAGAAGCGCCTCGAGGATTTGGGCTACATCTGAGCACCACGCTCGCGTATCCTCCCCGGAGAACGCGCGCGGATCACATCAGGCGCGGGCTTCGTCCCGCTCCCCACTCGCAGCCCGTCCCCACGGCGGGCGTCACCTTCCCACTCTCGGAGGACGTCCATGGAGATCCTGGACAAGATTCGTGAACGCAAGGCCCGGACGGGCGTGATCGGACTCGGCTATGTCGGGCTGCCGCTCGCCATCGAGTTCGCGCACGCCGGCTTCCACGCCGTCGGCATCGACGTCGACACGCGCAAGGTGGACGCCATCAACGCCGGCCAGTCGTACATCGTCGACACGAGCAACGAGGAGGTCGCGTCGCTGGTTGCGGCAGGACGCCTGCATGCGACGACCGATTTCGCGGCGATCGAGGATCTCGACACGATCAACATTTGCGTGCCGACGCCGCTCCGCAAGACCAAAGACCCCGACATGACCTACGTCGTGGCGGCGGTGAGCGAGATCAAGAAGCACCTCCGCGCCGGCCAGCTGATCATCCTCGAGTCGACGACGTACCCCGGTACGACCGAGGAGCTGGTCCTGCCGCAGCTCGAGGAATCGGGGCTGAAGGTCGGCCGCGACTTCTTCCTCGCGTTCTCCCCGGAGCGCATCGATCCCGGCAACAAGCAGTTCAACACCCGGAACATCCCGAAGGTCGTCGGCGGTGTGACGGCGCGCTGCACGCAGGTCGCGAAGACGCTCTACGAGCAGAGCATCGAGACCGTCGTGCCGGTGTCGTCGACGCGCGTCGCCGAGATGGTGAAGCTCCTCGAGAACACGTTCCGCAGCGTCAACATCGGGTTGGTGAACGAGCTCGCGCTCATGTCGGCGAAGCTCAACATCAACGTGTGGGAGGTGATCGACGCCGCGGCGACGAAGCCCTTCGGCTTCATGCCGTTCTACCCGGGACCGGGCCTCGGCGGGCACTGCATCCCGATCGACCCGTTCTACCTCGGGTGGAAAGCGCGCATGAACGGGTTCGAGCCGCGCTTCATCGAGCTCGCCGGGCAAGTGAACGAGTCGATGCCGAAGTTCGTCGTCGACAAGGTCACGGACGCGCTGAACGACGACGGCAAGGCGGTGCGCAACTCGCGCATCCACGTCCTCGGCGTCGCCTACAAGCGCGACGTCAACGACATCCGCGAGAGCCCGTCGCTGCACGTCATCAAGATGCTGATCGACCGCGGCGCGAGGATCAGCTACAGCGACCCGTTCGTGCCGGAGATTCGCGAGGACGGGATAGAGCTCACGTCCGTCCCGGTTCGCGAGACCCTCGAAGCCGGTACCGATTGCGTGGTATTGCTGACTGACCACAGCGGCTTCAACTATTCCGAGATCGTGCACCTGGCACCGCTGATCGTCGATACGCGGAACGCGCTCCGCGACTTCATCGGCGGCAACATCGTCCGGCTGTAGGCAGGGGGGAGCATGGGCGCGGACAATACGTTGCGACGGCGGATCCTCGGCGAGTTTCGCAAGGCGCACGAGGCGAACAAGGAAGCGCCGTTCCTGCACACCCGGCAGCATCTGACGGAGCGGCTCGGCGAGACCTACGAAGTGCTCGCGCCGCAGATGCAGTTCCTCGAGCAGAACCGCTATCTGCATTGGAAGGCGTCGGACGTCTTCAAGATCTCGCCCAAAGGTTTGCGCGCGACCCACACCCCGGAGGACCTCGCGCGCGAGTTCCCCGACTGACGTGCCGCGCGCGCTCGGCTACGTGAACTAATCGGCGCTGCGTGATCGCGATCGTCGGCCTCGATGGAGCGACGTGGGATCTCGCCCGCCCGCTCATGGACGCCGGCGAGATGCCGACGCTGCGGCGCCTCGTCGACGCCGGCGCGTCCGGGGTCCTGCGGTCGACGACGCCGCCCGTGACGTTTCCCGCGTGGTCGTCGTTCATGACCGGCGCCAACCCCGGCAAGCACGGCATCTTCGACTTCACACGCCGGGTGCCCGGCACGTACGAGCTGGCGTTCGTCACGAGCCGCGACCGCCGCCTGCCGACGATGTGGCGGCTGCTATCCGACGCCGGACGGCGCGTCGCCGTCCTCGGCGTGCCGACCACGTACCCGCCGGAGCCGGTGAACGGCATCATGGTCGGCGGCTTCGACAGCCCGGTCACGACCGGGATCGACGGCTCGTTCGTCCACCCGCGCGCGCTCTACGACGAGATGCGGGCGGCGGTCGGGCCGTACACGATCACCGACTTCCAGGAGCTGCGCATCGGACCTGGCTGGCACGACGCGGCGCTGCCGAAGATCCTCGCCGCGGTCGATCGTAAGCGCGACCTGGGGCGCTGGGTCCTCGCCCGCGAGGCGTGGGACGTCTTCATGGTGCTCTTCGGCGAGGCCGACACCGCGAGCCACCACTTCTGGATGTTCGCGGATCCGCGCTCGCCGCGCTTCGACGGCGCGCGCGCTTCCCGTCACCGCAATGCGCTCCGCGACGTCTACCGCCGCCTGGATGCGGCGTTGGCGGCGATCGTCGGCGCGCTGCCAGGCGACGCGACCGTGCTCGTCGCCTCCGATCACGGGTTCGGCGGCGCCGGCACGACCGTCGTCCACTTGAACCGCTGGCTCGCCGAGCGCGGCCTGCTGCGCTTTCACGCGGGGGCGCGCGCGGTTCCGGCGCGCATCGTTCGCGGCGCACGCGGCCTGGCGCTGCGCGCGCTGCCGCGCCGCGCCCAGGAGCGCGCCGTCCGGCGGCGCGGCCGCGGCCTCGCGCGCCGGCTCGAAGCGTGGTCACGGTTCGGCGCGATCGATCTGGCACGGACGGCCGTCTTCTCCGAGGAGCTCAACTACGCGCCGAGCATCTGGCTGAACGTGCGCGGCCGCGATCCGCTCGGCACCGTCGCGCCCGGGCGCGATTACGAGGCGCTGATCGAACGCCTGCGCGCCGATCTCCTCGCGTGGCGGCATCCGGTGAGCGGCGCGCGCATTGTCGCCGCCGTCCATCGCCGCGACGAGATCTACACCGGCGGCTGCGTGGACGGCGCCCCCGACCTCCTCCTCGAGCCCGCGCTCGAGAACGGCTACTCGTACGTGTGGCTGCCGAGCACCGGCGACGAGCGCGCGAGCCTGCGCCCGCTCGCACCGGTGGAGTACGTCGCCGGGAAAGGCGGTGGCATGAACGGCAGCCATCGCGCGGACGGGCTCTGGGCGCTTGCGGGCCCGGCGGTGCCGCGAGGGATGCGCGCCGCGGCCTCGATCACCGACGTCGCGCCGACCGTGCTGCATCTCGCCGGCCTTCCGGTGCCGTCGTGGATGGACGGGCGGGTGATTCCCGGCGTGGCCGGCGAGATCGTCACTGCGGCTGCCGAGAGCGGCAACACACCGACGCTCGCGACTTTCACCGGCGAGCCGTCTGCACGCACTGCCGGCGAGGAGGACGAGCTCTGGCGGCGGCTCGTCGCGCTCGGCTACCTCGAGGGAGCGGAGCGGTGACGTCGCGGATCGCGATCGTCGCCGCATGCCCATTCCCGACGCTGCAGGGATCGCAGCTGCTGATCCGCCGGCTGGCGGAGGGGCTGCAGGCGCGCGGCCACGCGGTCGTGGTCGTGGCCTACGCGGAAGGGCTGGAAGACGCGCTCACCGGCGTCCCCGTGCGCCGGATTCCGGCGATTCCCGGGTGTCGCGCACGCGGCTCCGGGCCGCGTGCGGCGAAGCTGCTGCTCGACGCCGCGCTCCTCGCGAAGGTGTGGCGTGTCGTGCGCGACGAGCGGATCGAGATCATTCACGCGCACAATTACGAGGCGGCGCTGGTCGGCCTCGCAGCCGGGCGGCTCGCGCGCGTGCCGGTCGTGTATCACAGCCACAACGCGCTCGCGGAGGAGCTGCCGACGTATTTCCGCGGCGCGCTGGCGCGGCGTGCCGCGCGCGCTCTCGGCGCGCTCGCCGACCGCGAGGTGCCGCGACGTGCCGATCACTGCATCGCCATCTGCCACGAGCTCGTCGACTTTTTGCGCGCGCGCGGCGTCGGAGCAGTCGATCTCGTCGCCCCTGGGGGCTCGGTCGAGGAGTTCCCCGCGCGCTCGTCGGGCGACGTCGCGGCAATCCGTGCCCGCTTCGCGTTCGGGAGCCGCCCCCTGTTGCTGTACGCCGGGAATCTCGACGGCTATCAAAACGTCGAGCTCTTGCTGGGGAGCATCGGGCGCATACGCCACGTCGTGCCCGATGCGCTCCTCGTGCTCGCGACGCACGCCGCACCACGATCCGTGCGGCGCGTGCTCGCCGCTCGGACCGACGGCGTGCGCATCGTGACCGCCGCCGACTTCGCGACGGTGCGCGACCTGCTGCACGCCGCCGACGTGGCGCTCTGTCCGCGTCGTGAGTGGTCGGGATTTCCGATGAAGCTGCTCAACTACATGGCTGCGGGAAAGGCGGTCGTCGTCTCGGCGGGATCGGCCAAGGCGGTGCGCCACGGCGTGAACGGCTGGGTGGTCGCCGACGGCAGCGCGCGCGGCTATGCCGCTGCGATCCTGCACCTGCTGCGCTCGCCGGGACTGCGCGCCGCGCTCGGCGCCGCGGCGCGGCGTACCGTCGAGGACGAGTACGGCTGGGACCGCGTGCTCGATCAGGTCGAGGCGATCTACGCGAGCGTCCTCGCCGCACGTGCGCGCGCCGCCGTGACGCACGCGCCGCCGCTGCCGCTCCGTGCCGCAGGTTACGAATGATATCGTTCATCATGAGGAGGTGGTGATGCAGAAGCCGACGATCGCGATCACGATGGGCGACGCCGCGGGCATCGGCCCGGAGATCGTCGTCAAGTCGCTCGCGGACCCGCGGGTGCACGACTGG
This sequence comes from Deltaproteobacteria bacterium, assembly GCA_005879405.1. Classification (GTDB taxonomy): domain Bacteria; phylum Desulfobacterota; class Binatia; order UTPRO1; family UTPRO1; genus DP-19. Next base: position 32,557 of record VBKW01000189.1, read on the forward strand.
TGCGAACCCGTCGTCCTCGGCGATGTCGGCGTGCTGCGCGCCGCCGCGGAGCAGGCGCGGGTACCGCTGCGTCTGGACACCGTCGAACACGCCGCGAACGCGCACGGCGGCCCCGGCAGCGCGGCGGTCCTCGACTACGGCAACGTCGACCGCGCGCGTGTGCGCATGGGCGTCATGGACCCGGCGCTCGGTGACGCGGCGGTGCACTACACGCGCGAGGCGGCGCGCCTCGCACTCGCCGGCGAGGTGCAAGGCATCGTGTCGGCGCCGCTCAACAAGGAGGCGATGCGGGCGGCGGGCCATCACTATGAAGGCGCGACGGAGATCTTCGGCGAGATGGCGGGTACGAAGCGCTACGCGATGGTGAACCTCCTCGGCGACATGCGCGTGATGCTGCTGACGAACCACATGTCGCTGCGCGAGGCGATCGACAAGGTCACGCAGGCGCGCGTCTACGAGAAGGTGATGCTCGGCCACGAGGCGCTCGTCGATCAAGGGATGACCGCGCCGCGTATCGCCGTCTCGTCGTTGAACCCGCATGCAGGGGAGGGCGGTCTCTTCGGGCGCGAGGAGATCGACGAGATCATCCCGGCGCTCGAGCGCGCGCGCGCGGAGGGCGTGAACGCGATCGGTCCCATACCCGCGGACACGGTCTTCTTCAAGGCAAAGCAGGGACTGTACGATATGACGATCGCGCTCTACCACGATCAGGGCCTGGGTGCCGTCAAGCTCCTCGGCTTCGGTACGGTCGTGACGTTGCTCGTCGGCTTGCCGTTCATCCGCACCTCGACGGGCCATGGGACCGCGTTCGACATCGCCGGCACCGGCACGGCGGATCACCGGAATCTTCTCGAGGCGATCCGCGTCGCCGCCGAGCTCGGTGCCCGGCGGGCCCGGGAGCACGCCGCGTGATGCCGTCATCGCTTCGACGACGCGGAACCGCATCATGACGGTGTCCGAGCTCTGGGACATCTCGGTGAAGGACGAGCCGGGCATGCACATCTACCCGGGTGATCCGGCGATCGAGGTGCGGCGCGTGCGCGCGATCGCGTCCGGTGACGCGGCGAACCTCACGCACCTCGCGTGCGGTGCGCACACGGGCACGCACGTCGACGCGCCGGCGCATTTCCTCGACGGCGGCACGACCCTGGAGCAGATCCCGCTCGATCGGTTCGTCGGTCCCGCGACCGTGCTCGATCTGCGCGATCGCGCGGCGATCGACGCGGCGGCGCTCGGCGAGCACGATATTCCCCGCGACGGCATCGTGCTCTGCAAGACCGACAACTCCGCGCTGTGGCGGCGGTCGGGATTTCAGCGAGGATTCACCTACGTCACCCTCGACGCCGCCGAGCATTTGCTCGCGTGCGGCGTGAAGACGCTCGGCATGGACTATCTCTCCATCGAACAATTCGGCAGCAAAGACTTCCCGGTACACAAGCGCCTGCTCGGACGCGGCGTCCTCATCATCGAGGGCCTTGATCTCAGCACGGTGAGCGCGGGGACGTATACGCTCGTGTGTCTGCCGCTCAACCTCCAAGGCGTCGACGGTGCGCCGGCGAGGGCGATCTTGATGCGATGACGTCGCTCGAGGTCATCGCCGACGATGTGACCGGGGCGTGTGACGTCGGTGCGGAGCTCGCGGAGGCGGGCGCCACCGTGCGTGTCGCGGTCGATGGCAGGCCCGCCGCCGACCACGACGACGCCGTCTGCGTGGTCAACACGCAAAGCCGCGCGGTGCGCGCCGCGGAGGCGTACGAGCGCGTGCTGCGACTCACGCGCCGGCGGCCGATCGACGTTCTCTTGAAGAAGATCGACACCGCGCTCCGCGGCCATCTCGGCGCCGAGCTCGATGGCGCGATCGACGGCCTCGGCGCGTCGGCGGCGTTCGTTGCACCCGCCGTCCCCGCGGCGGGGCGGGTGACGCGCGGCGGCTGCCAGTGGTTCGGCGGCCGGCGGCTCGGCGAGACGGAGTTCGCGGCCGATCCCGAGGGTCCGGGCGCGGAGTCGTCCGTCGTGGCGGTGATCGCCCGCGAAAGCCGGCGACGCACCGAAATGATCAGCCTGGAGACGATCCGGGCGGGCGGGCTCCACCATCGCACGCGCACGCTGATGGGCGCCGGCGTCGACGTGTTCGTCGTCGACGCCGAGTGCGACGACGATCTCGCGCGCGCGGCGCAGGACATGCTCGAGCTGCCGCGGCCGCTCTGCATCGCAGGATCGATCGGCGTCGCCGCCGTGGTCGCTGCGCGGATGTGCGGCGGCAACCGGGTTGGCGCACCCGGCGCCGTCATCGGCACGCCGTCGACGACCGGGCCGGCGATGCCGCCGACGTGGTCCGGGCAACGCACGCGGTTGCCGGCGCCGGCGCTCATCATCTGCGGCAGCTTGCATTCCATGGCGCGGGCGCAGGTCGACGCGCTCTGTCGGGCCGACCTGGCCGAGCGCATCCCGCTCCGCGACGGCGCCGCCGCCGCCAACCATGCCGCCGCCGTCGCCCGCGCGCACGCGGCGCTGTGCGCCGGACGGAGCGCCGTGGTGTCGGCGGCGCGGCTCGTGAAGATGGCCGATCCCGTCGCGCGCCGTCGCGTCGAGCGCGCCCTCGGCCAGGTTGCGAGCGAAGTGCTGCGCGGCGGCGCGGCGGGGGCACTCGTCCTGATCGGCGGCGAGACCAGCTATGCGGTCTTGCGCGAAGTTGGCGCGACCGAGCTCGTCGTACACGGACGAGTCGCGCCGCTCGTTGCCGCGACGACGATCGCGTGCGGCGACGCCGTCGGCCTGCCGCTCGTCCTGAAGGGTGGATCGGGCGGCGATCGCGACACATTGCGGTCGCTCCTCGGCCCCCTCGCGGCGACGCGGCAGGCGGCCGGATGAGCGCCCCGATGCGGGCGCAGGCGGATGCGGTCGTGACGCTGGAGTACGAAGCGCGTCTCGAGGACGGCACCGTCGTCGACTCCACGGAGCGCTGCGGCCCCGTCAGCTACTTGCACGGGAACGAGCAGCTCTTTCCCACGCTCGAGCGGCTCGTCGAAGGTCTCGCCGCAGGGGATGAGCGCGCGATCGAGATCGCGCCCGAGGACGCATACGGCGCCCGTCGCGACGGGCTCGTCCGCCGGCTGCCGCGCGCCCAGCTGCCGCCGGCGATCGCGCTCGTTCCCGGCGAGCGGTACGAGGTGCGCGCCGCGAACGGTGCGCGCCTCGTGTTCACGTTGATCGGTGTCGAAGGCGACGACGTGATTGCCGACTTCAACACCCGCGGCGCAGGGCAGCGCTTACGCATCTGCGCACGCGTGCTCGCCGTGCGCGCCGCGACGCCGGACGAGCTGCGCCGCGGCACGTTGCGCTAGCACCACCGACCCATCCCCCGTCACACCACGCATGCCGCCGCCGGATGCTGCGGCCGAACGTCACGTACAAACAAAGGAGCAACACGTCATGAGAAAGCGCGAGAAGCTCACGCCCGAGGAGCGGTTTGCCCTGGCGCTGGCGCTCATCAAGCGCGAGCAGTCGTTGGGCGAGATTTGCCTCCATTACCAAGTGAGTCACACGACCGCCTACAAACTCCGCAACGCGTTCCTCGACGGAGCGCGAAAGGCGCTCTCCGTCGTCGGACGGTCCGTCGACACCCAAGACGAGGACGGCGAGCCGCTCGTCACCCCGACGAGCGTGCCCGGCGGCAAGCACGCGATCGGATGATTCGTGCGTTGCCGGCGCATCGGAGGGCGGTTATTGTCGTGATGTACCGCTCTCGAAGGAGGCGCAATGTACCTGGTAACCGGAGGCGCAGGATTCATCGGCTCGAACCTCGCTGAGGCGCTCGTACGCGCGGGCGAGCGGGTGCGGATCTTCGACGATTTCTCGAGCGGGAAGCGCGAGAACCTGAAATCCTTCGCTGCCGACGTCGAGGTGATCGAGGGCGATCTGCGCAACATGGATGCCGTTCGCCGCGCTGTCGACGGGGTCACGGGCATCTACCATCAAGCGGCGCTACGCTCGGTGCCGCGGTCGGTCGACAATCCGCTCGCGACCAACGACGTGAACATCACCGGCACGTTGCAGCTCCTGATGGCGGCGCGCGACGCGGGCGTGAAGCGCGTCGTGGCGGCGTCGTCATCGTCAGTCTACGGCGCCAATGAGGCGCTGCCGAAGCGTGAAGATCAGGAGCTGCTGCCCGTCTCGCCGTACGCCGCGTCGAAGCTCGCCGGCGAGCACTATTGCCGGATCTTCACGCGGCTCTACAACCTCGAAACGGTGAGCCTGCGGTACTTCAACGTCTTCGGGGCGCGCCAGGATCCGGATTCGCAGTACGCCGCCGTCGTGCCGCTCTTCATTCAATCCGGCCTCGACGGCGTGCCCCTGACGGTGCACGGCGACGGCATGCAGTCGCGCGACTTCACGTACATCGACAACGTCGTCCAGGCGAATCTGCGCGCCATGGAAGCGCCCGCAGCCGCCGGCGAGGCGTTCAACATCGCGTGCGGCTCGCGCTACACCTTGATGGACATCGTGCACGCGATCGAGCGCGAGCTCGGGCACCCGCTGACGTGTCGCCACACGCCGCCGCGCGCTGGCGACGTGCGCCACACGCTCGCCGACATCGGCAAGGCGGAGCGTGTCCTCGGGTTCAAGCCGACCGTCGATTTCGACGAGGGCATGGCGCGTACCGTCGCGTACATCAAGTCGCAGGATTTCGGGCGGCGCGCCGCGTCCGCCTGAGGCCCGTCGCGATCAGGCGGGAAGCGGCAGGTCGACGGTGAAGCAGGTGCCCTGGCCTGGGGTGCTGCGGACGTCGACGCGGCCACCGAGGCTCTCCGCGTATCGCTTCACGAGGTAGAGCCCACACCCCGTGCCGGCGCCGCGCGTCGTGCCGCCGCCTGGGCGGAAGACCTCGAACAGGTGGGGGAGATCCGCGGGATCGATGCCGCGCCCGCTGTCCGTCACCGACAAGCGCACGCCCTCACCGGCGCGCTCGGCCGTCACGCGCACGCTGCCCTGCTCGGTGAAGCGGAGCGCGTTGTCGACGAGATTTTGCAGGATCTGCCTGATGCGGAAGCGATCGGTGCGCAGCGGGGGGAGGGCGGGATCGACCCGCCACGCCAGCTCGACGCCGTCGGCGGAGCGGCTGCCGAGCGATCCCGAGGCGAGCTCGTCGAAGAGCTCTGCGAGCGAGAACTCCTCGCGCCGCGGCTCGCGGCCGGCGTCCACGCGCGCGAGATCGAGGACGCCGCTCAGGAGCGACAGGAGCTCCAGCGCGTAGCGCTCGATGCTCCCGAGCACCTCGCGCTGCTCGGGTGAGCACGGCCCGAAGGCTTCCTCGCCGAGGAGACGCGTGTAGCCGAGCACGACGTTCAACGGTGAGCGCAAGTCGTGCGACATCGCGATCAAGATCTCCGACTTGCTCGCGCTCGCATGCTCCAAGCGTTCGCGCTGCGCCGCCTGCCGCAGCGCGATCGCGGCGAGGGCGCCGACGTAGCGCGCGAGCGCCACGTGCTCGGGACCAACGGGCTGCTCTGTTTCCTCGACGATCTGCAGCACGACCGCGACGTTGCCGCCCTGGAGTGGGATCGTCAGCGTGCGCCGTCCCTCGGCGGTGGTGGCGATCGCCGGCCGCCGGTCGGCGATCGCCTGGCGGAGCTCCGCCACGTCGATGGACGAACGGTCGGGTGCGCCGTAGGTGGCGACGACGTCCAGGCGCTCATCCTCGAGCAGTGCGAGCCGAACGGTCGCCGCCCGCAGCAGAATGGCGACGCCCTGGCAGATCCGCGCCGCGATGCTGGACGGCGCGACGTCGCCGAGCAGCAGCGCGTCGTGCAGACGCAGCACCTGTTCGAGCCGCCCGGCGTCGGGGACGCTCTCGTACTCGCCAGGAAGGATCGCGCGGGAGGCGGTGGTCGTCACTGATCGTCCGTCGCCGGTCGTCGACCGCGACTTCTCGCGCAACGTACAAGTCGGCTCCCCCGCAGGTCAAGCTGCGGTACTGGGCCGATTTGCGTCGCCATACTTCGTTGCTCGGTCGCTCCGCTGTTCGGCGTAGCGCTGCTACGCCTGCGCTGCTCGCTTCCCTCGCGCCTCGTCTGGCTCGCAACTCGACCCAGTACCGCCCCGCGTGTCGGCAGACTCGGAGCTCGAGCACGTGCGCCGCGTGCGTCTGGTTCACAACTCGCTCAGTGTTCGCAGCAAAGCACTCGCGCTACTTTCCTCGGCTTAACCCACGTTATGCCCACCTCTCGACGCCCGCCTCGGCTCCTCGTCGCAACCCTCCCGTAGCTCCCTCGTCGTTCCCCATTTCGTCGCGTTTCGGTCGTCGCGTGTTTCGTCGGCGTGTGCGCGGGCGCTTGCTGGCCCGCCTTCGGCGTGTGTGGCAGGATGCGGCCACGCCGTCCGCATGGACACACGCCACATCATTGCCATCCTCCGGCGCGGGCTCCGTCTGCGGTGCCCGCGGTGCGGCCGCGGCGCGCTCTTTCGCGGTCCGTTCACGATGCACGAGCGCTGTCCCGCGTGCGGGCTCGTGCTCGAGCGCGAGCAGGGCTACTTCGTGCGCGCGATCTACGTGAACTACGCGGCGACGGTCGGCATCACGGTCGCGGGGTTTCTCCTCCTCGACAGTTACAGCGATCTCTCGATCGGCACGCAGATCGTCCTCTGGAGCGTGTTCGGCATCATGTTCCCGCTCTTTTTCTTCCGCTATTCCCGCAGCCTCTGGCTCAGCATCGACTACGTCTTCAATCCCGAGGCCCCGGAGCTGCGCGAGGTCCGATGATCGCCGCGCGCCCGAGCGCCGACGACGCCGTTCCGGCCGCGGTCGTCATTCGCGGCCTGTCGCATCGCTACGGCGAGCGTCGGGCGCTCGCGAGCGTCGACCTCGACGTGCACCGTGGCGAGATCTTCGGTCTCCTCGGTCCGAACGGCGGCGGCAAGACGACGCTCTTCAAGGTACTCGCGACGCTCACGCCGGCGCAAGAAGGACGCGTCGAGATCTTCGGCGAGGATGTCGCGCGCGCACCGCTCGCGGTCCGCCGCCGCTTGGGCGTGGTCTTCCAGCATCCGGGGCTCGACCCGAAGCTGACGGTCGAGGAGAACCTGCGCTGCCACGCGGCGCTCTACGGCCTCGCGCGCAGCACGTTTCGCACGCGCAGCGCGACGCTGCTCGAGCGTCTCGGGGTCGCCGACCGCGCCCGTGACCGTGTCGAGACGCTCTCCGGCGGCCTGGCGCGCCGGGTGGAGCTCGCGAAAGGTCTGCTGCACGGCCCGGAGCTTCTCCTGCTCGACGAGCCGAGTACGGGCCTCGATCCCGGCGCGCGTCGCGACTTCATCGACTATCTCGTCCGCCTGCGCGACGCCGAGGGGATGACCGTCGTGCTCACCACGCACGGCATGGAGGAAGCGGAACGCTGCGACCGCGTCGGCTTCGTGAATCGCGGCACACTCGTCGCCGTCGGTACTCCGCACGCGCTGAAGAGCGAGATCGGCGGCGACGTCGTCGTCGTGCAGACGAGCGACCCCGACCGTCTCCGCGAGCGTATTCGCGAGCGGTTCGGCTGCGAGGCGCGGCTCGTCGACGGCGCGCTCCGCGTCGAGTTGCCGCGCGGGCACGAGTTCGTGCGCGCGGTCGTCGACGCCTTTCCGGGCGAGATCACCGCGGCGACGTTCGGGAAGCCGACGCTCGAGGACGTGTTCGTGCATCTGACCGGCCACCAGTTCTGGGCGGCGGAGGGGAGGGAGTCGCCGTGACGCGCGCCGCGCAATCCAGGGCGTTGGCATGACGCGCGCCGCCGTCAGCTCCGTCGCCGCGCTCTGGTGGCGCGAGATCGTGCGTTTCGTCCGCCAGCCCAGCCGGCTCGTGGGCGCGTTCGCGCAGCCGCTACTCTTTTGGGTGCTGCTCGGCGGCGGGTTTAGCGCCTCGTTTCGCGCGCCCGGTACGCCGGCGGACGTCGGGGCCCTACAGTACTTCTATCCCGGGATCATCGCGCTCGTGCTGCTCTTCACCGCGATCTTCGCCACGATCGCCGTCGTCGAGGATCGGAAGGCGGGCTTCCTGCAAGGCGTGCTGGTCGCGCCGATTCCGCGCGCCAGCATCGTGCTCGGACAGGCGCTCGGTGGAACGACGCTCGCGCTTGTGCAGGGTATCCTCTTTCTCATCCTGGCGCCGCTCGCCGGCATCCCGCTGACGCTCACGTCTGTCGCGATGGTGACCGTCGTTCTCGTCGGCGTCGCGTTCGCGCTCACGAGCCTCGGACTCGTGATCGCGTGGCGCATGGAATCGACGCAGGGATTCCACGCGATCATGAACCTCATCTTGATGCCGATCTGGTTGCTGTCGGGCGCGTTCTTTCCGGTCGCCGGCGCGCCGGGGTGGCTCGGATGGGTGATGCGGCTGAACCCGCTCACGTACGGCATGGCGGCCCTGCGACGGGCGCTGTACGTTGCGGCGCCGACACGTATCGGCGCCGTTCCGCCCTTGGGGATCTCGCTCTTGGCGACGCTCGCATTCGCGCTGGCGACGTTCGCCGCGGCGACCGCCGTCGCTCGCCGCACCAGCTGATCGCGTCACGAGCGGCGCGAGCGCCCGGCCCTCACGCGACTACGATGCCGGAGGTGTATCCGAGGCGCGACGCCGTAAGCCGAAACCGGGCCGGGCGTGCTCCGCGCCGTGGCGAGCGGTGTCCGCGTGCGCATCTGTCAGCTTCGCGTCACGCGACACGCCGGCGCTCGCCATTCGCCAGAGGATCTCGGAGGGGCACAGCTCGATGCGCCGATGGGCTGCTACGAGTGATACAGCATGACGTAGACGACGACGCCGGAAGCCGACACGTACAGCCAGAGCGGAAGCGTGTATCTCGCCAACCCGGCGTGACGACGATAGCGGCGACGGCACGCGAGACGGAACGTCGCCAACGCCAACGGCACGATTGCTGCCGCGAGTATGACGTGCGGAATCAGAACCGCGAAGTACACTCCGCGTATCCACCCGGTTCCCGGGAACGGCACGGAGCCGACGGCGACGTGATATCGAACGTATGATGCGAGGAAGACGACCGACACGACGAACGCCGCCACCATGAACCGACGGTGCGCGTGGACGTCACGACGGCGGATCGCGGCGTAGCCGAGAACGAGCAGCACGGCACTCGTGGCGTTGAGAATCGCGTTCAACGACGGCAGCGCGCGAATCGGAATCACGTGCCGCTCCCGCTGAGTAGGGCGACGTCGCGCTCGAGGCGCGCGACGTCGTCGGGATCGGTGCCGTGGTAGTAGCCGCGAATGCGTCGCTGCGGATCGACGAGCGCGAAACGATCGCTGTGCGTGATCGGCTCGGGCGAGTGCTCACGCTCCCCGGGCGGCAGCTCGGCGATGCTCAAGTGGAAGCCGTCGCGGACGAGCCGCTCGACGTCGCCGCGGTCGCCGGTGACGAAGAGCCAGCGCGCGCGATCGGCGCCGAAGCCCTCGGCGTAGCGGCGCAGCGTCGCGGGATCGTCATGCTCCGGGTCGACGGTGAAGGTGACGGCACGGAGGCGCTCGGCGGACGACGGCGGTAACCGCCGCAAGAAGGCGGCGAGTGTCGTCGTGAGCGCCGGACACATGCCACCGCAGCGCGTGAAGATGAAATCCGCGACCCAGATGCCGCCGGCGAGATCGTCGGCCGTGAGCGGCCGTCCGCTACGCTCGACGAGCGCGAAGGACGGCACCCGGCCGTAGACGGGGAGCTCCGCGGGACGGCCGGAGCCGCGATGCACGCGCCAGGCGCTGACGATCGTCAGCGCCGCGAGCGCCAGCGCGAACGCCGTCCAGACGACCCGGCGCAACCGTACGTCGCGCGCCGCATCGGCGCGCGTCAGATCAATGCTCGCCGTGCACGCCCTCGGCTGCCGCCTCGGCCTTCGGCGACTGATGGATGACCGCGCCGAGATCGGGGGTGAGCGCGAAGATCAGAAACACACAGAGGACGAGCGGCGTCAGCGCGATGATCCCGAGCGTCCGCTTCTCCAACGCGAGGTGCATGTAAAACATCGCGACCAGCGACGCCTTCGTGAGCGCCATGACAATCAGCAAGAGCACGATCGCCAGGTGCGCCATCGGCGCGTAGATGACGCAGATCTCGAGGATCGTGAGCACCAGGAGCCACCAGAACACGCCCATGTAGTTGGGCTCTTCGTGAGCGACGGTCATGGTCACCTTCTCCTACACCAAATACACGAACGTGAAGACCAGGATCCAGACGAGATCGACGAAGTGCCAGTAGAGGGCGGCGATCTCGACCGGGTTGTTGTCCGTCACCGAATAGCGACCGCGGAGCGCCTGGACGAGGATGCAGCTCAAGTACACGACGCCGCCGAAGACGTGGCAGCCGTGGAAGCCCGTGAGACAGAAGAACGTCGTCGAGAAGAGCGACGCGCCGAACGGGTTGCCGGAGAGACGCATCCCATGCTCGATGAGGTGCGTCCACTCGTACGCTTGCATGCTGAGAAACGCGACGCCGCCGAGGATCGTCAGCCCAACGAAGCGCCGCAAGCCGGCTTGGTCGCCGTGCTGGATCGCCGACAGTCCCTTCACCATCGTGACGCTGCTGCAGATGAGGAGGAACGTCATGAACGCGGTGAGCTGGATGCCGAGGACGTGCGACGGCGTCGGCCAATCGCCGCTGCTGTAGCGGAGCGCGCCGTAGCCGGCGAGCAGCGCGCCGAACGACATCGCGTCGCCGGCGAGGAAGATCCACATCCCGAGCTTGCCCCAGCTCTCTGGGGTGAGGGGCGACTCGGCGGGCTCTACGCCTGGGTGTTCGAGTACGGCGGCTTGGCTCACGATCGCGTCTCCTTGTCAGTGATGCGTGTCATTGCACCTCGGGTGTGGCGTCGTCGTGATCGACCTGACGCGGGCGCCGGCGCGAGGCGATGTAGAGCCAGGCGCCGATCGTGCCGACGACCGTGTATGGGGTCGCCATGAGAAACAGCGAGCTCACGTTGAACGCTTCGGTGAGCGGATCGACTGGGCCGTCGAGCGCCGTCTTGCACATCGCGCACCCTTGCGCGAGTACGGCGGACGGAACGAAGGCCGCCGCGGCGAGGATCGCGACGGCGAGAGCGATGAGCGTGCCGATGCGCATGGTCCGTCCTTTCACAGCAGATACACCAAGGGGAAGAGCACGGCCCACAGCCCGACGACGTAGAACCAGTACATCGAGCAGAGCTCGAGCGGGACGCGGACGGGCGCGGCGAAGCGATGGCGTTGTGCGCGCGTGAGCACGACGAGCAGCCACGCGACCGCCGCGGCGACGTGCAAGCCGTGGCAGCCGATCAACGTGTAGAACGTCGCGCCGTACATGCCCGTTGAGAGCGTGAGCCCGTGGCCGACGAGCCGGATCCATTCGGAGCCTTGCACGGCGAGGAAGACCGTGCCGAGGAGCCCGGTCGCGAGCAGGGTCCGCGCGAGCTCGTCGCGGCGGCCGGCGCGGTGCGCGGCGCGGGCAAGACGCATGGTGAACACGCTCGCGAAGAGCACCCCGGTGTTCATCCACGTCACGGCGAGCGGAAGCTGCGGCAGGTCGCTCGGCGGCCAGATCGTCGTCCGCACGCGGAAGACGAGGTACGCGGCGATCAGGGCGGCGAAGAACATCGACTCGAACGCGAGAAAGATGACCATCCCCAGCCGCGCGTTGCTGATCGGCGACGTGACGGGGGGGCCGCCCTGCGGGACGCGCAGCACGGAGCCCGTGCGGGTGAGACGGCGAGCCACCGCAGTGCTCAATGGAGCACCACGATGTAGATCACAGCGCCGACGAACATGATCGAGAAAAAGCCGAAGAGTGCGAGCCCGAGCTGTCGATTCGTGCTCACCACGGCGACACCGGGAGCTTGTCCGCCGCCATCGCGACGAGGAGGAGCGGCAGGTAGACGAGCGTCGCAAGGAGCAGGCGTCGCGCATCGGCGGGCGACGCCGAGCGTGCGAGCCGTGCGGATGCGAGCACGAGGAGGAGCCCGAGCGCGAGCGCGACCACGAAATACGTCGACCCGGCGAGACCGATCATCGTCGGCATGAGCGCGACCATGAGGAGCGCGAAGGAGTTGCTGAGCACGTGCCGGCCGGTGCTGGAGCCATCCGGCTCGATGACGGGCAGCAACCGGATGCCGGCGCGGGCGTAGTCGTCGCGGTAGAGACTGGCGATCGCGAGCGAGTGCGGAATCTGCCACAGGAACATGATCGCGAACAGCACGCCCGCCTCGATGCCGAGCGACCCGCGCGCGGCGGCCCAGCCGGTGAGCGGCGGCAACGCGCCG
>VBKW01000191.1 GCA_005879405.1 Deltaproteobacteria bacterium
GATCCTCGCGCTCGTCGACGGCTACGAGCGCAGCGGCCGCGCCGCGTATCTCGACAGCGCCAAGCGTGCCGGCGATCTGCTCCTCCGCACGCAGCTCCCGTCGGGAGGCTGGTACTCGGAGATGCCCGTCGAGGGCGATCACCTCGCCCGCTGGTTCGCCGCGACCGTCCGCCGCACGATGCTCGACGACGATGTGACGACCGGCGGCGCGCGCGCGCTCCTGGCTCTCTGGCGGACGACCGGCGACGTCCGCTACCGGGATGGAGCGGAGCGCGCCCTCGGATTGCTCGTCGACGCGCAGCTCGCGTCGGGCGCGTGGCCGCTGGTCTGGCGACCGGCGTGGAAGCGCTATCTGTGGCCGACGTTCGAAGATCTCGCGACGATCAATGACGACACGACGCCGTCCGCGGTCGAGACGCTGCTCTCCGCCGCCGAGCTCCTCGGCCGCGACGACCTCCGTACCGCGGCGACACGCGGCGGTGAATTCTTGCTCGCCGTCCAAGCGCCACCCCCGCGGAGCGGCTGGGCGCAGCAATACGATGCGCAGGGACGACCCGCGCAGGGGCGGCGCTTCGAGCCCCCGGCGCTCGCGTCATGGGAGTCGCGCTACGCGATCGAGGCGCTCGTCGCGCTCGCGGATGCGACCGGCGACCAACGATACTGCGCCGCGATCACCCGCGCGATCACGTGGCTCGCCTCGTCGGCGTTGCGTCCAGGCTGCTGGCCGCGGTTCCGCGCCGTCGACAGCGGCGAGCCGATTTACATCGGCAGCGACGGCACACGCGTCGCGAGCGCCGCGCTCGGGCGTCCCGGCTACGATTGGGTCGGCGACTTCGGCGTTTCGGCGCTGCTGTCGCGGTACGGCACGCACGCAAGCGTCGCAAGCACCGCCGAGGCAGAGCCAGCGCCCGGCGATCCCGGTCAGTGCCCAGGCGATGTCCCGCGCGGATCCTCGCGTCACGCACCCGAGGATCCGCGCGCCGTCATCGCGCGCGCCGCGATGCTGCGCGCCGAGCTCACACCGCCGCCCCGTTCGATCTGCGAACGCACAACGCAGACGACGCTCGTAACCGCCGCGCATTCGCTTGCGGCGTCGGATCGGCGCTGATAGGAAGCGACGCTTCGCGTGTGCTCGCACACGCCCTCGCGTCGACCCGTCGTCCCCGTCGTCTAGCTCGGCCCAGGACACCGGCCTTTCACGCCGGTAACACGGGTTCAAATCCCGTCGGGGACGTTGACTCTAGGTGCGCTCGTTCGGGCGCCCCCAAATTGCGTTACTCGCGTCGAGGCGACGTCGGCAGGGGTGCGCCGCCCGGCGATGGGGATCGCGACGACGCGATGGTCAGTGACGGAGGGCCCGTGCTACGCAGGGCGGTCACTCACTGAAGCCAAAGGCGTCTAGTCCTCCTATGGGAATTCTCGACAGACTCAAGCCGCAACCCCGCTGGAAGCACTCCGACCCCGTCGTTCGACTGCAGGCGATCCCCGAGCTGGGTGACGCCATCGAGCTCGCGGCACTGGCGGAGCACGACCCCGATGCCAAGGTCCGGACAACGGCCCTTGCGAAGGTCGTCGACCCGGTCGTTCTGGGGCGCGTGACCACCTCGGATACCGACCGGGGCGTGCGGGATGTCGCGGCGGATCGATTGCTCGCGCTGGCCCTCGACGCGTCGAATCCCGAAGCCGCGACAGCCGCCGGCCTGTTGTCGGACGTCCGGCGCGTGTCGGTGATCGCGAAGAGCACGGCTGCCGATGGCGTGCGCGGGATCGCCCTCGCCAGATTGACGGATGACCGTGCGCTCGGCGACGTTGCCCGTCACGCGAAAGTGGAGAGCACGGCGCTCGCCGCTGCGGCCCGCCTGAGCGCGGCCGACGAGCTGCTCGCCACCGCGCTGAACAGCGAGCACAGGGACGTTGCGCTGGCCGCGTTCGCTCGCGTGGTGCAAGGAGAACTGCCGGGCTCGGACGTGGCGCTCCTCAGGAGCATCCAAGCACGCACGCAGCAGAAAGCCGTGGCTCGGCGCGCGAAGACGATGCTGCAGGCGATCGAAGACGCGGACAATGTCCGTCGCGTCGCCGAAGAAGAGCGGCGAAAGCAGGAAGCGTCGTTGTGTGCCGCCGTCGAGAGCCTCACGGACGTCACGGATCCCGATCGTATCGCAGCCGATCTTGCGCGCCTCAGTGCGGCCTGGGACACGCTGGCGAGCACGGACGCGGCGGCAGCGCGGCGATTCGACGCGGGCGCCGATGCTGCGCGCATGCGCATGACCCAGCGCCGAAGCGAGGTCGCCGCCGCGCTCGAAGAGGCACGCCGGCGCGGCGAAGGTTTGGCGAGCCGCGAGGCACTCTGCCGGCGCATCGAAACGATTGAAGGCGAGAACGTCCTCGAACAACTGAGCTCCATCGAAGAGGAGTGGGCCCAGCTCGCGCCGCTCGTCGGGTACGAGCGGGAAGTCGAGCAACTCGCGGCGCGATTCGCAGCGACCGCGAAGGCTTGCCGGAAACGTCACGCGCTCGGCACCGCACTCCAGGAAGCCCGGTCCGCGCTCGACGCCCTCGTCACCGAGGCAGAATCCCTTTCGACCCAGGAAGCGAGAGGCGCCGCCGACCGTTGGCGGGCGCTGTCGCGCGAAGCGCGGGGGCTGGCGGCCACGCTGAACGATGCGTCGCGGCCGGCCTCCGATCTACTGGAGCGCCTGGCCGTCGTCTCAGAGGCGTTCGAGGCGCGTGAGACGGCGGCGCGCGAGGCGGAGGCGAAGGCCACACGGGATCAGGTCGCGAAGCTCACGCGGTTGGTGGCCCGCGCCAAGCGCATGGTCGAATCGGGCTCGGTCACCTTGCGTGAAAGCGAACGACTGCTGCGCGACATCACTACCGCCGTCGAACACGTAGGCAAGGGTGAGACGACGAAGAAGATCGGTGAAGCCCGTGCGGCCCTGCGAACGTTGCAGGACCAGATCGCGCATCGCGTGAAGGAGCTGCGTGACCTGGACGAGTGGCGTAGGTTTGCCAACGTTCAGCAGCAAGAAGAGCTCATCGCGATGGCGGAAGCCGTCGTCGCGTCGCTGAAGGCCGAAGAAGAAGCGGGCGCGGCGAGCGATTTGGCGGCCACGGCGAAAGCACTACGCGAGCTCCAGTCGCGATGGCAGAAGGTCGCGGACGCGCCGCACAACAGCGCGCGGCGGTTATGGGATCGGTTCAAGACGGCGATCGACTTCATTCGCAGCCGCTGCGAGATCTACTTCGCCCAGGTACGACAGGAGCGAAGCACGAACCTTGCCGCCAAGGCCGCGCTCATCGCGCAGGCGGAAGCGTTGGTCGACTCGACCGACTGGAGCAAGACGGCCGCACGCTTCCAGCAGCTGCAGAAAGCCTGGGAGGACAGCGGGCCGGTGCCGGGCGATCCGGCGCGCAATCTGGCGCAGCGCTTCCGCGCCGCGTGCAATACTTTCTTCACCCGTCGCCGCGACGTTCTGAGCTCCAAGAAGGAGGAGTGGAACGAGAACCTCGCGCGCAAGGAAGCTCTGTGCGAGCGGGCGGAACAGTTGACGGAATCGACGGAGTGGGACAACGCCGCCTCCGAGGTGAAGAAACTGCAGGCCGAATGGAAGAGCATCGGCCCGGTCCGCCACGACAAGAGCGAAGTCGTGTGGTACCGGTTCCGGTCCGCCGCGGACAAGTTCTTCGAGCGGTACCACAATCGGCACAAAGTTGCTGCCGCCGAACAGCTTGCTGAACGCGAGGCGCTGGTGGTCGCGCTGGAAAGCCTCGCCGCGCTCGAAGAGGCACCAAGCGATCTCGCCGCTCAGGTGCAACCGCTGCGGACGACGATCTCGAACGCCCCGCACGTCGAAGGGGCTGGTGCGACGGCGTTGCACGAACGATGGACGGCCGCCCTTGCCGCGCTGGTCTCGCGGTCGCCGGCCGTGTTCGCGGGCACGGACCTCGACCCTGCCGCGATCCGTGAGCGCATGGAAAGGCTCATCGCGAAGGTCGAGTCCCTCGTCAAGGAAGAAGCGCCCGTCGCGGCGGCGAACAAGTCCGCCACCGAGCTGCTCGCGGACCGGCTGCGATCGGCGCTCGCGAGCAATGCGATGGGTGACCGCCCCGACGACGCGAAGTGGCGTGCCGCCGGCAAAGCCGTCGAAGAAGCGCAGGAGGCGTGGCGCCGAATCGTACGGATGCCCGGCGGGGACACGGGCGCGCTCGAGGACAGGTTCAAGACCGCCTGCACGCACGTGATGGATCACGTGAAGGTGCACGTCAGCTCATTGGGTGGTCCCGACGGCGATTTCGCCGAAGGCGGCCCCGGGGGCCGTTCCGGTCGAACGAAACACCCCGGTGGCCGGGGCCGAGGAGGCCAGCGGCCGACTCGGGGTTCGAGCAACGCGGCAGGGGAGAGAGAAGCCGAGCGCGCCGAACCCACCAACGCGAAGACCCGCCGACAAGAAGGAGATGGCTGACGCGCTCTGGATACGTGGCGGCGAAATACGCCGCCAACGTCGCCCCTTCGGAATTTCCGCAAAGGGCCACGCGTGTCATGCCGAGGGCGTCCATGACGGCGCGAACGTCGTCGGCACGTTCTTCGAGTGTCGGCGCACCCAGAACGCGGTCCGACAATCCCTGGCCGCGTTTGTCGAAGATGGCCACTCGTGAAAACCGGGACAAGCGGCGCAGGAAATCCAAATACCCTGCTAGGTCGTGCATGGCTTCGAGATGGGAAACGATCCCGGGAACGATCACCAGATCGACCGGTCCATCTCCTATAACCTGGTAGGCGATGCGGACGTCGCCCGACTGGGCGAAACGGGTTTCTGGCAAGTCGGATGAGTCCATGGTCGGCTTGCTCCCCGTTCAGCGAGGGAGACCCTACCGCGGCGGATCACGTCCTCCAACCCGAACGACTTACGCCTGCGTTTGGGACCGGGATCGGCTGGCGTCGCGCGCCGATCTGCTGATCGCCTAGCGTTCTGGCATTCGAGTCCCTCGTGATAGTCACCGCACGCCAGACGATACGCGATGCGGTGCCCGTCCTGTGACCACGACAACCGTGCAGAGCGCCGGTACTGTGCCGAATGCGGCGCGGTGCTCGCGGCGATCTGCGCCTCGTGTGGCGCCTCGAACCAGCCCGGCGAGAAGTTCTGCGGCGGCTGCGGCGTCGCGCTGACGGCCGGTCCGGCGACGGCACCTCCGAGAGCGCCTGCGACCTACACGCCCAAGCATCTCGCCGAGAAGATCCTCACCTCGCGCAGCGCCCTCGAAGGCGAGCGCAAGCAGGTCACCGTGCTGTTCGCGGACGTGAAGGACTCGATGGAGCTCGCCGAGCAGATGGACGCCGAGGCGTGGTCGGAGATCATGCAGCGCTTCTTCAACATCCTCGCCGAGGGTGTCGAGCACTTCGAGGGTTTCGTCGACAAGTTTACCGGCGACGGCATCATGGCGCTGTTCGGCGCGCCGATCGCTCACGAGGATCATGCGCAACGCGCCTGCTACACGGCGCTCAAGCTCCGCGACGCGCTCGCCACCCACGCCCGCGAGGTGAAGCGCCAGCACGGGCTCGCCTTCTCGGTACGGATGGGCCTCCATTCGGGCGAGGTCGTTGTCGGCACAATCGGCGACGATCTGCGCATGGACTATACCGCCCAGGGCCACACGGTGGGTCTCGCGGCGCGGATGCAGGAGCTGGCCTCGCCCGACACGGTCTACCTGACGGGAGCCACCGCGCACCTCGTTGCCGGTTATTTCACGTTAGAGGACCTCGGGCCGTTCGTCGTGAAGGGCGTCGCGGAGCCGGTCGCGGTCTTCCAGCTCCAGGGGCTCGGCGCGGTCCGTACCCGTTTCGACGCGTCGCGCGCCCGCGGCCTCACGCGCTTCGTCGGCCGCGACGACGACATGCGGACCCTCGACGTCGCGCTCGAGCGCGCATGCGCCGGTAACGGCCAGGTCGTCGGCGTAGTGGCGGAAGCCGGCACGGGGAAGAGCCGGCTCTGCTTCGAGTTCCTCGAGCGCTGTCGCGCCAAAGGGCTGCGCGTACTGGTGGGCGGGGGCGTCGCGCACGGCAAGAACATCCCGCTCCTGCCCATCCTGCAGGTGTTCCGCGAGTACTACGGGATCAGCGAGCGCGACAGCGATCAGCTGGTGCGCGAGAAGATCGCGGGGCGCTTGCTGCTCTTCGCCGATGAATACCGCGAGGTGCTGCCGCTGCTGTTCGATTTCTTCGGCGTGCCGGACCCGAAGAATCCGCCGCCGCGGATGGATCCCGAGGCGCACCAGCGGCACCTGTTCGGGGTGTTGCGCCAGATCACGCAGCGCGACGTCAGCCAGGGCGCGCTGGTGACGTTGATCGAAGACCTGCACTGGATCGACGCCGCGAGCGAGGCATGGCTCGAGGAGATGGTGGACGCCATCGGCGGCGGTAGCCAGCGGCTCCTGATCGTCAACTTCCGACCCGAGTACC
>VBKW01000190.1 GCA_005879405.1 Deltaproteobacteria bacterium
GGGCACGCGTCGCGCGATGAGACACGATGGTGCGTGGGCGAGCGAGGGGGAGCGAGCAGTCGACGATGCGAGGTCTCGTGGTGTCGGCGTCGGCCGCGACGCGCGTCGACGTCGCGCGCGCGTGGCTCGACGCGCAGCCCGCCGCGGCGGAGATCCTCGTGATCGGCGCGTCGTGGGACGCCGCAGACGATCTCGTCCGGGCGGCGGCATTGGCGCAGGGCGCGCGCTTCGGCACGACGCGGCTGACCCTCGGCGCGGTGGCGGGCATTCTCGCAACGCGGGCGCTCGCGGCCGCAGCGCTTGCGCCCGCCGGCGGCATGTCGCTCGACGCGATCGCGGCGCGCGCGGTGCACGCGCTCGCCGCCACCGAGGCGCTCGGCTACTTCAGCCCGGTCGCGCGCTGCCCCGGCTTTCCGCGGGCGGTGGCGCGGACGGTCGAGGAGCTGCGCATGGCTCGTGTCGACGCACCGACGCTACGCGCGGGCGGCGACGTCTGTGCCGCGATGGACTCGTGCCGCGGTGTTCGTAGCGGCGTGCGACGCGGTCACGAGCGGCGAACGGTCACCGCTCCTCGACGTGCCGCTCGTGCTGCTCGACGTGCCGCTCCATGCCGAGCGCGAGGCGGATCTCGTCGCGGCGCTCGCCGCGCGCGCGCCGGCGGTGCTCGCGACCGCCGCCGCGGGCGACGAGCGCTCGATCGTGCACCTCGAGCGCGCGCTCGCGACCGATCGCGAGGTGGTTCCGGCGCATGAGCAGCACTCGCTCTCCAATCTTCGCACGCACCTCTTCGAGGTCTCGGCGCCCGCGGAGCGCGACCTCGACGAGCGAGTGACGCTGCGCTCGTGGCCCGGTGAGGCGCGCGAATGCGTCGAGATCGCACGCGGCATTCGCGCCGAGGCGGCGCGCGGTGTGGCGTTCGATCGCATGGCGATCTTTTTGCCGGCGCAGCACGACTACACCTCGCACCTCGAGGAGGCGCTGCGCCGCGCCGAGGTGCCGGCGTTCTTCGCGCGCGGGACGACGCGACCGGATCCCGGCGGGCGCGCGCTCCTGGCGCTGCTCGCCTGCAAAGCGGAGGGGCTCTCGGCGCGACGGTTCGCCGAGTATCTCTCGCTGGCGCAAGTGCCGTCACTCGACGCCGACGCGCCGGACACGGTGTGGGCGCCGCCGGAGCACGATCTCGTGCCGCCCGTGATCGCCGACGCGCTGCCCGCCGCCGCGGAACCCGCGGTGCACGATCCACTGCCGCTCGATCCGGCGCACGAGCGCGTCGTCGCCGGCGCCGTGCGCGCGCCGTGGCGGTGGGAGCAGTTGCTCGTCGAGGGCGCCGTGATCGGCGGCGCGGACCGGTGGGAGCGGCGGCTCGCCGGCCTCGAGGGCGAGCTGCGCGTCCGGCGCGCGAGCGTCGGCGACGAGGACGAGGCACGCGCGACGCGGATCGAACGCACGCTCGCGGATCTCGCGCATCTCCGCGCGTTCGCGATGCCGCTCGTCGCCCGGCTGACGGCGTTACCGGAGCGCGCGCGCTGGGGGGACTGGCTGGAGCATCTGCGGACGCTCGCGGCGGCGGCGCTGCGCGATCCCGACCACGTCCTCGCCGCCCTCGCCGAGCTCGCGCCGATGGCGCCGGTCGGGCCGATCGATCTCGAGGAGGTGCGTCTCGTGCTCGCGGTGCGGTTGCGCGAGCTGCGCGACCGGCCGTCGCGTCGGCGATACGGCGCCGTCTACGTCGCGCCGGCACACGCCGCGCGCGGGCTCGTCTTCGACGTCGTGTTCGTTGCCGGCCTCGCCGAGCGTATCGTCCCGCGCAAGATCACGGAGGACCCGATCCTCCTCGACGCGAGCCGGCGCGCGCTCGCGCCGACGCTGGCGACGCAGGCCGATCGCGTCGCCGCCGAGCGTCTCGCGCTGCGACTCGCCGTCGGTGCGGCGCGCGCCCGCGTCGCCCTCTCGTATCCCCGCCTCGACACCGAGCAGGGAAGGCCGCGCGTACCGTCCTTCTACACGCTCGAGGCGCTGCGCGCCGCCGAAGGCCGGTTGCCGAGCTTCGAGGAGATCGCGGGGCGCGCGCGCGGCGAGGGCATCGTACGTCTCGGGTGGCCGGCGCCGGAGCGGCCGGAGGATGCGATCGACGACGCCGAGTACGACCTCGCGCTCCTGGCGCCGCTGCTCGGCGACGATCCCGAGACGACGCGCGGCAAAGCGCGCTATCTCCTCGGCGCCAACGCGCATCTGGCGCGGGCGCTGCGCGCGCGCGCGCGGCGATGGCTGCGCACCCGGTGGACGCACGCCGACGGCCTCGTCGACACGGACGACCTCGGACGCGCCGCGCTCGCGCGCCATCAGCTCGCGGTGCGCTCGTACTCGCCGACGGCGTTGCAGCACTTCGCCGCCTGTCCGTATCGCTTCTTCCTGCAGGCGGTGCATCGGCTCGCGCCCCGCGAGGAGCCGGCCGCGATCGAGGCCATGGATCCGCTGACGCGCGGCGCGCTCTTCCACGACGTACAGTTCGCGCTGCTGTCGCGGCTCCGGGCCGAGGAGCGGCTGCCGGTGACCGCCGCCAACTGCGCCGCGGCGCAGGCGACCATCGACGGAGTCCTCGACGAGGTCGCGGCGACGTATCGGGAGAAGCTCGCGCCCGCGATCCCGCGCGTATGGGACGACGCGATCGAGTCGATCCGCGCCGACCTACGCGAGTGGCTGCGGCGGGCGTCCGAGGACGAGAGCGGTTGGGTGCCGCACCGCTTCGAGCTGTCGTTCGGCATCGTCGATCGCGACCGCACGAATGCCGACCCAGCGAGCACCCCCGATCCGGTTCCGCTCGCCGGCGGGTTGCAGCTGCGCGGCGCGATCGATCTCGTCGAGCGCCACGTCCGCGGTCACCTGCGCGTGACCGATCACAAGACCGGCAAGGTGCGGGCGCGGCCCGACGTCGTCGTTGGCGGCGGCGAGATCCTGCAACCGATCCTGTATGCGCTCGCCTGCGAGCGCTTGCTGCACGAGCCGGTCGCGGCGGGGCGGCTCTACTACTGCACCGCGACGGGCAGCTACGAGGAGCGCGTCGTGCCCCTCGACGAGAAGAGCCGCGCGGCGGCGTCGACGGTCGTCACGATCCTGGACCGCGCCCTGCGCGACGGGTTCTTGCCGGCGGCACCGGCGTCGCGCGCCTGCGAATACTGCGACTACCGGCCGGTCTGCGGCCCCTACGAGGAGACCCGTACCAAGAACAAGCCCGGACCGCGAACCATGGCACCGCGGCCGCCGGGGCGCTACTCGCGGATCAGCCGGCGCGCGATCGCATTCGTGGCGATCTCGACGCGACGCTGATCGTCGAGGCGGCTGCCGGTACCGGCAAGACGACGGCGCTCGTCGGCCGCATCGTCGCGGCGCTCGTCGCGGGTCAGGCCGAGCTCGCGCACGTGGTCGCCGTGACCTTCACTGAGCTGGCGGCAGGCGAGCTCAAGCTGCGCCTGCGCACCGAGATCGAGCGCGCCCGCCGCAGCGATGCGATCGACGGCGCCGCACGGCAGTTTCTCGACCGCGCGTTGGAGCAGCTGGAAGAGGCGCGGATCGGGACCATCCACTCGTTCTGCGCCGAGCTCTTGCGCGAGCGTCCCGTGCAGGCGCGCGTCGACCCGCTCTTCGAGGTCGCGCCCGAGGACGTCGCGAACGGTCTCCTGCGCCGCGCCTTCGATCGCTGGTTCGAGAGCTGTCTCGACGCGCCGCCCGAGGGCGTGCGGCGCGTGCTGCGGCGCGGCCGCGACGGCAGCGGCCCGCGCGGCGCGCTGGCGCGACTTCCCGGCGCCGTGGCGTCGCGTCGCCTTCGCGCGCGACGCCGCGATCGACGCGCTCATGGTCGAGATCGAGGCGCTCGGCGCCCGCGCCGCCGCGGGCGATCCCGACGACTACTTCACGCGCTCGCTGCTGGAGATCGCGCGCTTCGCGCACGAGACGCGCCGGAACGAGGAGATCGCGGGCAGCCGCGACTACGACGGCCTCGAAGCGGAGCTGATCCGCTTCTGCCGCGGCAAGCACTGGCGCTGGACGGGGTTCAATCGGACGACGGGCACCTTTCCGAAAGCGGAGCTGCGCGCGCGCCGCGACGCACTCGCCGCGGCGCTCGGGAAGTTCGTCGACGCCGCCGGCGCCGATCTCGCGCCGCAGTTGCGCGACGAGCTCTGGCCGGTCGTCGAGCGCTACGACGAGCTGAAACAGCGCGCCGGGCGCTTGGATTTTCTCGACCTCCTCCTCATCACCCGTGACCTCTTGCGCGACGACACGGCTGTCCGCCGCGAGCTGCAGGAGCGGTTCACGCACGTCTTCGTCGACGAGTTCCAGGATACGGACCCGCTGCAAGCCGAGATCTTGCTCTTGCTCGCTGCCGACGACGCGATGGTCTCCGACTGGACCGTCGCGACGCCGAGGCCGGGGAAGCTCTTTCTCGTCGGCGATCCCAAGCAGTCGATCTATCGTTTCCGCCGCGCCGACGTCGCGCTCTACGAGGAGGTCAAGCGTCGGCTCGTCGCGCGCGGCGCGGCGGTGGAGCACCTGACGGTGAGCTTCCGCGCCGTTCCCGAAATTCAGGAGGCGGTGAACGCCGCTCTCGCGTTGCGCATGGGCGACGGCTCGCCGAGCCAGGCGGCGTACGTGCCGCTCGAGCCCGCGCGCGCGGCGGCCCCGCAGCCGGCGATCGTCGCGTTGCCGGTGCCGGCGCCGTACGGCGACTTCGGCAGCATCGTCGACTTTCGCATCGAGCGGTCGCTACCCGACGCCGTGGCGGCGTTCGTCGAGTGGCTGGTGCAGGCGAGCGGCTGGACGGTGACGGAGCGCTCGGAGGCGCGCGTCGCGATCGCGCCGCGCCACGTCTGCTTGCTCTTTCGCCGCTTCCGCTCCTTCGACCGCGACGTCACGCGCGACTACGTTCGCGCGCTCGAGGCGCGGCATCTACCGCACGTGCTCGTCGGCGGCAGCTCGTTTCACGAGCGCGAGGAGGTCGAGGCGATTCGCAACGCGCTCGCGGCGATCGAGCGTCCCGACGACGATCTGTCCGTGTTCGCGACGTTGCGCGGCCCGTTCTTCGCGCTCGGCGACGGCGCCCTGCTGGCGTTTCGCGAGCGCTTCTCGAGCCTCCATCCCTTCCGGCGCTTGCCCGACGATTTGCCGCCGCAGCTCGCGGAGGTCGCCGACGCGCTCGCGGTGCTGCGCGACCTCCATCGCGGCCGCAACCGCCGGCCGCTCGCGGACACGATCACGCGCCTCCTCGCCGCGACGCGCGCCCACGCCGGCCTGGCGATCTGGCCGACGGGCGAGCAGGCGCTCGCCAACGTCACCCGTCTGGTCGATCTCGCGCGCCGTGCCGAGCGCGCCGGGGTGACGTCGTTCCGCGCGTTCGTCGAGCGTCTCGCCGAGGACGCGGAGCGCGGCGACGCGAGCGACGCGCCGATCCTCGAGGAAGGCACCGGCGGCGTGCGCATCATGACCGTTCACCGCGCCAAGGGTCTCGAGTTCCCGGTGGTCGTGCTCGCCGACGTGACCGCGAACGAGACGCCCGTCGAGCCGACGCGCACGACCGATCCGGCGCGTGCGCTCTGCGCGATGCGGATCGCAGGCTGCTCGCCGCCGGAGCTCCTGGAGCGCCGCGCGATCGAGAGCGAGCACGAGCGCGAGGAGGCGGCGCGCATCCTCTACGTCGCGACGACGCGCGCGCGCGATCTGCTCGTCGTGCCCGTGGTCGGCGACGAGCGACGCGAGGGCTGGCTCTCGGCGCTGGCGCCCGTCGTCTATCCCGCCGACGACCGCCGCCGCCAACCCGAGACGCGCAACGTACCGCAGTGTCCGAGCTTCGGATTGGACTCGGTCGTGGAGCGCCCCGAGCGCGCGCCCGGACGCGAGCGCGGTGTCGCGCCCGGGTTGCATCGTCCCGAGCTCGGGAACCACGGCGTCGTCTGGTGGGATCCGCACGTGCTGCGCCTGAACGTCGAGGAGTCCGTCGGTCTGCGCCAGCAACGCCTCCTCGAGGCCGACGAGGCGGAGGTCGCGTCGGAGCGCGGGATTCACGCCCACGAAGCCTGGCAGGCGGAGCGGGCGCGCGTGCGTGCCGCCGCGGTCGTCCCGGCGATGACGGTCGCGACCGCGTCGTCGTGGGCCGTGTCTGCGGTGGCCGGCGGAACGGCGGCGTCAGGGACGATCGCCGCGAGCGCCGACGACGTCGCCGTCGAGTCGATCGCTGCGGCGGGCGCACGTCCCCACGGCGCCCGTTTCGGGACGTTGGTGCATACCGTGCTCGCGACGGTCGACCTCGACGCCGACGGCGCGGCGATCGCGCGGCTCGCGACGTTGAACGCGCGGCTCGTCGGCGCGTCGAGCGACGAGCGCGACGCCGCGACCGCCACGGCGGCGCACGCGCTGACCCATCCGCTGCTGCGCCGCGCGGCGGCAGCCGCACGCCAGGGCCGCTGCCGCCGCGAGGTGCCGGTGGCGCTACGCGTCGACGACGTGCTGGTCGAGGGCGTCGTCGACTTGGCGTTTTGCGAGGACGAGTGCTGGACGGTCGTCGATTTCAAGACCGACGTCGAGCTCGGGAGCCGTCTCGCGGAGTACCGACGACAGGTGGCGCTCTATGCGCGCGCGATTGCCGCGGCGACCGGGCAACCCGCGACGGCCGTCCTGCTGCGGCTGTGACGTTGCCGCGTCAGTGGAGCGGTGACGGCAGCTTGAGGCCGCGGCCGAGCACGGGTGCAGGCATGCGGGCGCCGCTTTCGGGGACTCCGCTCCGGACCGGCGGCTGAAACCACCGGGTGGTTCGCCGCTTCAAGAGTCGAAGGCGTCGCGCGATGGTCATCCCCTCCGCCACAGTCGTGCGAGATCGAAACTCACGCATGACTTCCACCTCCTGATTTTCGACTACCGTCGGCTGCAAGACCAGTCGAATCGCGGCCTTCGGCCGCGTCGTGCCGCTTGGCGGCTCCGAGACGATCGGCCACGAGACCCCATGCGCGGTCGGCGAGCTCGTCGACGGGACAGAAAGCCGGGTCCATCGCGGCGTGCATCAGCAACCCGTCGACGACCGCGAAGATCATCTTCGCCTCGGTGACAGGGTCGGTGCTGCAACGGAAGCTGCCGTCGGTGATGCCGTCGCGGATCATCTGGGCGGCGAACTCCCACAGCTGGTGACGAATCGCCATCGACGGTGGGAACGCCGTCGAATTTCGCATCATTTCGACACGAAAATTCATCAGGCAGCGGAAATACTCGGGGTGGGTCAGGGCCCAATGGATCGCGGCGCGGATGCGGGCCTCGAGCCGCTCGCCCGCCGTCTTTCCGCCAGGCTCTTCCATCTGCGTGCTCGCCCAATCGCTGGCGACGCTGGCGAACGCGAGGCGGATGATCTCCTCTTTGGCGGCAAAGTGGTACGTGAAATGCCCGCGTGCAAACCCGGTCTCCTGCTCGAGGGCGCTCACCGTGCAGGCACGGATGCCGTCCCGGGCGATCACCTGAATCGCGGCGGCGACGATGTCGCTCCGCCGATCGCTCGGACGGCGTCGGACACGGGTCCGGATTGCTGCGTCGGTCACATCACCCATTTTCCGTCACCGAATTCCCTTGTACAGCCATACTACGCTATGGTATTCGTTGACAAACGATATCGACCGGCTCTTGGTGCATGCGTGCCGTCATGCGGGCTCGGTCGGTCAGGCCCTCGGAGGAGAATCCATGAATCACGTCGTGCCGTGTCGTGCTCGGCGGCGTCTGGCTATGCTGTCGCTGCTGATCGCCTCGAGTGTCGCCGCCGCCCCCGCGTACGCCGTCGAGCGGTTCACCCTCTTCGAGAGCGGGCAAGTCCGGCCTCTCGCCCAATCACCCGACGGCAGTCTTCTATTCGCCGTCAACACCCCGGACGACCGCCTCGAGATCTTCTCGGTGTCGGGCGGCGGTCTGACGCACGTCTCGTCGGTCCCGGTCGGCCTCGAGCCGGTTGCCGTCGCGATGCACGGCGATGCCGAGGTGTGGGTGGTCAACCTGGTCTCGGACAGCATCAGCG
Organism: Deltaproteobacteria bacterium; assembly: GCA_005879405.1. GTDB lineage: Bacteria > Desulfobacterota > Binatia > UTPRO1 > UTPRO1 > DP-19. Next base: position 8,042 of record VBKW01000190.1, read on the forward strand.
TGGTCGACGTCAGCGACCCGACGGCGCCGCGCGTCGTGCGCACGCTGCTCGTCGGCGACGAGCCGCGTGACGTCGTCTTCGGCGGCCCGCACAAATGCGCGGGGGGAGCCAACGTCGGCACCTCGTGCGCGAACGACGGGCAGTGCCCATCGAGCACCTGCGTCGCGAATCGCGCGTTCATCACGACCGCCCACCGAGGACAGAACACGCCGCTCCACGCGCTGAAGTGCGTCGGCGGGTCCAACGACGGCGCCCCGTGCGCTGCCGTCTCGGAGTGTCCCAACGGATCCTGCACGCGCGCCGACCTGACCCGCCCTGGCGTCGGGCGCGCCGACGTGTGGGTCTTCGACGCGACGAATCTCGGTGCGACGCTCGGCGGCACGCCCGAGACGGTCGTGACGCTCTTCGGCGACACGCCGCGCGCGCTCACCGTGTCGCCCGACGGCAACACCGTCTACGCCGCGATCTTCCACTCCGGCAATCGGACGACGACGATCTCCGAAGGCGCCGTGTGCGACGGCGGGAGCGGCGCGGCGCCGTGCGGTAAGGTGTGCGTCGCCGGGTCGAACGCCCACAACAACTGCGCGAACAACAGCGAGTGTCCCGGCAGCAGCTGCGCCAACCGCTCGCCGGGCGGGCTGCCCGCGCCGAATACCGATCACAACAGCCTGCAGCAGCCGGAGGTGGGGCTGGTCGTGAAGTACGACGGCACGCACTGGCTCGACGAGCTCGGCCGGCAATGGGACAACGCCGTGAACTTCGCGCTCCCCGACAAGGACGTGTTCGCGATCGACGCGACGCAGAACCCACCCGTCGAGAGCAGCGTGTACACGGGTGTCGGAACGATCCTCTTCAACATGATCGCGAACCCCGTGAGTGGCAAAGTGTACGTCGCCAACACCGATGCGCAGAACGACGTCCGGTTCGAAGGGACCGGCATTTTCTCGGCGATGTTCAAGCCGCCCGGAGAGCCCGCGAGCGTGCGCGGGCATCTCGCCGAGAGCCGCATCACGGTCCTCGACGGCGTCACGGTGACGGCGCGGCACCTGAACAAGCACATCGATTACACGACCTGCTGCGCGGGCAAGACCTGCGCCGCTGGACCGAACATGGGCGCGGCATGCTTCGCGGACTCGGAATGCCCGAGCAGCACGTGCTCGAACGCCGAGAACGACGCGAGCCTCGCGTTCCCGCTCGGGATGGCGGTATCGAGCGACGGCCAGACGCTCTACGTCGCCGGGTTCGGGTCGAGCAAGGTCGGCGTCTACTCGACGTCGCAGCTCGAGAACAATACCTTCACGCCCGGCGCGAACGATCTCAGACTGACGGGCCTCGGCGCGTGTCCGGGCGGCTCGTGCGGGCCGACCGGTCTCGTCCTCGACGAGGTGAACACGAGCCTCTACGTCCTCACCCGCTTCGACAACGGCATCTCGGTCGTCAGCACCGGTACGGGGATGGAGGTGGCGCACCTGCCGCTCCACAACCCCGAGCCCGCGAGCGTCGTCGATGGCCGGCGCTTCAACTACGACGCACGATTCACCTCGAGCCACGGCGACTCCGCGTGCGCGAGCTGCCACATCTTCTCCGACTTCGACAGCCTTGCGTGGGACCTCGGCGATCCGGACGGCAACATCCTGAACAACCCGGGTCCGTTCGCCGTCGGCCCGTTTGGGAGCCCGCCCGCCGTCTACACGAACTTCCACCCGATGAAGGGCCCGATGACGACGCAGAGCTTGCGCGGCATGGCGAATCACGGGTCGATGCACTGGCGCGGCGACCGCACCGGCGGCAACGATCAGGGGTCGTCGCAGCCCAACAGCGGCACGTTCAACGAGGACTTGGCGTTCAAGAAGTTCAACGTCGCGTTCCCCGGGCTCCTCGGTCGCAGCGCGCAGCTCGCGGCGGCGGAGATGCAGGCGTACACCGATTTCATCCTGGAGAACACGTATCCGCCGAATCCGATCCGCAACCTCGACAACTCGCTCACGGCGGACGAGCAGGCGGGCCACGACTTCTTCTTGGGCCCGATCTCGGACTCGCTGCAAGATTGCGACGGCTGTCACCGCTTGCTCCCGAATGCCAACGCCAGCTTCGGCGTCACGAAGCCGGGCTTCTTCGGTACCGACGGGCGCCAGTCGTTCGAGAACGAGACGCAGCACTTCAAGGTGCCGCACCTCCGCAACCTGTACCAGAAGGTCGGCATGTTCGGG
>VBKW01000193.1 GCA_005879405.1 Deltaproteobacteria bacterium
GCACGTGTCGTCGAAGATCACCTCCGTGAGAGTCCCTGTCACCGCGACGGCGCGCGGCGTGGCAAACCCGACCGCACACGCGGCGTGCGCGCGAGCGGGCGATGCGAGCAACCATGCGGCGGCGAGGTACGGCAGCGCGGACGCGAGCCGTCGAAGGGGAGGCGAGATGGGCGACATGGATGAATCTCCCTTATTACGGACCGGACGAGCATTCGCGCCGCGTGCGGCTACCGCAGGCGCGCAGGTACAAGCGGTCGGCCTAAACGTCAAGGCGCGGTGCGGGCCGCGTCGATCTACGAGATCAAATGAGCCCCGCCCGGCGGCTCGCGACGAGCGCGTCGATCGCGTCGAGGCGCCGGACGGCGGCGCGGATCTCGTCGGCGAAGGCGCGCCGACGGGCGACGAGATCGACGCGCTCCGCGTCCGATGCCGGCGACGCCGTTGGTACGACGCCGCGGTTGCGGGCGAGGCGGAGGGCGGTCGCGAAGAGGACCTTCGAGACCGACTCGTGGCTGCGGAGGCGGCGCTGGAGGTCGTATTGCTTGCCGCGGGCAATGCAGCTCGCGAGAAAGGCAGTCTCGTCGAACGGCGCGGCCGGATCGAGTCGCTCGAGGGCGTCGCCGACCACGCGATACGCGTCGATGAAGGGGCGTAGCACCCGGTGCGCGGAAAACGGCTTGAAGCGGCGGACGAGGGCGTGGATCGCGGCGCCGCCGGCGGCGACCTGCGCTTCCCAGTCGGGATCGTGGCCGCTGATCTCCTCGCGCAGCTCGGCGCGGAAGGCATCCTTCTCGGCAAAGAAGAACTCGAACTTGAGCAGATCGCGGAGCCGCATCGCCTCGTCCCAGAAGACGGCCGTCGGATCGGCGACGCCGTCCTCGGCGGCGGCGAGGAGCGCGAGCTCGGCGATCGCGCCGTTCATGAAGAAATGAATGATCGTATTGCGGTAGTACGCCGCGGTCAGGTGCTGATTGGCACCGATCGCGTATACCGCTTCGGGGCCCTCGGCGAAGCGCGCAACGACGCCGCTCCCGACGAGCGCGTCGAGCGCGCGCTGCAGACCGTCGGACGTCGTGAGCTCGCCGAGATCGGTCGTCGTCGGCAACCGGCGACGGCGGACGTACGCGACGATGTTCTGCAGCGCGGTCGCGGTCTCGTCGAGCGTGAGCGCGCGGTCGCCGACGCCGAGGAGCGCCAGCGTCACGAGCGACGTCGGCGTGATCGGGGTGACGCGATTGATGCGGACCGCGACCTCGAACGCGAGCTTCTGCACGGCGAGACTGCGCTCGTCGGGATTGGGCTCGGCGCCAGGATCGGGCGGGCCCAGCGTCTCGTGCAGCGAGACCGGCTCGCCGAAGCGGATGTGGATGTCGCCGTAGCGGCGCTGGAACGAGCGGACGAGCTTCAGGAACCAGCCGAAGCTCTCGCGCTGCTTCGCGGCGCCGCGCTGCTCGGCGACGTAGTCGCCGACGTCCTGGATCTGATCGTAGGCGATCGACGTCGGGATCAGATAGACGTCCTCGCTCTTGCCGCGCCGATACGCGTCGACGACGTATGCCAGCATGCCGAACTTCGGCGGCAGGAGCTTGCCGGAGCGTGAGCGGCCGCCCTCGATGTACCACTCGAGCGAGAAGCGCTTCTCGATCAAATAATCGATGTATTGCCGCAGCACGTGCTTGTAGACGGCGTTGTCTTTGAAGCTGCGGCGGATGAAGAACACGCCGCTCCGGCGCACCAGCGGACCGACGGGAAAGAAATTCATGTTGATACCGCCGGCAGTGTGATTCGGCGGGTGCCCGTTCTCGTGCAGCGCGTATTGCAGCACGAGATGATCGAGGTTCGACTTGTGCGACGGCAGGAATACGACGGGATAGCGCTGCGTCAGCGCCTCGATCGTCTCGAGCTGGGCGCGGTCGTAGTGCAGCGCCTCGCCGTAGCCGCGCGTGTAGAGGAGGCGGATGAGATGCGCGGTGAGGTCGATGACGTATGGGCTGTGGCGCGCCGCGATCTCGCGCAAATACTTCGCCGCCTCGCGCGCGACCGTTGTCTCTGAGCGGCCGATCTCGCGCGCGAGGCGCGCGATGCCGCCGCGAAATGCGGGGCGCGCGAGAATGTCCTCGTGGACGAAACGCGGAACCTTGTAGCGCGCGCCGCGCAGGCGGCGCTCGGCGCGCTCGCACGCCAGCACGGCCTGACGCACGACGAACTCGGCGAGGCCGGTCGTATGCGCGGAGTCGGCGCCGCCGGCGCGCCGCCAGCGCTCGCGCAGATCCGAGATCGGCGCCGGCTCGCCGACCACGATGCGGCAGCGCTCCGGATATCGGCGTCGCACCCAGCGCTGGCGCAGCCGGCCCGGGTCGCGCGGATCGCCGAGGGTGACGAGGTCGGACAAGCGCGCCTCGCGCTTGCCGTTCACGTAGCCCGGGTGCCAGGAGACCCGTAGCGGCGCCAAGAGCGGGTCGTCACCGGTCGCGAGGCGCGCCTCGAGGCGGGGGTCGAGACGCCCCCGTCGTCCACGACGCGACGGCGGAATCCGAATTGTCTCGATCTGAGCCGACGAAATGTGCGCCGGTTTGGCGCGAAAAACCCAGTCTTCGAGCAAACGACGTTCAAAACCGCTCGCGGCGTCGATCAAAAAGACGACGCGGTTGCCGTTCGCTGCGGGCCACGTCGGCTCTTCGCTCGGCGTCGCAGCATGCACAAATGCGTCGGTCACGCTCGCTACAGCCTCGAGTCGTTCTTTCGCAGATGTCGAGTCTGTCGATCAAGCCGCGGAGCGGCACACAGGATCGGCTATAGCGGGCTCCGCCGCATGGATCACCTCGACGTAACGCGTAGACGATCTGTTACTTTTCCGTAGCCCTCGCGAAGACTTTGTGCCAAGGTCGGGTGCCACTTTTTATTCCCAGGCAACACGCAGCGGGGCAGGGCTCCCCGCCGAGCGCCGTGATCGCTCGCGATCTCCCGGTCGACCGCTGCTCTCCAGCATCGAGGAGGATCGTCATGAAACCCCGCACTCTCGCTCGAGTGAGCTTCACGCTCGCGCTGACGCTCACCATGGTCGGTGAGGCGGGAGCGGTATTCCCCACCCAAGCGCAGACGTGTCGCAAAGGAATCGCGGCGTTCTCGCGGAAGTTCGTGCAGAAGATGATGCGCACGATTCAGAAGTGCGACGACCGAAATGTACAATCTCCCGGCACCTGCACCGCGCCCGATCCGGCAGCGATCTCGACGCTCGAGGGCAAGCTGCGCAACGGAGTCGACCGTTCCTGCGCAGCCACTCCCGAGGCGTACCTCGGCGAAGCGTACCTCAACTATCCCGGACCGTGCAGTGACTTGACGACGAATGACGGCTTCACGCTGTCGGATCTCGAAGATTGTCTACAGTCGAGTCACGAGGCCGCGGTCCACAACCTCATCGCCGTCGAATACAATACCAGCGGTCCGCTCGACGACACGACGCTGCGTTGTCAGAAGGCGGTTGCAAAGAACGGCGGCAAGCTCGTCGCGGCGAAGCTCAAAGCGCTGCAAAAGTGCTTGAACGGTCCCGACACGTTCGCGACGCTCTCCGCGACGTGTAGAACCGACGCTGCGGTCCTCGCGAAGGTGGCGAGCGTCGAGAGCAAGGCCCGCGCGGCGATCATCGCGAGGTGCGCGACGAGCGCGTCGGCGCTCGGCATGTGCTCGAATTCCCAGTGCGCGTCGATGTGCGGGACGTGCGATGTGAACTGCATCGCCGATTGCACGATGGTCACCCACGGCGACGCCGTCTCGAATCTCGACGCGAACGTCGACGATTTGATCGACTTCGAATATCCACCGCCGCCGACGCCGCCGTTTTGCGGCGACGGGAAACGCAATCGGCCCGACGAGGAGTGCGACGCGCCGAGCGATTCGAGCTGTCCCGGGCAGTGCGGCGCGGCGACGTCGGCCTTCCCGTGTCTCTGCACCAACCGGCCGCGCGAGCGCGTCGTCGAGCACGAGGCCTCCGACCTCGACACCGGCTGGACCGGTCTCGCCCACGACTTCGCGCTCGTCGAGGGCGGCGGGTACGTCATCGATCTCTACGATTGCGACGGGCCGGGCGGACCGGACACGTTGTGCACTGTCGGACCGAGCTGCAGTGGCGGCTCGCACCCGCCGTGCTCGAACGACGCGCAGTGTGCGGCATTGAGCGCCGGCTCATGCCGGAAAGAGATCACGGCGGTCGGCCCGCACTGCAGATTCGACGTGCAGAAGTCGTGCTCGTGCGACACCGACGCGACGACCGCGCTCACGACGTGCTCCGACTCGACGAATTGCCCCGCCGCCGGCGACTTCTGCATCCAGCAGTTCCACACGCCGCCGCTCCCGCTCTCCGCAGGCGGGGTACCCGTGTGCGTCGTGAATGTCTTCACGGAGGATCTCTCTGGGACGAAGGACCTCGCGACCGGCTCGATGGCGATCCACCTGCGGCAGAAATCGATCGTGCAGATGACGGGAACGCCGGCGCAACCGTGTCCCGTCTGCGGCGGCTTCTGCAAGGCGTCACCGGGCGATTTGGGCGGACGTCACAATTGCACGACGAACGCGGATTGCGCCGACACGACGAGCCACCTCTGCGTGACGGACTTCCTCTGCAACTTCGGTCCCAACCAAGGCCAGCCGTGTCGACCCGATCCGCCGTACGGCGGGCCTACACCGCTGTACGGTAATCCGAGCATCGACTGCCCGCCGACGCTGTCGGCGCCCGGCATCCTCGACATCGTCTTCGACCCGCAGAGCACCGAGACGGTGTCGCTCGCGCCGAGCTACCAGTGCAACGAGAGCGCGTTCAGCGGCAAGACATGCGTCGGAGGCAGCAATCAGGGCGCGAGCTGCACGGCCGGCTCGCAATGTCCGGGCGGCATGTGCAGCGACCAGTGCTTCTGCCCGGCCGTGGGCGGCGTCCGCGAGCAGCCGAACGGCTGTGACGCCGCATGCGTCGGCGGTGTGAACGACGCGGAGCCCTGCACGGTCGACAGCGAGTGCGCCGGCGGGTTCTGTCATCTCGCCGATTGCCGACCCGATCTGACGGCACCGGCCGCGCTGCAACCGAACGAGGGCGGATGCACCGCCACGATCGAGGGACGCTGCTCGCACAGCTCGTATCAGAGCTGCCTGAGCGACACCGACTGCGCGCAGCCCACGTGCAACCGATGTAACGGTGGCGAGACGTGTCAGTTCTTCGCGAAGGACTGCTACATCAACTCCGGCATCACCCGCACCGGGGTCGCGTCGACGACCGACCCCGTTCTCTCGGCGATCTTCTGTATCGGCGGCACCGGTCAAGGCGCCGTCGACAGCACCGCCGGTCTCCCCGGCGCCGGCGCGATCCGTCAGCCGTCGACGGTCATCGACACCGGATTTTGACGACGTAGCAGCGCGAATCGACTTCGCGCCGCTCGTGGTGGGCGGCGCGGCGCGAACTGAATTCGCGCCGCGCCCACATCTTGTCAGTTACAGGCCCGTCGGCGGGGGCGCGGTGGAGCATTGCTCGATCTGCGCCGGGTCCTCTGGCGCGGCCGGCAACGTCGGCGGCGTCAGGAACGCCGGGCGGCTGAACTTGAAGAGGCGCAGCATCGGGTCGGCGTTGGCGTCGCGGCGGGTGAGCGCCGGGAGATCGAAGCGGGTCTCGATGAAGCGCAACACCGACGTGTGATCGTACACCTTGTGCGAGACGTAGTGCGGCCGCGCATACGGCGACGCAACCATCGCCGGCACGCGAATGCCGTAATGATCGAAGCCAGCCTGTTCGTCGGTGGGGCTGAGCATCGGGGGGATGTCGTCGGGCGCGCAGGCCGCCGGCGGCGGCACGTGGTCGTAGAAGCCGCCGTGCTCGTCGTAGTCGAGGAAGAGCGCAGCGTGCGGCCATTGCGGGCTACCGAAGAGGGCGTTGATCACCTGCGCGACGAAGTTCTCGCCGACTTGGACGTTGGACGGCGGGTGCTCATCGGTCTCGACGTTGGCTTGCGCGATGAAGATCGGATCGACGAACGATACCTGCGGCAGCGTGCCGGCGGCGGCGTCGGCGTAAAAGTCGTCGATGGGGAATTCCATGCTCGGGACGTGATTGCGGACGTATGAGAACTCGTCGGCGAACGCGATTTGCGAGAAGTAAATCTTCCAGGTCAGACGGGATCGCCAGTGGGGAAGTCATTGGCGATGTGGCCGAACGAGGTGCCAGCGAGAAGATAGAAGCGGTTGGGAAACGTCTGCGTCAACGTCGACGCGAAGTAGCGGTCGGCCATCGCGAACGTACTGTAGAGCGCATAGTAGAAAGGCAGGTCGGCGGAATCGTAGTACCCCATCGTCCGCGCGCCGGTCGGATCGGTGCTGTCGACGTTCTGCGCGGTGAATCCGTCCATCTTGCCGTTGTCGTACTCTTTGTGCGTCCCGTTCCACGAGTGATCGAGGTCGGCGGTTTCGCAATAGTTCGTCTTGTGGAAGCGCAGGATCGGCGGACCGCTCGGGTTCGTCGGGTCGGGGTTGGAAGCGTCCGCCGGCACCTTCCTGACGCGCTTTTGCCCCTCGAAATGGATTTGACCGAAATAATGATCGAAGGACCGGTTCTCCTGCATCAGCACGACGATGTTGTCGATCGGAATCTCCGTGCCGTGCAGCCGCGCTGTGTCCGCGGGCAACGCCCCCGCAGCGAACGTACACGACGGCGCGCCGGCCGCGGTCGCGACCGAGGCGACTGCCAGGACGGCGAGACAGGCACTGAGACAGACCGATGTCTTTCGCATGAGATCCTCCGCTCGAAGTATGATGCGATCGGGCAGAGTCTCGTCGCTGGCCGGCGCACGCTCAATCACGCGCCGTCGTGAGACGGTCACCGGACGAGCGTGAAACGGATCACGGCGTTAGGGGGCAACGAGGCGGTAGCCGACGGGACCTGCAACGAATGGGAGGAGGTACACGCGTACGCCGACCCGCGGCGGCGGGCGAGAACGGGGTGCGCGAGGCCGTAGAATTTGCAAAGCGAGCTTCGACGCGTGCGCGTCCGCGGAGGTCCGCATGCGCCCGCGACGTTCGCGCGGGCGGCGACCGTCGCGCGCGCGTGCCGGCCGCGCGCACCCCGTTCCCGCCCGCCGCCGCGCGCCAATCGCACGCGTGTAGCTACTTCTTCATCGGATTGGGAACGACCGTCCCGCCCTTCTCCTGACATTCTTTTTCGGTCGACTTGATGATGCCCTTTCCCTTGCAGCTGTTCTCGCCCGCGCACGAGTTGCCGGCACCGGCGCACGCCCCCTGCCCTTTGCAGGAATTGATGCCGGCGCAGTAGACGTCGCCGCCCGACTTCTCGTCGGCGCGCGCGCTCACGGCGCCCGACAAAATCAGCCCCGCCGCGGCTCCCGCGACGAGGACGCCCAGCTTCTTGTTCATGCCCGTCTCCTTTCGTGGTGCGAGCCTCGCTCGCCCCCGGCTATGTACCCGAGAACTGCGCCGCGATGCCATGCCGGCCGCGTCAGCGCTGGCCGCCGCCGTCCGTGGTCGTCGGGCTCGCCGGCGGCGGCGCCGCGGCCGGTTGCGGCGGCGGTACTTTCGCCGCCGCGAACGCGGTGCCGCTCGCGGCGACTGCGTCCATCATACGGAGGAAGAGATCCTCGCGGATGGCGAGAAACTCGCTCGGGTCGGCGGTCGCGACGTAGGCGACGACCTCGACGTCGAGCGAAGTCGCGCCGAAGCCGACGAAGCGGGCGTACGCCGAGTTGGGCGCGATCGTGGGATTCCCGAGGAGAAGCTTGGAGATCGCGGACAGCACGGCGCGCATCTGCGCGGGTGTCGTCTCGTAGCGGAGCGCCAGCATCGCTTGCAGCCGGATGCGGTCGCGGGGCGCGAAATTCTCGAGCTGCATCGAGGCGAACTCGCCGTTCGGCACCGAGACGACCGTTCGCTCCGGCGTGCGCAGTCGCGTCGAGCGCAGGCCGATGTCCTCGACCGTGCCGGTCCGATCCCCGAACCGGCAGAGATCGCCGACGCGCACGGGCTGGTCGGCGATCAGCGTGACGCCGCCGAAGAGGTTTTCGACGGTCTTTTGCGCCGCCAGCGCCACCGCGAGACCGCCGACGCCGAGCGCCGCGAGGACGCCCGTCACGTTGAACCCGAAGTTCTCGAGGACGGCGATCATCGCAACCATGGTGAAGAGCACCTTCGCCGTGCGCCGCCCGATCGGCACGAGTCCGGCGGCGGCGTGCTTCCCTTCCGACGCGAACCGGCGCTCGGCGACGCGCGCGAAGACGTCGGTCGTCCGCCACAGCAGCCAGACGACCGCGAAGATCACGAGCGCACCGGTGGCGCCCGTCACCAACCGGTACGCCGGAACCGGCAGCGCCAGCGTGCCCGTTCCGGCATCGAAGATCGCGGCGGCGACGAGCAATCGCATCGGCCCGACGGCGAGCGGCAGGTGCGGCTCCTCGCCCGCGACTCGCGCACGCAAGAGCACGACGCGCAACGCATGCAGCGTGACCCATGTCGCGATCCATGCGACGAGCACCGCCACCAGCGCGAGGACGAGGATGCGATCCATTGCCAGAGCTGGACGTCGAGGAACTGGATGTCGAAGAACGGCGCCGGCAAGAGCGCCGTGAGCCGTCCGTACCCGAAATCTTTGTAGAGCGTCGGGATTTGCCGCACCGTCGAGCCAGCGATCTGCCACGGCGGAAGACCCGAAGCGCCGACGCGATCGAGGTACACCTCGACGCGTGCGCTCGGACCCCAGATGGTGCCGACGAGGTCGCGATGCGGCGGCAAGCCGTCGTCCGGGGTTCCCTCGGGGTCGTCGCTCAGACTGTCGAGGTCGACCCAGAGCGTGCGATCGAGCACGACGTGCAGCTCCTTCGCGAGCTCGGAACCGTTGCTGCGCTGGGCCGGCGGCAGCGACCGGAGATCCAGGTACGTCGCCGCGCGCGTGTAGTCGCCGGCGCGGCTGGCGGTGAGATAGCCGCGCATGGCGCTGCGCGGCGTATTGCCGCTGACGTCGGGAACGGGCGTCGGCTCCTGCGCACCGACGTGGGTCGCCGCCGGCAAGATCGAGATGAGCGTCAGCACGCGAGCAAGCCGACGGAGATTCGATACTCGGCGTCCCGCTCGGCAGTTTCGAAATGGCTTCATGCGCCATTCACAACTACGGCTGCGCCGCGTGAAACGGAAGCCAACCGCCGCGTACGGCTTTGTCTCGTCTGCGCGGCGCTACTCGGTGGCGCGCGGCGGCGCCGTCGCGCCGTGCTATGCTCCCGCCATGAGCGCGTCACGGCGCAACGCCACGTACGACGGCGTGCGGAACGCGCCCGAGCACATGGTCGCGGAGATCCTCGAGGGCGAGCTCTTTCTGACCCCGCGGCCCTCGTCGCCGCACGCGAACGCGGCAACGGTTTTGGGCGGCGAGCTGAACGGCGCGTTCCATCGTCCGCTCGGCGACCCCAAAGGTCCGGGCGGCTGGTGGATCCTCTTCGAACCCGAGCTGCACTTCGCGCCCGACGTCGTCGTGCCCGATCTCGCGGGGTGGCGGCGCGAGCGCGTGCCCGTCCTGCCGAATACTGCTGCGTTCACGACACCGCCCGATTGGGTCTGTGAGGTCGTCTCACCCGAGACGGCCGCCAGGGACCGCGGACGGAAGCTCCGCGTCTATGCCCGCGAGGGCATCCCGCATCTCTGGATGGTCGAGCCGCTGCACCGCACGCTCGAGGTCTATCAGCTCGAGCCCGGACACTGGGTCGTCGCGAGCACGCACGGCGGAGACGACCCGGTGCGCGCGGTGCCCTTCGACGCGATCGAGCTCGAGATGGCGCGGTGCTGGCTGCCGACCGGCACGGCGGTAGTCGCGCGTTGACCATCCGCGGTTGAACGGCGGGGGCGAATGGTCAATCCTACGACTCCATGGCCGACCCGAAGCAGCCCGCCGACCTGACCCACTGGACCGAGCTCGCGAAGAAAGAAAGGAAGGGCGCCGACCCGTCAGGTCTCGTGTGGAAGACGCCCGAGGGCATCGACGTGAAGCCGCTCTACACCGCGGCCGACGTCGCCGATCTCGACTTCACCGACACCACCCCCGGCGCGTTCCCGTTCATCCGTGGCCCGCGCGCGACGATGTACGCCGGGCAGCCGTGGACGATCCGGCAGTACGCGGGCTTCTCGACCGCGGAGGAGTCGAACGCCTTCTATCGCGCCAACCTCGCCGCCGGGCAGATGGGGCTCTCGGTCGCCTTCGACCTCGCCACCCACCGCGGCTACGACTCGGACCATCC
>VBKW01000192.1:0-3308 GCA_005879405.1 Deltaproteobacteria bacterium
GTCATCAGGAGACCGCCGAGATCAATCTGCGCATCGGCGGGAGCCAATGGACGAGCAACACCATTCCGGCGCTCTCGCAGATGACGCAGGCTGCGAGCAACGCGAGGGCAATGACGGCCAGGTACACGACCATGCGTTCTACTGAACTGCCCGCGACACGACCAGCAACGGGCGACCACGGCGCGCACGTCGAAGACGATTGTTCGCCGAGGTGCAGGTCGTCGGCGGCGCGTCGAGGGGTCGTAGACGGGCCGATGCGGGAATCAGCCCCGTCCTGAAGATCGACGTGGCGCCGGTCCCGCCCTTCGGCCGGACATCGCGGAGTGTGGCGCCCCGAACGACGCTCGAGGCTGCGACGACGGTCGCGACGGCCCGAAGGACGCGCGCGGCTGGAACGAACGATTCGGTCGAGAAACGCTCGGGCGCGCGAACGTCGACCGACTCGGATGCGAGGGGCGCGAAGCGAACGATCGACCTGACGATGGCGGGCGCGCGCTCCCACGTGCCGGCGGCGCGCTCGCGAACCCGCGGCCTGCGGTTGGGCGATGGCCCGCACCACTCGCGAGGCTGCGAGATGCCGGGGCATGCGTCGAGCCCCGCACAGTCGGATGTGCCGCCGCGCGCGACGCGACGGCCGGAGACCCTCGTGTGGTGTGTGCGGGGGGTGCCGTCGTACGGGCATGCGCAACGGATGTTCCCGATCGACGGGTCGACTGCACGAGGCGGAGCGGTGCCGTCTTTGTGGTCGCCGACGCGAGCCCGGCGCTCCGCAGCGACCGCGCCGGATCTTGCGGCGACCGTGTCGCGGCGACCTGCCGGTGCTGCATCCATTCGGGCGGGCGTTGCGCGTGGCCGCTGGCGGCGACGAGGCTTCTCGCGGCGGGGCGCACGCCGAGCTGCCCTCGGATCGGCTGGAGTCCCCGCGTCTGCGCGCTCGTGAGACGTGTCGATTGGACGGCGCCGCGGCCGAATTGGTTACGTGAGACCGCGGTCACGGCATTGCGCACGCCGAGGTTCTGGAACGTGGTGACGTTCCGCGCGTTCACGATCGTCCGATTGTTGATGAACACGTTGTTCACGAAGCGGGGCCCGCCCCAGCCGCACCAGAACGGCCGGCCGATGAAGCCGACCGGTCCCCACCAGGGAAAGACGGGCTCGCCCCAGCCGAGCGCCACCCAGCTGACGAAGGGGAAGCCGATCCCGATGTTCACGGACACGCCGACGGGGCCGAAGAAGGCGACGAGCGCCGGCGCGTAGATCGGCGCCACCACGATCGGACCGGGCGCCCAGCCCCACCAACCATCGAACCAGACCCAGCGACCATAGTGGTACGGCGCCCAGCCCCACGGCGCGTCGTCAACCCACGTCCAGCCGTAGTAACCATCCCAGACCCACTGCCCCGTCGTGTACGGAGCCCAGTCGGCGGCGACGCCGCTCGGCGCCCAGACGCGGCCGTACCGCCGCGTCTCGCGCCAGGTGCCGGCGCGATCGAGATCATCGACGCCCGCCACGTCGGACGAGACGTACCGGCGATGGCGCGAGCCGCTGGCGAGCTGCGTCGTGCGGTTGCGGCTCCACCTATCGAACGCATCGGCGCCGGGCGCCGAATGCGTGCTCACGCTCGCCACCTCGGTGCCTTCGAGAATGACCTGCTGCTCTACGGCGACATCGGTGGCCGACCCGCCGCCGATCGGGATCACCGTGGCCGGCCCTCCGCGGCGCGTCGTCACGACCGTGCGGGCGTCGACGTCGATCCGGTAGTAGCCTGCGCGATCGATCGTCACGGCGCCCTGCGGTGTGTCGACCTCGACGCGTTGCCCTTCGGGAAGGTCCTTCAAATCGAGCGCGGCGCGGCCGGATGCGAGCTCGAGCTGGAGATAGCCGGTCTCGAGCGAGGCGATGTCGAGCTTGGTCGCGGGCGCGGTGCGGACGAACGCGCGGCGCCCGATGGCGAGCTCGAGGTGGGCGCCATCGGCCGTGTAGAGCGAGTCGCCGGCAGCGAGCGGCATGTTGATGCGCGCTTGTGTCCAGTCCTCAGCCCCAGGGCGCCAGAACGAAACCTCACCGTCGATGAACGCCAAGCGCGGGGGCGTCGGGCCGATCGTACGCGCGCTCTCGCCCTGCGCTGTCCCCAGATCGATGACGAAACTCCCGACCACGACGACGAGAGCGGTCGCCAGCAGGGAGAGCTGTCGGTGACGACTCATCACGGCGCGATGCCCCTGTCTTCCCTCAACGTTTCATCGTGGGAACGTCGACCGGGAAACGCAAGTTTGGGCGACGTGCGGTTCTGCGGGCGAGGAATGGGCACTGATGTTCTCGTAGGAGTTGACGCACCGTTTTTGGGGGAGTCGCAGATTGAGCGATCGGCAGCAGATTTGACGCCTACGGCTCGAGTAGCGGACGCGCACGTCGAGACGGAGACAATGCCCTCCGCATGCAGAAGTACCGCACCCTATCGCCGCGGAGTCGTAGCATCGGCTCAGGCCTCGGACTCTTCATCTGAAGGGCATCGTGGAAGCGCACGGCGGCACCGTAACGATCGCGAGCGCCGTCGGCCGCGGCACGACGGTTACGATGCTCCTGTCGACGCGACCGCCCGAGTCGACCGCCGCGTCCTCGCCGCGCACGGTGCAACCCCGACGGCGCCGCTGGGCGCTGCGCGCGTCGCTAGACCGTACTACCGAGCGGAGACGACCCTCCAGGTCGACCCTCGGCGTTCGGGGGTGGATATCAACCTCGACCACGGTGTGGACAACATGGCGATGGCCATGTCCCTGGTCGCCTCCACACGCGGGGTGGCGCTCGTGCCCGCCTATGCCAAGAACCTGCTGCCCTCGTCCGTGGTCAGCCGTTCGCTGCAAGGCGAGGCCGCGACGATCGAGGTAGCGGTGGGCTACAGCGCGACACGAATCACAGGCTACGCATGTAGTGGCTCTCGGTGGATCACCGGCTTCCTAGTGCGCCGTGGGCGGAATCGTCGCGAACAAGGTGTTGAGCCCCTCGGCCATCGTCGGGTGCGCCAGAATCGCATCGCGCAACGCCGTGTAGGGTAGCCCGCCGAGCATCGCCGTCTGGACAGCAGCGACGACCTCGCCAGCTTCCGCGCCGAGCATCGTGAACCCGAGAATGCGGTCTCCAGACGCTTCGACGAGAACCTTCATGAAGCCGGCCGTCTCGCCGGTCGTGTGTGCGCGCAGCACTTCGCTCATCGGCAACTTCGCAATACGCACGGCGGCCCCCCGTTGCCGGCCCTCCGCCTCCGACATGCCGACGCGCGCAAGCGGCGGGTCCGTGAACAAGCAGAA
>VBKW01000192.1:3509-4093 GCA_005879405.1 Deltaproteobacteria bacterium
CGTCCCTCCACCCGAATCACATCGGCACCGAGGACGAACTCGATGCCGTCGGCAGCGAGGATGCGCCGGATCTCGTCGGCGACGTCGGGGTCCTCGCGCGCGACGAGCCGCGGTTGATCGGCGATGACGGTCACGCGGCTGCCGAAGCGCCGGTATGCCTGCGCGAACTCGAGGCCGACGTACCCGCCGCCGAGCACGACGAGGTGCTCGGGCAGGCGGTCGAGCTCGAGCAGCTCGACGTTGCTCAACGGCTGGGAATCCGCGAGACCGGGGATGGGCGGCATCGTCGCCCGTGTCCCGACGTTGAGGAAAACGCGCTCGCCCGTGAGGACACGCGTTCCGCCGGCGTTCAGCCGAACTTCGATGGTTTTCGGAGCCACGAAGCGTCCCGTGCCCATGATCAATTCGGCGCCGCTCGTCTCGTAGCGCACGACATGCGCGGCGACTTCCTGCTCGACCATCTCGCGCTTCCGCTGCCGCACCTGCCGCATGTTGGTCTTGTAGGGCCCCGTCACCAGGCCGAAGTTTGCCGCGCGGTGCACCAGGTCCGCGACCTTCGCGCTCCAGATCTCGTTCTTGCTCGG
>VBKW01000192.1:4209-8752 GCA_005879405.1 Deltaproteobacteria bacterium
CGTTCCGTCGCCATGCCCATTCCTCCCTGTCGTGGTCGATGAAGCGCGGGAATCACTCTGGTCGAGCGGTCGTCAGCGCGCCGTGTAACCTCCGTCGACGACGAGATTGTGGCCCGTGATGAACGCCGCGGCATCGGACGCCAGCCAGAGAACGGCCTCCGCGATCTCGCCGACGGACGCGGCCCGCCCGAGTGGATGAGCGGCTTTGAACTCCGCTTTCATCCGCTCGTCGCCGCCGGTGAAGCGCTCGAACATGTCCGTCTCGACGGCTCCCGGGCTGACGACGTTGATGCGCAAACCCTTCGGCGCCCACTCCATCGCCGCCGCCCGCGACATGGCGATGATGCCGCCCTTGCTCGCGGCGTAGATCGTCGCGCCGGGCATGCCGGCGATCGCGGCGATCGTCGCCATGTTGACGATCGCTCCCCCGCGCTCGGCCATCGCCGCGATCTCGTGCTTCATCGAGAGCCACGTCCCCTTGAGGTTGACGTCGATCGTCCGTGCCCAGTCCTGTTCGTCGATCTCGGTGATGGGACGCATGACGCCTTCCGTTCCTGCGTTGTTGAACGCGACGTCCAGGCGCTCGTACGAGCTGAGCGCCGAGTCCACCAGCTTGCGGACGTCGGCGTCGCGGGTGACGTCGGTCGGGACGAACGTCGCCTGGCCGCCATGGCGGCGAATGTCGGTGACGACGGCCGTCCCTTCCGTCTCCCGGCGGCCCGCGACGACGACGCGGGCGCCTTCCGCCGCGAACGCGACCGCAGTGGCCTTGCCGATGCCCGATGTTCCTCCCGTGACGAGCGCGACTCTATTCTCGAATCTCTTCATCGAAGGTCTTCCTTTCTCGGCGTCTCGTGCGGCGCCGCACTCGCGATCTCTTCGACGATCGCGTGCGTCATGCATTCCGAGCCCTCGAGGGTCGCCCCTCCAGGTGCATCGTTCGCAACAGTCGCTTCCCGGGCGCGTCGGCGAACGTCAGACCGTCGAGTCGCACGCGGATCGACGCCGCACGACGGGTAACGACGAGATCCCTCCAGCAGCGCTCGAGCTCGTCGACGCACGGTCCGGCGAGTCGACCCTCGACGGTGACGATCGTCTCTTCGGCGCCGGTGATCGTGATGCGCAGCATCGTCACCGGCATCTCTTCGCAACTGTCGTGCCCCGCTCGGGAATCGTGAAGGCTCGAAAATGCGACGAGTCACGCCGCCGTGACACGATCCCGCCGATCGACTGCGCCGACATCTCGGCGCGCGCCGAGATGTCGGCGCGTCAGGCGCTACGGCGGATGCCGAGCTTTTGCATCCGCGACTGCAGCGTCGTGCGCTTCATGCCGAGCCGCGCCGCGGCACCGTTGGGACCGCCGATCACCCCGTGCGTCGTGCGCAGCATGCGGAGGATCGCGTCGCGCTCGGTCGCCGCGAGCGTGTCGTCGGCCGATGAGGTGGGCGCGGGCGCCCGCATCTCGGAGACGGCGACCCGTAGCGCGCGTCCGCTCGTCAGGATCATCGCGCGCTCGATTGCGTTCTCGATCTCGCGAACGTTGCCGGGCCACGGATAACCGGCGAGCGCGGCCATGACGTCGGCCGGGATTGTCTCGATCCGCTTGTTCATGCCGCGCGCGAACTTCTGCGCGAAGTAGCGGACGAGCGGCGGGATGTCCTCGGGACGCTCGCGTAACGGCGGCACCGCGATCGGGAAGACGTTCAAGCGATAGTAGAGATCGCGGCGAAACGTCCCCTCCGCGACCATCGCCTCGAGGTCACGATTCGTCGCCGCGACGATGCGGACGTCGACGCGCTTCGTGCGCGTGCTGCCGAGCCGCTCGAACTCCCGCTCTTGCAACACGCGCAGAAGCTTCGGTTGCAGCTCGAGCGGAATGTCGCCGACCTCGTCGAGGAACAGCGTGCCGTGGTCTGCCAGCTCGAAGCGGCCGATGCGCGTGGCGATCGCTCCCGTGAACGCCCCGCGCTCGTGGCCGAACAGCTCGCTCTCGAGCACCCCGTGGGAATCGCCGCCAGCGTGCCGAAGTGCTGGCACCGGTGCTCGCTCCTCGGCAGCACCGGCCCCCGACTGATCGTGTTTCGCTGACGCGGCCGGCTTTGCCGGCGTGCCCCCCCGTGGCACGGCGGTTGCGAGAAGAGGGCGTGATGAAGACATCGAGACAACGAACCCTTTCGGACCACGCGTTCGAGGAGCCTTTGGCGTCGAAGTAGGTCACGCCGCGACGATCGTGGAGAGCGCAATGAAGAATTGGCGGTCGTTCGATCTCAATCTCCTGCGGGTCTTCGACGCGGTGATGCAAGAACGGAACGTTACCCGTGCGGGAAGCAGCATCGGACTCAGCCAGCCGGCGATGAGGAGCTACTCGCGCAATCGGTGCGCAATCTGCTGACCGAGATCCGGCTTGCCCTCGAGCCGGCGGCGTTCGATCCGGCTGCGTCCGACCGACGCTTCACGCTGACGGTGAACAACTATGCCGCGGTCGTGCTCACCACACCGGTGGTGACCGCGGTGTCTGCTGCGGCAGCGGCGGTTCGCCTCGACCTGCGTCCGAGCGGGACCTTGGACGTCGTCGACCTTCTGGATCGCGGCGATCTCGATATCGCGCTCGGCAGCATCGAGGCTCCAGGCAAGCGCTTCGCCGCAACGCTGCTGCTCGAGGATCCCTTCGTCATGGTGATGCGGCGCGGCCATCCGGCGAGCCGACGTAAGCTCTCGGCCGCCGCTTTTGCGGCGCTGCCGCATCTCGAAATCTCCTCGACCCACGAGGATACGACGTTCATCGATCGCTGGCTCGCCCAGGAGGGACTCGCACGCCGCATCGCGCTGCGAGCGCCCTACATCTCGGCGGCGTCGCTCCTCACCGACTCGGACTTGGTCGCGACCTTGAGCTGCCGGTTCGCCCAGCACTTCGTGCGCGACCATCCACTGCTGCAGGTCTGCAAGCCGCCGTACAAATCGCCGTGCGTGCGGACCGTGATGCTCTGGCACCGGCGGCTCGACCGTCATCCTGCTCATCGGTGGCTGCGCGATGTCATCGTGGCCGTGACGAAGCGTTTGGAGAGCTCCTCGTCATTCACCACCGATATGGGACAGTGATGTCATTGCATTCGCCGCGAGTAGGCGTTGCAGCGTAGATTCGTCCCAAACCCGTTTAGGGTTCGTTCCCATCGAGGCGGCATCCACCGCCTTTTGGCACCCCCGAGTGGATGATCGGTGAGACTGCGCAGCGGCTCGTTCCCGGTGGCCGTCGGAGCGGAGTGGCAGCCCGTGTGAGGTGAGTCGATGGCCGAGGGAGACCTCAAGTTCTTGGTGTTCGTCAGTTCCGCGGTCGGACTCCTCGACCGCGAAGTGCTGGTCGCGCTCCTACGGGTCTGCCGAACCAACAACGCGCGACTCGGTATCACCGGGATGTTGCTGTACGACGGCGGCAATTTCATACAGATGATCGAGGGCCCCGCTGCTCGCGTTGATGAGCTGTACGAGACGATCCGTGCCGACCCGCGCCATACGCAGATAACGACGCTCCTCGAAGGTCCTCTCGAGACGCGTCAATTCGAGACGTTCACGATGGGGTTCGACAACCCCGGTGACCTGAGCGTGGAGGACCGCGCCGCGTACAGTGATTTCCTGCACGCAGCTACGAAGCCGCCGCGCTTCGGAACCAAACCTCATCGAGCCCTGCGGCTGCTGCTGTCGTTTCGCCGCAATGCCGGCTGAAACTTTCGGGCACCGATCCCGCCAGTATGGAGTAGCGGCCGCGAGCTTCGCGATCGCACTCGCCCTCCGTTTCGCCGTCGATCCGCTGCTCGGCGATGGGCAGCCGTTCGTGACGTTTCTTGTGGGCGTTGCCGTGACGGCATGGATCGCTGGATCGCAGTCGGCGACGGCGGTGCTTGTCCTCGGCCTCGTCGCCGGCGAGTACTTATTCGTCCCCGTACGGCATGTCGTCTCGATCACGAATCCGAAGGTTGCCGGGATCGTCGAAGGCGCGCTCTATCTGCTCGTTGCGGGCATCATCGTCGCGGCGGCGGCAGCGCTGCGAGGCGCGGAGCGATACGCTCGCCGAAGCCGCGCGCGAGAGCGAGCTGAGACTCGTGAGTCTCGGGTGCGTCTGCGCGACTTCGCGGCGTACCTGCAAGTCGCCCGCGAAGAGGAACGCGCCCACATCTCCAGGGAGCTGCACGACGATCTCGGCCAGGTCCTTACGGCGCTCAAACTGCAATCGGCGTCGCTATCGAAGCGGCTGCACGACGATACTAATGCGAGCACTGCGCTTCTCCAGCCGGCAGCGACGATGGTCGAATTGTGCGATCAAGCGATCGCGGTGGTGCGCGGTATCGTCCAGGCTCTGCTGCCGCCCCTGTTGGACGAGCAGGGATTGCTCGACGCCATCAGGCAGAACGCAGGGACGTTCGAGACGCAGGCGAACATTCGCTGCGAGGTCACCGCGACCACTGATATTCCGACCATCGATCCTAACGTGTCGTTGGCGGCCTTTCGTATCGTGCAAGAGGCGCTGACCAATGCCGCGCGGCACGCC
>VBKW01000196.1 GCA_005879405.1 Deltaproteobacteria bacterium
AACGTGACGCGGCCGAGCCCCGGAAGCCCCAAGGCGGTGTTGACGAAGGCCGACGTCGTCGGCGCGACGCAGAAGAGCGCGCCGAGCCCCGGGCGCGTCGCGCCGTTCTCGGGTATCGCCGGCTCGCCGCGTACTGATGCCGCGTCACCGAGCGTGCCATTCAGGGTGAAGCACTCGCGCAGCTTCCCGACGGTGCACGCGTCGCCCGGTGCCGTGCAATCCGCGTCGCTCGCACACTCCCGGTAGGTCTGGATCGCGCAGAAGGTCTGGAAGGGACCGCCGGCACACGTACCTTCGTTCACCGAGTCCTGATCGGGCGGCGTGTTCGGCGAGCAGACGGCGTCCTGACACTGATTCGGCGCCGTCACCTGCCCGCGCACGCCGCACACGCCGGCGGGACATTCGCTGGAGGCGGCACACGGTTTCCCGTCGTTCGTCCCGCCGATGCAGCGCTTGCCGCCGCAGACCGTCGCGCCGACGGCGATGCAATCCGCGTTCGACGAGCATGCAGTCGCGGCGGCGTTGTTGCACGTGTCGCAGGCGCATTTGTCGCTCGTGAAGCCGGGGGCGCTACACGCGGGGCTCGCCACGCTCAGGACGCGCGACTGATACGCAGTCGCGAGCGTCATCGCCAGGTTCACCGTGCCAAACGACGACGGCGGGCTCGGCGGGCAGTCGAAGCTCGTCGCGCCGAACAGCGTGCTCGTGGCGTTGACGTCGCACGGCGCAGCGTCGTGCAAGCCGTTCGAGCAGGTCCCGCTGCGAATACCGTCGTTCGGCGTCGCATCGCCGATGCAGACCGGACACGGCTGGGTGAACGTGACGCCGCCGAAGATCTGCGCGCCAACATTCACGTTCAGCGCCGACGTACCGTCCGTCACGTTGGTCGTACCCGTGATCGGGCCGGTGACCTGGGACGTCGTACAGACGCTGACGCCTCCCACGGACAACGGAAGCGGCGCTCCCATGTGGAGCGCACACGGCGCTGCCGCGCCGCAATCGGCATCAGACGTACAGGCGAGCGCGGTGTCGCCGGCGCACCGCTTGTTGGCGAGCGGCTCGCCGGCCGTGTTCGGGACGCCGCCCGTCACGGAGCACTGGCCGCAGTCGGGAGGCGCCCCGGCGCACGCGCCGAGCTCCAGTGTGAGCGTCCCGCCGAACGGCTGGTCGTGACCATTCCCCGTCCACGCGAGATCGATCGGCGTCAGCGTCGGGCCCGTCGCCGTCGCCGTCTCCGTCGCGGGCGGTATTGGCGTAGCGGTGGGCGTTGCCGTGAGTGCCGTCGACGTGGGTGTCGCGGTCGGCGTGGCACTCGGCGTCTCCGTGGATCCGGTTGCAGTCGCCGTCTCCGTCGCGGGCGGTATTGGCGTGGCGGTCGGCGTCGCCGTCAATGCCGTCGACGTCGGCGTCGCGGTCGGCGTGACACTCGGCGTCTGCGTGGATCCGGTCGCAGTCGCCGCCGGCGTTGCCGTCGCCGTTGGCGTCACCGTCAGCGCCGTCGAGGTGAGTGTCCTCGTCGGCGTGGCGGTCAGCGTGGTCGGTGTCGTGGTCGGCGTCGCGGGCGCGTTCGCCACTCCATGAATCGTGAAACGGCCGAGGCCCGGAAGCCCGAAGGCGCTGTTCGCGGAGCCCGACGACGTCGCCGACACACAAAACAGCGCGCCGAGCCCCGCTTCCGACGAGTCGTCGCTGCACGGTACCGACGCCACACCCGCAGCGGAGACCTCACCGCCGACTATGCCGTTGTCGGTGAAGCACTCGCGAAACTTGCCGCGTGTACATGTATCGCCGAGCGCGGTGCAATCGGTATTCGTCCCGCAGGCGCGGAATGTCTCGATGGCACAGAACTGCTCGAACGGACCGCCCGCACACACGCCTTCGTTCACCGAGTCGGCGTCGGAGATCGCACACACCGCGGCCGGACACTCGGAATCCGCTGTGCAGAGCGCGCCGGAATTCGGGCCGCCGTTGCACTGCGTCGCCGGGGAGCACACGGCGTCGGCGCAATCATTCGGCTTCGTCACGTTACCGGCTCGGCCGCAACTGCCACCCGGACACTCGCTCACCGCTACGCACGGCGCACCGACGTTCGTCCCGCCTCTGCAGCGTTTGCCGCCGCAGATACCGGGATTGCCGCCGCTCACCGGGCAGTCGGCGTTCGACGCGCACGGCTCCTCGGCCGCGTCGTTGCATGTGTCGCAAAAGCACTTGTTGGTGGTGAAACCCGGGGCCGTACAATTGGGGCTGTTCGCAGTGAGCGTTCGCGTTTGGGTGCCGGTCGCGAACGCGAGCGAGAGCGGCGGCGCTCCAACCAGCGCGCCGGTCGTAGGTGGACAATCGAAGCTCGTCGCACCGAACAACGCGCTCGTCGCATTCGCATCGCACACGAAACCGCTCCGCGGTCCGGCGGAGCAGGTGCCGCTCTTGACGCCATCATTCGCCGTCGCATCGCCGTTGCAGACCGGACAGGGCTGGGACAACGAAGGACCGGTGAAGAATCGGTAGTTGAGGCCGAGGTTCAACGATGCCGTGCCCGCGGAGAGGTCAGCCGTCCCGGAGACCGCGCTCGTCAGCGGGTTCGTAATGCACACGGCCACGCCGCCTACGGAAAGTGGTAGCGGCGCGCCGAGGAAGTAGCTGCACGTCCCGATGCCCGTACAATCCGAGTCGCTGGTGCAGGCAACGGAGGTATCCCCGGTGCACCGCCGGTTACCGATCGGGGATCCCGACGTGTTCGTCACTGGGCCGGAGACCGTGCACGAACCGCAGGTCGGCGAAGTCCCGCCCGCGCAACCGCTCAGCGCGACCGTGAGATCGCCTCCGAACGGGTTGTCATGATCCTGACCGGTCCAGCCGAGGTCGGCATCCGTCGTCTGCGGATCCATTCGGAAGCGCAGCATCGAGGGACAGGCGGTTCCCGGCGCGGGCGTCGCACACGGTGTTTGGGCATACGCCGTCGCCATCGTCGTGAGGATGATCGCTGCGACGATGACGATGCTCGGGAATGACCGCAGTCCAAGGGAAATTAATCGCACGCGCGCCTCCTCGGGATGGACACGTCAGCGGAACGCTCGTCGGAGTACCCTGCGTCGAATACGGTGGTCAACACAATTCGTTGCGTTCTCGTCATGGATTCGGATCGTGCTCCAATCTGGTACGCGATCGTTCGCAAGCGGCGGTCCACGCGCGACGCTCGGGGCCGGGAAAGCCCCATGCCTTGACCCGCATGTG
>VBKW01000022.1 GCA_005879405.1 Deltaproteobacteria bacterium
CCGAGTCTGCACCCGCAGTAGTAGAGGTAGCGATTATGGGTCGGATGCTTGCCGCAATCCTCGTGCTCCCGCTAGCGATAGTGACGGTGTGTGTAGGATGCTCGCCGCGACGCTCTCAACCATCTCCATCACTGCGAGTGGGATACGATTGGAGCGCATCACCATTCTGTGTGTCGATCCGCGCGCAAGGTGCACGGGCGTGCGACGAGCATACCGTGGACGGGCGAGTCAACATTGGCGACCCGAACTTCGTCACGCACGTGATCCGCTCCAATCCCGACGGCGCGGAGGTGTACTGGTTGATCGGTGGAAAGGTACGGCAGATCGGATACACGCCATTCACGCTCGTGGTGCCTGCCGGGACATCGGGGACGGTTGCCTATTGCGTCGGTGCCACATGCGATTCGGAGACGGGCGCCTTCATTGCCGGGGAAGCTCGGGACATGGAGATCCTCTACGCCCAGGCGGCATCGGGATGGACTGGAACAGTCCGTTAGGGCGGATCGCGGTCTGCTCGAATCCTGCTATTCGCCCCTCGGCGTGAGCACGACCCGGAACCGCGCCTTGCCGCTCATCATGCGGTCGTAGGCCTCGCTCGCGCGCGCGAGCGGCAGCACCTCGTTCATCGACCGCACGCCCGTCCGCACGCTGAAGGCGAGCGTGTCCTCCGAGTCGATCGAGACGCCCGAGTACCAGCCTTGCACGCGGCGCTGGCCGCCGATCAGCGCGAACGCCGACACGGCCAACGGGGCCGGCGGCGCGCCGACGACGAGGAGCGACCCCTCGACGCCGAGGGCGCCGATCATGGCGCTCATCGCCTCGCTGTCGGTGACGGTCGCCAGCACGACGCGGGCGCCGCCCATGGCGGCGAGCGCGCTGGCGGGGTTCTCGACCGTGCTGTCGATGTAACGATCGGCCCCGAGCGACAGTGCGAGCGGTGCCTTGTCGGCGCCGCGCGCGACGGCGACGGTCTGGAAGCCCATCTTCGCCGCGAACTGCACGCCGAGATGGCCGAGGCCGCCGAGGCCGTGGACCGCGACGAGGTCGCCCGAGCGCGCGCCGCTGTTGCGGAGCGCGTTGAAGGTCGTCACGCCGGCGCACATGAGCGGCGCGGCATCCGTCGCCGACAACCCGTCGGGTACGCGCGCGAGCGACGTGACGGGCGCGATCATGTAGTCGCCGTACCCGCCGTCGTGCGAGATGCCGGTGACCGGCGGCCCGGTGACGCAGGCGAAGAACTGGCCGCGCCGGCAGGGGTCGCACCGCCCGCAGTATCCGCCGTGCCACCCGACGCCGACGCGCTGGCCGACCTTCCAGCCTTCGACTCCGGGTCCGACCGCGTCGACGCGACCGATGACCTCGTGGCCGGGCACGCGCGGCAGGACGATGCCAGGCCACGCGCCCGTCTTCGTCAACGTGTCGCTGTGACAGACTCCGCAGGCGTCGACGGCGACGCGAACCGAATTCGGCCCGGGGTTGGGACGCTCGCGTTCGACGAGCTCGAAGGGACCGTTCGCAGCGGAGACTTGGGCGACACGCATCGGACGACTCCTCTCTTGGATTCAGCTTGTGCCTTCCTCCACGACTCCTAGTGCGCGGGCATGGTCGAGACCAGCGGTGTGCCGAGCGATGGCGCGACGGCGGACTGCGTCGGTCAGCCCTGCGTACGACAGTTCACGATCGCCGACCGCGGGCACGCATCGTCACGTGCCGCCGTCGATGGCGGCACATGCGTCGTCACGTGCCGCCGTCGGACGCCGCCGGCGTCGACGCGCGCACGCGATAGAGGCGCCAGCCGCCGACCTCGCCGACGCGCGCGAGCCACGGGAGCGCGTCGGCGCGCGACGTGAGCTCCGGACTCGTGAGCGCCACCCACTCGACGTGCAGATCGGCGAGTCGTGCCCGGATGGTCTCGGCGTTCTCCACGAACAGCGACGGCAGGTCGCGCAGCTGACGATTGCGCTCGCGGTCGTAGCACGAGCGGCCCGGATGGCGGGCGGCGAGCTCGACGCCGAGAAAGTCCCAATAGCGCAGCTCGATCATGAAGCGGCCCGACGGATCGGCGCCGGGCACGTCCATCAGTGTATCCAACGTGCGGCCCGCGAGGACGGGACCCCACCCGATTCCCGCGGGTATGCGACGGGCGATCGCGACGTCATGGGCGACGAGCATCGCCACGCACGCGAACGCGACCGCAAGCGCCACCGTGCGCACGACGATCGATCGCGATCCGAAGCCGGCGCCGATCCGCACGACCGCGTACGCGATCGACGGGAGCGCGAGCAACGTCCAGAGCAGCGTGTACCGCTCCGGGGCGGCAGTCGGGGGAACCGAGGCGAGGTTGAAGAGGCTGTATGCCGCGAGCGACGTGATGCCGAGGACGACCGGCGCGAGCTTCCACCTTGCACCGCGCTCGCGCACGCTGAGGACGATGCCGACGACGAGCAGCAGGCGCGCCGTCCACGGCAGATAGCGCGCGAGCAGCGTCGGGTAGAAGAGGAGCTTGTCGGCGACCGAGACGTCGTAGCCGCCATAGAACCACTTCGAGTAGCGCGTGTGCTCACCGAGAAACGCCAGCGGCACGCCGCCGACGACGAGCGCTCCGACGCCGCAGGCGAGCATGAAGGCATCGCTGATCACGTAGGTGCCGATGAGGCGAAGACCGCGGCGCGCGTCGCGCTGACGCACGGCACGGACGAGGAACCCGAGCGTCAACACGTGAACGAGGTTGATGAGCAGCCAGCTCTGCACGTGGAAGCCGCTCGCGAGAAGGAAGCAGAGCGCCGCCGCGAGCCAGCGGCCCCGGACGTCGTCCCGCAGCCACTCGACCAAGAACCCGAGCCCGAGGACGAAGAGCGACAAGTAATAGACGTCGAGCGCGGGGGTGCCGCTCAGCCAGATGTACCACGGCTGCACGACGAGGAGCGCCGAGGCGAGCGCCGCCACGAGCCACGGCTCGAAGAGCAGCCGCACCATCCGATGAAACGCGACGAGCAGCACGCACGACGCGAGAAACGCCGTGGCGCGCGGCGCCCAGATCGGGTCCGGCCACACCATCAAGGCCGTACCGTTCAGGATCTTCTCGGGGGGAAGCCAGGCCTCGGAGAAGTCGGACCACGCGAGCGTCGGATGCGCCGCCCAGTGCATCGCGCGCACGCCGCGCGCGAACTCGTCCGCCGAGATGCTGAGAAATCCGCGGTGGTAGAGCGACGCCAGCACCGCGGCCTTGACGACGACGAGCGCGAGGAGCCACGCCGCCGAACGGATCGGCTCGCGTGACAACGACCTCCGCTGCCGGAGGGTTCTGCGGACCGCTTCCGTGCGCTCCTCGCTCGCGAGCTCGGCGGAGCGCCGCAGCACCATGCGTCGCCGCCGTGCGGTGAGCGCGCGTAGCGCGCAGTGGGCGCGCTGTCAACTCGCCGCGCGACACTCCGCGCGACGACCCGCCCACACGGTCACGCCGGCCGTCACGAGAAGATCCGCACGTTCAGCGCGCGTTCACCGAGCCAGCCGAGCGCGATCACGACGATCGCGACCGAGCCCGCGGTCATGACACCCCAGCGGAACCCGGCGGTGCGCCGGAGCGCGAATGCGATCGGCAAGAGCGCCACAACGATCGCCAGCTGACCGATCTCGACGCCGACGTTGAAGCTGACGAGCGCCAGCGCGACCGCGCCGCGGCCGAGGCCGAGCTCGGTGAGGACGCTCGCGAAGCCGAATCCGTGTACCAGGCCGAAGAGGAACGCGATCTGCCAGGTGCGGCGCGCGTCGAGGAGCGGCACGAGGTTGCTCGCCGCAGCGACCGCGACCGAGAGCGCGATCGCCGACTCGACGAGACGCGACGGCAGATCGACGATGCCGAGCGCGGCGGCGCTGAGCGTGATCGAGTGCGCGACCGTGAACGCGGTGACCACGCGAACGGTGTCGCGGAACGCATCGCGGAAGCACGGCACGACGTGCCAGCGACGGTCGGTACGGCGGGCGACGGCGGGCAAGAGCAACGAGACCAGGAACAGCACGTGATCGAAGCCTGTCCAGATGTGCCAGATGCCGTTCTCGACGAACGTCGCCACGGTCGTGAGGCGGCTCGGCGCGCGGCGCGCGAATGTCGCCGCGTGCCGGTCAGGCGCGAGGATCACGACATCGGAGTGGCCGCTGAACATCGCGGCGAGCGCGCCGCGCGCGGCGTCGTAGCCGGTCGTCGCGCGCAGCTCCGTCGGTCGCGCGTAGTCGACGTGCACGAGACCGCGGTGCTGCGGGTCGACGTCGAAGAAGAGGTCGTACGTGACGGTGAGCGCCGCGTCCGCAGCGGCCGCTTCGCAACCGGTCGCGCCGAAGCGCAGCACCGCGTAGGCGCCGTCGGTGTGGCGGTCGATCAGGAGCTCGTCGAGCGTCGGCGTGCACGTCGGCGTCCCGAGTCGCAGTGCGAGGTGCGCGAAGGCATAGCCGGCGATCCGCTGCGTCTGCGCCCGCACCTCGCCCCACGTGAGAACGCCGTCGTCATCGCCGTCGAGCGCGATCGCGTAGTCGAGGTCGCGGAGGGCGATGTCCCATTGCCCGCTGACGCGCGTGCCTTCCAGCCGGACCGACAGATAGCTGTCGCTCGGCTTGTGCGCTTCGGCCGGTGGCGACCACACGGCGATCGACGCGAGGAGCGCGAGGAGCGGAACAGACGCTCGGCTCATGCATCACCTCGCGCTGTCGGTAGACGGACGTCCTCGACGTGGCGCGCCGCGAGCCACCCTCGAACGCGCGCGACGGTCGCGCCGTCACCCGCGGCGAGCGCCGCCTCGAGGAGCACGCGCGCATCCTCGGGCTCGCGTTGCACCGCCCAATCGCGCTCGGCGAGCGTCAGCGCCGCTGCGGGATCGTGGAGAAGCGCAAGCGTGAAGCGCGCCTCCTCACGCAGGTGCCTGCCGTCGCCGCGGAGCTTCGCCGCCGCGAACCGCTCCCGCAGCTCCGCGACGTGCGCCGCGCGTGCCGGCGTGCCGAGCGCGTCCTCCGCGAGCGCGAGACGTAGCAGCGCACCGTCGTTCGCGGTGTCGCCGTCGAGCAGCGCGAGGACCGCCGCCGGCTCGTGCTGATCGAGGAGAAGGTCGGCGTACGCGATGCGGACGACGCCGTCGCGCGGCGCGAGCGCGAGCGCCGCCTCGTAGTCCGCACGCGCATGCGCGACGTCACCGAGTCGTGCGGCGATATCGGCTGACACGGTGAGCGGCCAGAGATGGTCTTCCGGTGCACCGTCGCTCGCACGCAGCGCCTCGCGGAGCGTCGCGTAGCTGCCGCGCGCATCGCCGGCGAAGCTCGCGACGCTGCTTATGCAGGTCACGGCGGCGAGCCGCAGCGACGCGGAGCGCCGCGCGGTCGCGAGCACGCGCGTGCAGCTGCGCCGCGCCTCGGCGTAGTCGCCGCGCGTCTGCTGGATCATCGCTTGGGTGAGCCACGCCTGGGCGTTCGACGGGTCGCGCGCGAGGGCGTCCTGAAGATCGTCGAGCGCGCCGTCGAAGTCGTGGAGATTCTGGCGGATGGTGGCCCGCAGCACTTGCACCGCGGCCGGCGGCTGCGGCGCATCCCACGGGGCGAGCGCCGCCTGCGCGTACCCGAGGTAGCGCGGATCGCCCGCGGCGCGGGCGTGCGCGATGTCGGCGCGCGCGGCGTCGAGGGCGAGCGCGAGATTGCGCGGGTCGCGTGCGAGCTGCGCGCGCCGCACGCGTGCGAGGGTCTCCGCCGCGTCGTTCGCCGTCCACGGAAGGCGCTCCAGGACCTCCGCGTCGGAGTCGGGCAGAAACGGAACCGCGAGCGCCGCAGCGGGGAGCATCGCAGCGTGCGCGATGAGGATTGCAAGGAGCGTCAACGTGCGCCGGCGCGACTCCACGCGAGGAGTCGCGCCGGCTCGTGGGGCTCGCGACGCGAGGGACACCGCCACTCCGCAATCAGGACTCGCCCGGATCGCGATGGCGGCGATTGCGGCCGTCGTAGGGCGTCGGCAGGAACGGGAAGTCGGGGGTGATCCCTTTCTCCGACACGCCGACGCCGTCGCCGACGTGATTGGTGATGTAATTCGTGCCGCCGGCGACGCGGATGACGATGTCGGTGACGTCGTCGTTCGGACGGCGGCCGTTCGGGAAGCCGGCGGGATCCGGCGTCGCGACGTCGCTCGCGTCGTGCGCGAGCGGGCCGAGGCGTTTGATCATGCCGACGGGCGTCGGGTCGACCGTCATGTCGAGGCGCAGCAGCTCGGAGAATGGCCCGACGGTCGGACCTGGATCTTGACCCTTGTACTTCAGCAGCAGCTGCACGATGTCCTCACGCGGCGTCGGCGGCACCGGCACGCCCGAGACGAGCTGCAGCGCGCCGGCGACGGCGAGGTTGCGGTAGAAGTCGAGGAACTGCGCCTCGTTCTCGGGCTCGACGCCGTTCCAGAAGTCCTTCTTGCCGATCGGGATGATGAGCTCGTTCACGAGCGGGTTGCCCATCCGCGACACCTGGCGCCATTCGCCCGAGTCCTTGAGGAGCGGCTTGTCGGGATTCAGATGCGGCGCGCCTTGGCGGATCGTCGTCTTTTGCCGAAACGTGCTGGCGTACATGCCGATCGTCCCGGTCTGCGCCGTCGGCGCGTTGCCGTCGACGGTCAAGCGCGCCACCGGCAGCTCGATCGCGATCGTGTTGACGTTGAAGCCGCTGAAGTCGTTCACGCCGAACGGATTCACGAAGTCGTTGGCGTCCTCCGCCGCGGTCTGCACCGGGAGCGGCGGCCGGACCCCCGGAATCGGTGTCGAGTTCTCGACGCGCAGATTCAAGGTGTCGAACACTGCGCCGAGGTCGATCGCGAAGGTCTCGGCGCGTTGCCCCGCGAAGACGCGGATGCCGTTCGCGGCGTCGGTGAAGACGCCCTTGGCGGCCAGCGCCTCGTAGTCCGGCGTCGTGAGCGGCCCGATGTTCGACGGCACGGCGGAGAGAGTCTGGCCGGCGAAGAGCTGCGTGCGGCACAGCTTCTTCTTGCCGGGCTTGCAGCGGCGCACCTCGGTGACCGTGTAGCGCTGCTTGCGCGAGAGGCCGGCCGCGTTCGGCCCCTCGAGGTCGGTGACGGGCGGCAGCGCCAACGTAGCAACGAACTGATCCGGCGACTGCTGCTCGGTCTCGAACTTGACCTCGTAGGTGATGTCGTCGACGCCGTCGCGGTCGTCGTCGACGTGCAGCGCGTAGAGCACGTTGTCGTCGAAGGCGTAGTAGTTGGGTCCCGCGCCGGGCTCCTGGCCGGGGATCACGTTCATGATGAGGGTGACCTTGCGGTTCGCGAGCGGCGTGGCGACGTTCGCGGCGTCGTAGCTGACGAACGCGTAAACGTCGGTGATGTCGGCCGCGGGGTCGAGCGTCATGAGCGGCGCCTCGCGATGGCTCGCGCCGTATGCCGGCGGCGCGGCGAGCGTGAGTGCGAGCGCGAGCGGCGCCAGGCCGCGTGGAGGTCTGATCGTCATGGCCGTCTTCCTTTCGTCGTGGGTTGCGCGCATGGCGCAAGTGCTGCCCCCACTACGGAGCCCGACCGCGATCGGATCGGTTGATGACGGCGCGACATCCAAACGGGCAGCCGATCCGTAACTCTCTCGACTGAGCGCAGACGCGTGCGAACGGCGACGTCGCGCCCGGCTACTGCCGCGTCACATGCCGAGCGCGCAAAGGCAGCCGAGATCGGGCAGCTGCTCGGTCACGCACCGTTGCCGGTCGTCGCGACCTCGAAGCGCGCGAGGAGCGGGCCGAGGCCACGCCCGGCGCTCGTCGCGATGACGAGATCCGGCCGGCAATCGACGAGGTGGCGGCGCAGCTCACGCTGCTCCACTTCGCTCACCCACTCCACTTGCCGCAGGATGGTCCGTCCGCAGTCCCGGCACCGGACGTGGAAACGCGGCGAGGCAGTGGTCGGCGTCATGGTGAAGCGCTCCGATACGAGATCGTGCCGGTGGAAATCGTCGCGCGCCATCACCTGCGCGACGATTCTCTGCGCCGATCTGGCGCACACGGGCACGCAAGGTGCCGATACGCTGCCTGCGCGCCGCCGACGCCGGCTTCAGGCGACGATCACGCTCGGCACGTCTACGGCGGCGAGCAACTCGCGGGATCGTCGCAGCGCGAAAAATCGAACGTGCACTGCGCCGTGCACTGCAGCGTGCCGGCGCCGTTGTCGCACAAAGTCCCGCAATCCTCGAGGTCCAGGTCGGCGCCGTCGCACTGCTCGTCGCCTTCGACGACGCCGTTGCCGCACACGGCGCTCGCGGTCGCGACCGGCGTCGGCGTGAGCGCCGAGGTCGGTGTGAGCGCCGGCGTCGGCGTGAGACCCGTCGCGGTCGGACCTGTCCCCGTGACGGTCACGGTCGGCGTCGGGGTGAGCGTCGGTGTGGGCGTCGCCGTCGCCGTCTGGCGATTGGCGCGCGAGCCGTCGCATTTGAAGAAATCCAGCGCGAAGTCTGCGGGGAAGCACCGGCGTTGCGCGCTGTCGAGCTTGCGGAGGCACGCGAGCTCGATCGAGCACGGGGTCGGCATCGCGATCGCGGGACAGAGCGCGTCGGCGTCGTTGCCGGTCACCTGAACCGTCGCGAGACACGGACCGTCGGTGTCGCCGCATTGGTCGCAGAGCTCACCGTTCGACGATCCGCCGCCGCCCCCCTGCCCGCAGCTGCTCACGACGGCGAGGCACGCCGCGACCACGAGCAGCGCGGCACCCATCCATTTGTGACCGTCCATTCGCCCTACGCGTCCCACGAGTCTCCTCCGATCGCGATTGTGGCGCTATCAATTCGAGGGCGGCGGATCAATCCACCGGTTGTAAGATTTACCGTCCGCCGATGCGCTCCTACGCACGTCATCAACGAAACCGCACCCACAGGCCGCCGCGATCCGCTGGCACGCGAACTGCTCCGCATCACGAAACGACCATTACGCGAGGAGGAATCCGCATGCGAAAAACGTTGCCTATCTGTCTCGTCATCTTGATGTCGACGCCGATGCTCGGCTGCTTCAATAGCAAGCACGAGACGAAGGAGGTCCCGTCGACGACGACGATCGAGCACCGCAGCACGGTCGACACCGTCCCGGCCGAGACCGAGGTCCAGAAGAAAACGACCGTCGAGCGCACGTACTGAGCGAAGCGATAGGACAGCGAGCGCGGCGTGTCGCGGCGTGCGAGCGAGAGCTCAGCCGTGGGTGCTGAGCTCTCGCGTGCCGACCGAGGCGCCGTCCAGAAAGACCTCGACCTTGTAGTCACCCGGTTTCCACATGCTCTCGGGGCTGGGCGCTTGCAAGGCGGTGTTGGTCGGCCCGCTCGGGGTGATCGTCTTCGAGACCTCGGCCGCGACGTTGCCGTCTTGGTAAGTCCAACGCGCCAGCAACGTCGCACTCGGTGCGGCGCCATCGGTCGCGACCGAGACGTAGAACGTATCGTTCAGCCAGAACGAGTCGGTGCGCGCGTCGGGGACGATCGTGTCGTCGGAGGCCACGCTGCGACCGAGCGTGATGTCGGTCACCGTGACATTGCCTTGTCCGGGCGGCGTGGAGCGCGAACAGCCGAGCGTCGCTGCGACGAGCACCAGCATCGCGGCGGCCGCACGACGCACGATCAGGCGATCGATACGCATTGCCTCGTCATAGGTCGTGACCGAGATCCGCTCAACCCCCCGCGTTTCGATCGCGGCGGAGCGCCGCTCGCGCGGCGTGGAGCGCCTCACTGCAGCGTGCAATATCGGCCGACGACCTCGAGCAGGCGCTCGACGTCGATCGGCTTCTCGAGCACTTCGGCGATACCGAGATGCTGCGTGCGACGTTGCAGCTGCCCGGCGCCCGAGAGCACCACGACGGGAACGTCCGACAGCTCGGGATCCGCCACCTGCTCGCGGCGAAATTGCCATCCGTCTTTGCGCGGCATCATCAAGTCGAGCAGGATGAGCCGCGGCTTGAGGCCGCTGCGCAGCACCTCGAGCGCCTCCTGTCCATCGCCCGCCGTGACGACGCCGAAGCCGCGCTGCCGGAGCAGGACCTCGAACGCCGCCCGCGCGTCGGCATTGTCCTCCACGACCAGGACGCACGGCGGCTGAAAGGCCCTCACAAGTCTACGGTACACGCGTGCCGCTCGTAGGCAAACGAGCGCGGATCGGAAGCGGAGGACGACATGACGCAATCGAGAGACGCGGAAACGGCTGCCGAGCGTCCCGTCGGCACCCTTGCCGAGCAGCTCGCCGGCACGATGACCGCGTTCGCCGGCAGCACGACGGCGTTCGGCCTCGCGGTCGCGACGATCGTCGTGTGGGCCGTGACCGGTCCCGTCTTCGGCTACAGCGACACGTGGCAGCTCGTCATCAACACGGGGACGACGGTCGTGACGTTCCTGATGGTGTTCCTCATTCAGCGCACGCAGAACAAGGACGCGCTCGCGATCCAGCTGAAGCTGAACGAGATCGTCGCCGCGATCGACGGCGCGAGCAACCGCCTGATCAACGTCGAGGACCTGACCGAAGGCGAGTTGCAGATTCTTTCCGAGCACTACCACCGCCTCGCCGACATGGCGAAGAGCGAGCGGCAGATCGGCGTCTCACACTCGGTGGAGGAGGCGCGCGCTCGACACGAGCGCAAGCACGGCGCCCGCGGACTTGGGTGAGTACGTGGAGCATCGCCGCAGCGCGACGTGCGTCGACGCGCGGACATAGCGACGTCGGTCCCCCGTGATTCGGGCAGTTCGATCGTATGGAGGCGTGACTCGCGCGTGACGACGCGGGTGAGGCTTGTAATATCGACCGTCGCGCTCCGTGTAAGACTGCGCTCGCATGCACGGTCGGCAGCGGGAAACGCTCAGATTCGATTGGCACAGAAGATGCGACGTACCGGTATCGGAGGCGCACACGCGCGTTCGCGTGCACGTCTCAATGAGAGGAGGACAATATATGCGTAGGACACACCTGTACGTTGCGACGGTGGCGCTGCTCGCGTCGGCGGCACTGGGGTGCGGCCACACCGAGAAGACGACGATCCGTCGCGAGACGGTGCAAACGTTACCGCCGCCGACCGTCGTCGAGCGCAAGACGACCGTCGAGACGGTTCCCGCTCCGCCGATCGTCGAACAGCGGAGCACGACCGTCCGCTCCGGATCGGTCGAGCGGACGATCGACACCGAGTACTAATGCGGAGGTGAACTGCTCATGACGAACAGGATGAAGCGCATCGTGGTCACGGCCGGCGCCGCTGCGTTCGTGGCGGCGATGGGCGCTCCGGCGCTCCGAGCGGACGAGACCATCATCGAGAAACGGACTGAGGAGTCACACTCCTACAAGGTGGAGCCGCCGCCACCGGTGGTGGTGGAGAAGCGGACGACGGTCGAGGCGGTGCCGGCACCGCCGGCGGTCGTCGAGAAGAAGACGACGGTCGAGACGGTTCCCGCGGCGCCGGTCATCGAGCGTCGCACCACCGAGACGGTTCACACCAACGACTGATCACACCCGTAGTTGATGCCGCACGCGTCCGAGGCCGGCCTTCCACGAGGTCGGCCTCGGGCGCGACGAACGCCCTGTTTTTCGTCGCCGAGCTTCCGCTGCCGACTGGTCGCCGAGCTCCGCTACCGACTGACGACGCGCGCCGCGGGTCGACGGCGCTCAGGACGCCGCGTCTTCCCGGTACGACCCGCTCTTTTGGCAGTGCCGTCCGATCATCTCGAACAGCCGTTCGAAAACGACCGGCTTGCGGAGAAACAGATGAATCCCGAGCTCGGCCGCTGCCGCTTCTTCCTCGGCATCGCCCGAAAAAACGACGATGGGCAGGTCGCAGAGAGCGGGATCGCGCATCTGCTCCGCGCGAAACTCCCAGCCGTTCATGCCCGCCATCCGCAGATCCAGCAGGATGATACAGGGGACGAGCCCGCTCCGTAGCTGTGCCAACGCGTCCGTGCCGTCCGACGCCGTCGCCACCTTGTACTCGTAGAGCTCGAGCAACTCTTTGAGGGCGCGACGCGCGTCGGCGTCGTCGTCGATCACGAGGACCGTGTGACGATGCTCACTCATCCGGCGTGCCACGCTACCTGACCGCTCGGTAGGGCGAAACCCCCCTTCGCGCCAAAGCGCGGCAAAACGCGGCTCGGCGTCGAGCGTGTATCCTCACTACACAGGGCAGACGGTTCTGACCGGGGGGCTTGTATCAAGGGTGTAGCGCCGCTATATCCGCGGCCATGGTTGCACGGATCGCCGCCGCGAGATCACGCAACGGCGCCTCGGCGGCGACGCGCCGGGCGATCCTCGCGGCGGCGGCGGATCTCTTGGCGAGCGGCGGCGAAGACGGGCTTTCGATCCGCGAGCTCTGCGCGCGCGCAAACGTCACGCCGCCGACAATCTACCATCACTTCGGCGACAAGCAGGCGCTCGTCGACCGCGTCGTCGACGACTGCTTCGCCGACTTCGACGGCGCGTTCGCGCGTCGCCGCGTCCCCGCGGATCCGGTCGAGGCGCTGCGCTGGGCGTTCACGCGCTACGTCGAGTTCGGCACGCGCCACCCGACGCACTACCGCTTGATGTTCGAGCGCGGCACCATACGCCCGACACCCGGCGCGCTCGCGTCGTACGACGGCTTGCGCCGGTGCGTAGCCGCGATCGCGAGCGCCGGCCGTCTCCGGGCGCCGGTCGAAGACGCGACCGCCGCCTGCTGGGCGGGGGTCCACGGCGTGACCTCGCTCGCGATCCGCCGCGCCCTCGACCCCGAGTCTCCCGCCATCGCGCTCCTGCGCGAGGCGATCGTCACTCATCTGACCAGCGCCCCGGCGTCTCGCGCCGAGCGCCACACAAGGAGTCGTCATGCGTGAACGCGAATCGGACGTGAATCCATTGTTGCAAGGAAACTTTGCGCCGTGGCGCCTCGAGGGCACGGCGGAGGATCTCGACGTCGTCGGCGAGATCCCGCGCGAGCTGAACGGCACCTTCTACCGCAACGGCCCGAATCCGGCGTACGAGCCGGCCGGCCGCTATCACTGGTTCGACGGCGACGGCATGATCCACGCGATCAC
>VBKW01000197.1 GCA_005879405.1 Deltaproteobacteria bacterium
CTCGAACCCGACGAGACGGTGCTGATCACGAGGACGACGCAGTGGGGCGAGCCGCAGTTCGGGAAGATGCTCGGCTTCTACGCGCGACCGCTGCTACACGCCTGCCGCGCCGCCTGCGACGAGGAGGCGGCGCGCGGGCGGGCGATCGTCGCCCGCACCGACGAGATCGAGCCGCTGCGCGGCCGGCTCGCCACGGCGGGGCTCGGCCAGGCGACCGTCGTCGCGCGTACCGCGAATCTCGCGCTCGCCCGCCTCCCGCCATGAGAACGGACGACGCCGGCCGCAGTACTGATCGGAGCCAGCGAGCCCGACGGCAAGACGCTATTTGGTCGGGCCACGGCGCGCGTTGACTTCCAGGAGTCGGCGGTCCTAGAAGGGCGCCGTCCCCCTCGAAGGTTGCTGCGCCGGCAAGCGGCGCCGGGTCCAGGATCGAGTCGAGAACAAGGAGGTTCCCATGGTCCACGTCGTTCGCGTCTGGGCAGGGGTGCTGTTGCTCCTCGCGTGGTCGGCCGTCGCTGTCGCCGACGTCAGTCCCGGCGACACCATCGACAAGGCGAACATGGACAAGGCCAAAGGCCTCATCTCGCCCGCCATCGAGTGGTGCATCCAGCACGGCATGAAGCTCAACATCGTCGCGCCGAAGCCGATCGGTTGGCCGAACGCCTACAAGGAGGCCACCGAGAAGTACTCGAGCCAAGTGAAGCTGGCCGAGAACGGGCTCTCGCTCCAGGGATACGTCTCCGGCGAGCCGTTCCCGAAGGTCGACGGCGCCGATCCGAAGGTCGCCGTCAAGGTCATGTGGAACTACGAGTACCGGCCGTACCCGGGGACCGACGACTTCGTGGAGTACGACTTCCCGGCCGACACCGGGACGATCGCGAGCGGCCCGATGCAGGTCGAGCGGCATTACTGGATCGGCGAGTCGCGGCGTCTCTATTACAACGGCCGACTCTACGTGGATCCGAAGCCCGAGCTGCCAAACCCCGAGGGCATCCGCTTCAAAGAGGTGCTGGGGCCGCTGGTCGCGCCGTTCGACTTGAAGGGCATCGGCGCGCTCGAGTACCGCTACATCGATCCCGCGAAGCAGGACGACACATGGCTGTACGTCCCGTCGCTACGGCGCGTGCGCCGGCTCTCGACCGCGCAGCGCTCGGACGCGCTCTTCGGCCAGGACACTGATCCCGACTCCTACTGGGGATACAACGGCCACATCGCGTGGTCGGAGTGGAAGTTCCTCGGCGAGAAGGAGATGCTCGGCATCCTGCACGGCTCACACTTCCCGGTGAAGCGTTGCGAGGGTGACGCCGACTTCGCGTTCTGCGACGACTGGGAGAAGCGCAAGATGTGGGTCGTCGAAGGCGTGTCGAAGCTGCCGCAGTACGCTTACGGCAAGCGCGTCATCTTCATCGACAAGGAGGCGATGGTCGTCGCCTACTCCGACATCTACGATCGCAACAGCGAGCTCTGGAAGGTGTGGATCGACAACCACCAATTCCGCACGCAGGCGTTCCCCGGCGGGCCGAAGTACGACGAGGAGAGGGACTGGTACGCCGGTCTCGTCATGGCCGACATGCAGCTGCTCCACGGTACCTACGTTCCGCACCCGGGCGAGGACGGCAAGGAAGGTTGGTTCTTCAACAAGGGCACCGAGTCCCGCACGAAGTACAAGCCGGATGGCGCGGTGCCGGAGTCGTTCACGGTCGCGAAATTGATCGAGCAGGGTCAATAGCCGGCACATCTACGACGCGAAGGTGGTCGGGGGCGCGGGACGTCGGTCCCGCACCCGACGTGCGCAAGAGGGTAGGTTTGCGCACCACGGGTGCAGGACCGACGTCCCGCGCCCCTGACCGCCTTCGGGACATTGCCGCGCGGGCCGCTACCGTGCTCGATCGCTTTCGCTGGTGGCCGCAACCCTGATCCCGGAGGTTTCGTAAATGGCCGAGTCCGTACTCTACGAACGTCGCGGTGTCGCGACGCTGCTGACGATCAACCGCCCCGAGGCGCGCAACGCCGTGAACGGCGCCGTCGCCCAGGCGCTTCTCGACGGCTACCGCCGCTTCGAGGCGGACGCCGACGCCAAGGTGCTGGTCCTCACCGGCGCCGGCGACCAGGCGTTCTGCGCCGGCGCCGATCTCAAAGCGATCGACACCGTCCGCGACCGCGCCGAGGGGCCGCTCGGCTTCTCGCGCCTCATCGCCACCAAGCCGACGATCGCCGCGGTCTCGGGTTGGTGCGTCGCCGGCGGCATCGAGCTCGCGCTCTGGTGTGATCTGAGGATCGTCACGCCGACCGCGACCTTCGGTTGCTTCGAGCGCCGCTTTGGCGTGCCACTCATCGACGGCGGCACACAGCGGTTGCCGCGCGTCGTCGGTCTCGGGCGTGCACTCGAGCTGATCATGACCGGCCGCCCCGTCGACGCCGAGGAGGCGCTGCGCATCGGCCTCGCCAACGAGATCGTCGCCGCCGGGCAGCACGTCGGGCGCGCGTTGGAGATCGCCGAGCAGCTGGCGAGGTTTCCGTGGCCGACGCTTGTTGCCGACCGCACGGCCGCGATCGCCGGGTCGGGACTGCCGCTCGAGCACGGGCTCGCGCTCGAGGCACGACTCGGGCGTGCAGTGCTCGAGGAAGCGCGGAAGGGCGCCGCGCGATTTGCCGGCGGCGAGGGGCGGAGCGGCGCGGGTGTAGACAAGCGCTGACCGGCGCCCGTCATCAGCGTGAGCCGTCGATCGCGCCTGAGCGCCGCGCTCATCGAGGGTCTACGGCCCTCATTCGATCAAGCGTCGGGCTCCCAAAGCCGCTTCCGAAAATAGTCCCGCCAGCCATCGGGGAGAGCCGGGAGGGCGCTCGCGCGGCGTAGCAGATCTTGGTTGGGGCCGTCAGCAGTGTACAGCGCGACGATGTCGGCCACCGCAATGGCGTGGTCGTCGCGTGCCACGAGCGTGGTGGCGTCACCCGCGCCGACCTCGCCCTCCTGCGACACGCGCAGATAGAATCCCGTCCGGCCGCTCTGCAGAAAACGTTTCAGCATGTCCGCCCGATCGAAGCGTATCGCCAGCTTGAAGCAGGGCATGCGCGGCTGAGTGACGACGAACTCAGCCGACCCGATGCGCAACGTGTCCCCGATGTGAATGGTACTCTCGAGAAGACCCTCCGTCGTGAAGTTCTCGCCGAATGCGCCCCAGAGCAAAGCCACATCAGGAAGTTCCTTGCGCCAGAATCCGTAGTGCTCCGCCGGGTAGACGTACACGGCTTTGTCGAAACCGCCGTGCACAGTGAGGTCCGACTGCCGGTCGCCTTCCACATTGAGCCGACTCACCCGGACGCGACCCGACACGGGAGCCTTGAAGATGGAGGTCGTCACGGTCTTCCCGCGATACCGGATCTCGTGTGGAAGCCCGACGTTGATCGATACGATCTTCACTGCTCCTCCGCGGGTTAGACGGCGGGGGCTGGTGGTGATCCTGGCCGATCGCCGCGATCGGGCGTCATCGGCGTTTGCGTGCCTTCCAGATCTCTTCGCATGGCCACTTCCGAGCCCACTCGAGCTTGACGAAGGGATAGGACGTCGCTGCATCTTCCGGAGGCCGCACCTCAATCAGATCCTCGATGTCGAAACCCGAGCGCCGCAAGAGCCGAATCCAGTTCCCGTGCGAAGGATAGAATGCGATCCCCTGATCGCCCGGCCACTCGATGCGGTACGTGCCGAAGGCAGGGCGAAGCAATCGCTCCGTGGCCGCGAGCCCTTCTTCGGGCGGCATGCACAGGCTCAGCAAGAAGGAATTGACGAGGAAGACGAGCTGGCCACCGGGCCGCAGTAAGCGGGCAGCTTCGGGAACCCACCGCTCGGGATCGGCCCACAGCGACGCCCCGTACTCGGATATGGCAAAGTCAAAGCTCGAATCAGGGTAGGGAATCGCTTCCGCATTGCCCTGAAGCAGCGGAAAGGTGAGGTCATATTGTTGCTGTAAGCGCCGCGCGGTCGCAAGCTGCGCTTCCGAGATGTCGATTCCAACGACTCGAGCGCCACGACGCGCAAGCCATCCGCAGATGTATGCAGTACCGCAGCCGAGCTCGATGGCGTCCCTGCCCGCGAGGTCTTCAGGAAGCACGCCCAGCTGCGATTCGGGAACTCTCCATATGCCCCAGGTTGGCGACTCGCTCGCCCAGTTCTTCTCTGCGGGCATAACGTAGTCTTGGGCCCAAACATCCCACAACGCACGGTTACGTCGGGCATGTGCTGGCAGGTCGCTCATGGAGGCGTCTCTTGACGTGCTCATCGAACCTTCGGTCGTCTAAGGTCCTGGCGGTTCAGCGGCGGCGCGATAGCGCCGTCCGCTGCAAGCGCGGGTTAGCCCAATCATCTGGCCCAGGCCGAAGCCCATTATCACTGGCGTTTCAGTCCATCCCGCCACGCGATGACCTCGAGTTCGCCGCGGACGGCCTCTTCCACCGGGATGACGGGGTGCACCTCGAATCTGAACGCGGGGAGCATCGAACAGAATTTGTGAATGGTCACCAGATCGTCGCACTCCATCAGCATGTGCCCACCCCACTCGCCGACTCGGATCACAAAGAAGTCGATCTTGAAATTGCCCGGTGCCTTCCATTGGCCGAAGACTTCGAGGATGCGCTTCTGGGCATTCTCGTAATCCATGGGCGAACCTTGCGACCGTTCGAACCAGCTGATCACGTATTTCATGGTCATCCTTTCCGAAAGAGTTGAACTTCCCTGAGGGATTGTTGCATGAACCGGCTAACGGCCTGCGGTTGAGCGGCGGGAGCGCACTGCGGCCCGGCCGTGACGAGCCGGCCGCGCGCCGGTCCGCTCCAACCGCGGGTTAGACGGCGACACTCGGAGGCGGAACGCGAGAACGCAGGAGCGCGTGAACGACTGCATCGTGAGATTCTCCGCCGGCAAAAATGCGATCATGCGCAATACCCTCGCGAACCGCACCTACTTTCTCAGCTACGCGCAGGCTCGGTGGATTTTCGACCGCGACCACGATCTCAAGACGTACGAGGTTCGTCTTCTCGAACGCATACTGTGCGGTCAGCCGCACCGCCGCGGTGGCTACTCCGCGACGCGCCGCTGAGGTTCGCACCCAATACCCTAGATTCGCAATTTGGTCGCAACTGATTTTCTGATTGATGCCCGTACCCCCAAGGAAGGGCCTCGCCCGGTCTTGGATTACGAAGTTGAATTCGGTTTCGTCCGCCCAAGCGCGCATCGAATGCTCTACCCACGCCTCGCTTTCGCCGATCGAGTACCCAGGATGGCACCACGGGAGCCAGCGTCACGTATTTCATGGTCATCCTTTCCGAAAGAGTTGAACTTCCCTCAGGGATTGTTGCATGAACGGGCTAACTACAATTGGACAGTTCCGTATAACCAAGCCGACGCAGACCAGCGTTGCAGCCTATCGGGAGATCCAACGCGGATCGCCGCCGTCGATTACCCAGCATTTCTCGCCGCCTGCTCGCGCAGATCGAGATCCCTTCGTGGGTGTTGGCCAGCGCGGGCTCGCAAGGTATCGCGGAAGCAGATCGGCTCGGGTTGCCGCTGGCGTGACGTCCACTCAACTGAGAATGATGGAGGGACCGACATGCAGCACCAACTATAGGCGCAGGCTGTTTGCCGCGACAACCGGAAGTAACGACTCATATCGCCTGGAACGAGAGACTTGTTTCGAAATGGTGCGGGTGTGATGGGAATTCGCTCACCCGCGACGCCGCGCGAATCGCACCCGCATCGCGCCATCGGCGCCGCTCGCATCCGGCTCCGGCGTCGCGCTCGCGACCCATGGGGCGCCTTCCGTGGCAAGCCACCGCGGCACGACCTCGCGCAGCACGCCGCGACCTCCGGGACTGCCGCGACCCTTGCCATACACGATCCGTCCCTCGACGACGCCTTCCGCAGCGCACTCGCGCACGAACCGCTCGGTGGCGGCGAGCGCGTCGCGTACCCCGAGCCCGTGGAGATCGAGCACCGGCACGCCGCGCACGCCAGCGCCGCGCAAGAGCCGCGCGAGAAGTGTCTCGAACAGACTCACGTCGCCGCGCGCGATGTGCTGCGACCGTGCGCGCTCACTCCCAGCGCAGCGCCTCGATCGGATCGAGCTGCGCCGCCTTCCGCGCCGGGTAGAACCCGAAGAACACGCCGACGCTTCCCGACACGAGGAACGCCAGCGCGACCGAACCGAACGACAACGCGGTCGGCCACTCGGCGAAGCGCGCGATCAGCGACGTGACGACGAGGCCGAGGCCGACGCCGATCAGGCCTCCCGTCAAGCTCAAGACCGTCGCCTCAGAGAGGAACTGGAGCAGGATGTGCCGCGCTTTGGCGCCGACGGCCATGCGCAGGCCGATCTCGCGCGTGCGCTCGGTCACCGACACCAGCAGAATGTTCATGATCCCGATGCCGCCGACGAGCAGCGATATCGACGCGATCGCCAGCAATAGATTTCCCATCACCTGGCTCGCGGCGGCGCTCGCGCCGGCCATGTCCTCGAGCGTGCGGACGGTGAAATCGTCGTCCTCGGGACGGGTGATGCGGTGCTGCTGGCGGACGATCGTGGTGATCTCGTCGACGGCGACGGGGATCGCCGTGGTCGAGCGCGCGGAGGCGAAGATCATCTCGACCGAGCCGAGGATCGCGGCGCCCATGAGGCGGCGCTCGGCGGTCGAGAACGGAATCATCGCGACGTCGTCTTGATCCTGCCCGTACGAGGATTGGCCCTTCGCCTCGAGGACGCCGATCACCTTGAACGGGACGTTCTTGATGCGGATCGTCGTGCCGACGGGATCTTGCCCGGGCCCGAAGAGGTTGCGGACGACTGTCTGCCCGAGCACCGTCACCTTCGAAGCGCTCTTCTCGTGACGCTCGGTGAAGAAGCTGCCCGCGACGACCGGCCAGTTGCGCACGCGCTCGAAATCGGGCGTGACGCCTTGGACGACCGTCGACCAGTTGGCGCTGCCGTAGATGATCTGCGCGACCTGACGGCGCGAGTGCGTCGCGGCGACGATGTCGGGGGCGTTGCGACGGATTGCCTCGGTGTCGTTGGCGGTGAGTGTCGAGGCGCCGCCCCAGCCGGAGCGCGCGCCGCCCGACGTCACCGCGCCGGGGATCACCATGATGATGTTGGTGCCGAAGCTCTGCATCTGCTCCTGCACGAAGCGGTCTGCGCCCTTGCCGACGCTCACCATCGCGATCACGGCGGCGACGCCGATGATCATGCCGAGCATCGTGAGTCCCGAGCGCAGGCGATTGCGCCAGAGTGCCCGCGCGGCGACGCGCGCGGTCATGGTGATCAGCTTGGCCGTTTGCCCGGCGGTGCCGAGCTCCGGCACCGCCGCGGCGACGTCCAGCAGACTCACGGTGCGCTCCGGCGCGACCCGGTCGCAGCGGCCGCCGAGTCGCCGACGATCCGACCGTCGCGGAAAGTGACGCTGCGGTCGGCGGCCGCGGCGACCTCGGGATCGTGGGTCACGAGGACGATCGTGAGCGTGCTGGTCCGGTTCAACTCGCGGAACATCGCGATGATCTCGGCACTGGTGCGCGAGTCGAGGTTGCCCGTCGGCTCGTCGGCG
Source organism: Deltaproteobacteria bacterium (assembly GCA_005879405.1). Classification (GTDB taxonomy): domain Bacteria; phylum Desulfobacterota; class Binatia; order UTPRO1; family UTPRO1; genus DP-19. The sequence continues at coordinate 7,588 of VBKW01000197.1, forward strand.
AGCAGCAGGTCGGGGCCGTTCACCAGCGCGCGCGCGACGGCGACGCGCTGCTGCTCGCCGCCGGAGAGCTGGCTTGGGACGTGGTGGGCGCGATGCGCGAGGCCCACGCGCTCGAGCGCCTGCGCCGCGCGCGCGTGCTGCGCGTGCAGCGGCGACGGTCCGTAGAAGAGCGGCAGCTCGACGTTCTCGATCGCGGTCGTGCGCGCGAGCAGATTGAAATTCTGGAAGACGAACCCGATGCGGCGGTTGCGGATCTCGGCGCGCGCGTCGGCGTCGACGTCGGCGATCTCGGTGCCTTCGAACTGATAGCTGCCGCTCGTCGGGCGATCGAGGCAGCCGAGGATGTTCATCAACGTCGACTTCCCCGATCCCGACGGACCGGTGACGGCGACGAACTCGCCGCGCGCGATCGTCAAGCTCGCGCCGCGGAGCGCCTCGACGGTCGCGGCGCCGATCGCGTACCGACGGACGAGGTCACGCGTCGCGATGAGCGGCGCCCGAGCAGCGTCGGCGGTCGGGCGGGGGAATTCGGTCATCGCCGCCGCATGCCTCCGCCGGAGAACCCCGGCGGCGCTTGCGTGCGCGGTTGGGTGTCGCTCGTACCGCGCTCGGCGGCGACGATGACCGGGTCGCCCTCGCGGAGCTCGCCGCCGGTCACCTCGGTGTAGCTGTCGTCGGTGAGGCCGGTCTCGACCGCGACCGGCGTGGGCGTGCCGTCGCGGAGCAGCCAGACGCGAGCTTTCGGCTCCTGCGTCGAGTCGCCGTGGCGCTTCCCGCTCGCGCCGGGCGCGTGGCCACCCGGCGTCGACGCGCCGGCGCTCGTGCCGCCGCCACCCCCACCAGCGCCGACCGCGCCACCCGAGCCTCCACTACTTCCGCCGGCGACCCGCGGATGAAAGCGCAGCGCCGCCGACGGCACGCGCAGCGCATCGTCGCGGCGGCCGGTCTCGATCGCGACGTTCGCCGTCATCCCCGGACGGAGCGCCAGATCCTGGTTGTCGGCGCCGATCACGACGTCGTACGTGATCACGTTCTGCACGTTCTGCGGCGCGTTCCGCACCTGCTTGACATGACCCTCGAAGGTGCGGTCCGGGTACGCGTCGACGGTGAAGCGCACCGGCTCGCCCTCGTGGACCGTGCCGATGTCGGACTCGCTGACATTGGCGTCGACCTGCATCTTCGTCAGATCGCCGGCGATGAGGAAGAGCGTCGGCGTCTGGAAGCTCGCCGCGACGGTCTGCCCGACGTCGACGCTGCGCGACACGACGACGCCGTCGACGGGCGAGACGATGCTCGTGTACTCGAGGTTGACGCGCGCCTCGGCGAGCGAAGCATCGTCCTGCCGTACCTCCGCCTCGGCGAGCGCGAGATCGGCGCGCGCCTGATCGAGGCTGCTCGCGGTGGTGTCGATCAGGTCCTGCGCGACGATGCCCTCGGCGCGGAGCTTCTTGTTGCGCTCGAGGTTGACCGCCTTGTAGGCAATGTCCGCCCGCGCCTTCGCGACCTTGGCGTGCGCATTGGCGAGCGTCGCCTCCGCCTCTTGCACCCGCAGCGCGAACGGTCGCGGATCGATCTTCGCGACCAGCTGCCCCTTCGTCACGTGCGAGTTGAAATCGGCGTGGATCTCTTGAATGGGACCCGACACGTACGTGCCGACCTGCACCGTCGTGACCGGGTTGACCGTCCCCGTCGCCGTCACCTCCGCGACGAGCGCGCCGCGCGACGCCGGCTCGGTGCGATACCGTGCGTCGGTCGCCTCTTTGGCGAGGAACGCGCGTGAGGCGAGCGCGACGACCACCAGCACGGCGACCGCCGCGATCACGAGCGTGCGGCGAGAGCGCGACAACATGAGGACCAGTATAGAAGGGATTCGGCGCGCAGCGTAGCCTGGCGGCGACCGCAGGCGGAATCGTGCGACGGAGCGGTGACGCTATTTCCTGTCGCGGTTCGTGACTGGAAGAGGCGACGTTGCGGGCGCCCTTATACCGCGGCGGTCGCCCTACGTCGGCGACGATAGCGCCGTGGAGGCTCGCGCACACGATCGACGACGAGCGGATTGCGCACGACGACGCCGGCGAAGCGCGTGAAATCGCGATCCGCCGTCCACAGCTCGCGTACGCCGTGCAACCGACACAGCGCGGCGATCCGCGCGTCGTGAATCTGTGCGCCGACGACGCGACCCGTCGCCACCACTCGTCGCAGCTCCGTCCAATGTTCGGAGCTTTCGGCGAGCAGCACGAGACTCGGCGAGGCGAGCCAGACGTCGACCTGCCCCAACGCGCGTGCGAGGGGCGTCGGCGGATCGAAAACCCGCGGCTTCGTCACGACCGCGAGGAACTCGTGCACGCACGGCCACGGGATCGCCCACGTCGCGCGTCCTTCGATCTGCTCGGCGAGGCAACGCTTCGCGGCGGCATGAAAGGGTGTGTCGGTGCGATGCGCGTAGACGAGGATGTTCGTATCGACCGCGATCACGGCTCGTCTTCTTCGTCGTACGCGGCCTCGCGCAGCTTGCTCCAACCTCCACGGGCGACGAAATCCGGGTGCAGCCCGCGGCCTTTGAAGCTCGCATCGCGGCTTCGAAGCGGACCCTGCTTCTGTTTCCGCGCGAGCACGCTGCGCAAACCCTCCTCGACGACGGCGCGGAGCGTAGTGGCCTCCCGCAGGGCGAGCGCCTTCGCCGCCTCGAGGAGTGGATCGGAGATGTCGAGCGTGGTCTTCATATGGGTACCCATATCATCGAATATGGTCGGCAACAATCGGACAAATGGCCCTGATGCGCGGCATGCGGCGACGCGCGAAACGTCGCTACAGACGCCAGCGGCGCTCGACGTCGGCGGTGAGCGCCGGGTAGGTGCTGGTCCAGCCGCACGTCGAATCGCCACGCGTCGATCAACTCGAAATCCGGGGTGAGTGTGTGCACCCGCCATGGATGTGCGAAATGGGCTTGGCTCGGGATTCTCACCCGCAGTTCACCTCGACCTCGTGAGCCGCCTCGAAGACGAGGAAGTTTTGCCGTGGGTGCAGGAGGTCGATCTCCCGGGCCAGACGGAAGCCTGCGCTCTTCATCTCGCCGCAGACGACCTCCGCGGCGGTTCCGTGTCCGAGCCAGCCCGCGAAGATACCTCGCGGCACGTAGTCGATGATCGCCGCGCGGCCGCCGGGGCGCAGATAACTGCGCGCGCGCGCAAAATACGCCGGCCGGCTCGTGATGTGATGGTACGCGTCGCTGGAAAACAGGAGGTCGACGGGCGCAGGTAGCCGCGGGTCGTTCACGTCGCCGCGTATCGTCTCGATGTTGGTGATGCCGCGACGGCGTGCCTCGCCGGCGATGTACCCTTGGAGATCGTCGTCGACATCAACCGCGTAGACGGTTCCCGACGGTTTGACCGCGTCGGCGAAGCGGAACGTGAAGTATCCGCCGCCGGCACCGATGTCGGCGACGCGAGCACCGGGCCCGACGGCGAGCGCGTCGACCACTTCATCCACGTGTTGCCAGCTGTCGCGGCCGAAGCCCTCGTACATCCTGCGCTTGATCGTGCCGCGCAGTCTGCTGACGAGCCCCGCCACAGGGTCGTCCTAACACACCGATGCTCGGCAAGCCGCAACGCCCAGCTCCCGGGACCGCTAGGGAAGCTCTGCACAGGTACGTTCCGAGCGAGAAGCGCGAGCCGCCGCGAGCGCAAGGCGCGAAGCCCGACCGCGTATCTGAATGATACGCCGAGGGCTTCGCGCCGCCGTCGATCGTGGATGGATCGCGCTTCGCAGCCGCGCCGGGCGAGGCGACGGACCAACGCGTAGCGGCCGAGATCGTCGAAGAGCGAGTACGCGACCGGTGTCACCAGCAGCGTCAGCAGCAGGCAGAGCGTCTGGCCGCCGATGATGACCTTCGCCATCGACGCGCGCGACGCGGCGCCGGGGCCGCGGCCGAGCGCCATCGGCAGCATGCCGAGGACCAGCATCACCGTCGTCATCAGGATCGGACGCAGGCGGGCGTGGTTGGCCTCGAGGATGGCGGCGTCGCGCTCCATGCCTTGGGCGCGGAGCGTGTTCGTGTAGTCGACCTGCAGGATGCCGTTCTTCTTCACGATGCCGAAGAGCATGAAGAGGCCGAAGATCGAGTAGATGTCGAAGGGGTTGTGCAGCAGGATCAGCGACACGACCGCGAACGGCACCGAGAGCGGCAGCGCGAGCATGATCGTGATCGGGTGGAGGAAGCTCTCGAACTGCGCCGCGAGCACCATGTACATGAAGATCAGGCTCAGGATGAACGCGGTGAAGAAGCTCTCGACGGTCTCGGCGAGGACCTTGGCGCGGCCGCTGAAGGTCACGCGATACGCCACGGGTAGCTTCAGCTCCGCGGCGATCTTCTGGATGCGCTGCACGGCGGTGCCGAGCGGGATGCCGTTCAGGTTGGCGAAGATGCCGACCTTGCGTTGGCGGTTCTGGCGCTCGATCTGCGCCGGGCCGCGCGCCTCGTCGAGCGTCAGCAGACTGAAGATCTTCACCAGCTGCGCCTTCGGCGACCACACGGTGAGCGCATAGACGTCGCGCGGGTCGTCGCGCTGGTCCTTCGTCGCGCGCAGCCACACGTCGTACTGCTCGTCCTCCTCCTTGTACTTCGACACCGGCTCGCCGCCGACGAAGAGGCCGAGCGTGGACGCGATGTCCTCGACCTGGATGCCGAGCTCGGACGCGCGCTCGCGATCGATGACGGCGCGCAGCTCGGGCTTCCGCACCGAGAGCGTCGTGTCGACGTCGACGAATCCGCCGTCGGTGCGCATGCGGTCGGTGATTTGATCGGAAAACGTCGTCAGCTTGTCGAGATTGGGCCCCTGCAGGTCGAACTCGACCTCGCTCTGACGCGTGCCGCCGCCGCGGAACGCCGACACGCCCTGGACGCTGACGCGAAGGTCGGGGTAACGGGCGAGCATCTTCCGCGCGTCGGCCATGACGTCGAACTGCGTGTAGTCACGCTGCGAGAGATCGATCAGGCGCAGGTAGATCGAGCCGCTCGTGACGTCGCCCTCGCCGGGCCGTTCCTTGCCGGTCGTGTCGCCGACCGTGGAGAGCACGTCGGTCACGCCGCGCAAGCCGCGGAACTTCGTCTCGAGATCGCGGAAGAGCGCGTCGGTGCGCTCGAGCGTGTAGCCGCCCGGCGTCTGGACGATGACCTCGAACTCGCTCTGGTCGTCGAGCGGGATGAATGTGGTGCCGACGATCTTGAAGAGCGGCACCGTGCTGAGCGTCGTCGCGATCGCGAGCACGACGATCACCCAGCGGTGGCGCAGCGACCAGCGCAGCGAGGCTCCGTAGGCGGTGTCGATCGCCCGGTAGAAGCGCCCTTCCTTCGCCGAGTGGCCCGCCTTCTTCGGCTTCAAGAAGCGCGACGACAGCATCGGCGTCAGCGTGAACGAGAC
>VBKW01000199.1 GCA_005879405.1 Deltaproteobacteria bacterium
CTCGACCGGAATCCTTCTCGAACGCTGATTGACGGTCGTCGCTGACCAGAGTCACTCCGACATTTGGGCTAGGTAATCCTGCACGCGCGCGAGGGCATGCAGCATCGCATGCCCCATCGCCGTGCGGCGATAGGAATGGCAACCCGCGAACCGGCACAACCATTGCGGGTGACGGCGCAACGCCATCCGCATGCGTTCGAAACTACCAGGGAGGAGGACTGCCGCCATGTTGTCGCGCTCACCCCTCGCGATCACCGTACCGTCCGCCGTCGTGCTGCTGCTCGTGTCGGCTCAGGTGTCGTGGGTCGAGGGTGCGGCGCTCTGCGTTTCGACCCGCTCGCATGTCGTTCGGCTGCGGGAGACCTGTAAGCGCAGTGAGTCCTCACTGCCGATTTCTATCGAGAACAGCGGACGAACGGTGCAGATCGCGGGAGCCAATCTGCAGATCGTCTCCGGCGCAGGTTCAACCGATGCTCCGCCAAACGGCTTGGGGAATCTGATTATAGGGTATAATGAGGCGACCGCAGGACAGACGAGAACTGGCGTTGCGGGTTTGGTTGCCGGTTTCTTTAATACGATAAGCGGTAGTGGGGCTACTGTTACTGGAGGATTTGACAATATCGCGAGTGGTGAGCAGGCGTCGGTAAGTGGCGGCGAGAGCAATCGGGCAACTGGCATTCAATCGTCAGTGAGCGGTGGTGCGTTGAGTACCGCGAGCGGAACGTTCGCCTCGGTAAGCGGTGGTAGTGGCAATGGGGCGAGCTCCAAATACGCATCCGTATGCGGCGGCTCTGGCAATGCGGCACATGGCGTAGCGGCCTCGGTGACCGGTGGCTTTAGCAACATCGCGAGCGCTGACTACGCATCAATAAGTGGTGGCAACTACAATGAGGCGAGCGGCATCGCATCGTCTGTTGGGGGCGGAGAATTCAACGTCGCTAGCGGCGAACAATCGTCAGTGATGGGCGGGGGAGACAACTCCGCGAGTGACCTTAGAGCTTCGATCACCGGCGGATTCCGTAATACGGCCAGTGCCGCCGAAGCGTCGGTAAGTGGCGGAAGCAATGTTACGGAATCCAGCGTCCTGGGTTGGTCAGCAGGTTCGACGGGAGCGGCCTTAGGGCCGAAGGCATTCTTTTCTCATTAGGGTGTGTCCGCCCGCGCCGCAGCGGTGACCGCGATTACCGAACGATCCGTGCCGTCTGATAGCGTCCAGACGTAACGGCGCGAATTTCCGTTACGGTGAAAATGATCCAGCCAAGTTGGCCGCTTCCAATGATGCCTCGGACAGGGCTCCAATTTTTGAGGTGCATTCGGCGACAGCGTTCCGGCCGGCCAGCTCAAGAAAAGCCCCGTAGATAGCGACGACGGCGAGTTCGCTCGACGGAAGCGCGCCGCTCTTCGAGCCCCAAGCTCGCGGGACGCTGGCGTGTAGCGACGTCTACGCATCAGAGCTCTGTCAGCCCGAGGCTGATGGCGATCGCCCGGTCCACGCGGCGGATGGTCTCTGACGTGAACGTTCCAAGGCGCCGGATGAGGCGTCGTCGATCCACCGACCGCAGCTGATTCGTCAGCACGAGCGACGCGACCGGAAGTCCACCGTCTCCCTTCGCGACGGGCACGTTGGTCACGTAAACGCGGCGTTCTTCGGTATGCGAGGTGATCGCCGCCACGATCGTGATCGGGCTCGCGCGGTTCGAGCTGTCGTTCTGGATGACTACCGCGGGGCGCGTTTTCTGGATCTCCGCGCCGATCGCGGGATCAAGGGCGACGAGGTACACCTCACCTCGGCGCGGCGCTACTTCTCCTGGCCGTCGCCTGGCCATCCTTCCGCATCCACCGCAAACCACTCCTCGACCAAGCGCAGATCACGTGCGGCGTTCGCCGCCGCCTCCTCAGCGATGAGTCTCCGCAGCTGCGCGCGTCCCCGGTCCTTGACGATGCGCTGAATCGCCGCGTCGACGAGCTGCGACCGGTTCACCTCGGGGGGAAGACGGTCGAGCAGCCGCGCCGTCTCCGGGCGCAGGCTGAAGTTGCGGCGCTGGTAGCCTCGGGGGCGGCGGGCAGTCCGTGCTCCCGTTACAGATCGTGCCATGTTTGCACCTTACTTACTGAGCGTGTGTAGCGTCAAGGTCAGAGAAACGATTTGATGTTGGGTCCCCGTGACGGCACGCGCGCTCGATCCCACTCGGCGTCCTCACCACCGCGGCCGTCCCTCACTCCCGCGTCCCGCCGGCGCCAACTCCCGCAAGTATGGCGACGAAATGCCGCGCTGACGGAATTCTCCGCGGTGCGTGCGCGTCGATACACTTCGCGCGAATGTCACATCGACCGTCGGAGGGCATCATGGAGACGCGCATCTCGAGGACGTCGGCGCGTTACGCATTCGCCGCCGTGATCGAGGCCGCGCTGCTCATCGCGACGCCGCTCACCGCGAGCGCGCGACGCGGCTCGCTCTACAAAGGACGGGCGCCGCGGCCGGGTCCCGACGTCCTCTACGGCGCGGCGGCGACGTCGCCGCAGCTCGAGAACACCGGCGTCTGGACGGCGCCGCCGATTCTGGTCTCGGGGGCGAGCGCGTATCGCCAGGGCGAGTTCCTCTATCAGGACTTCCTCTATGACGATCACGGCGCGTCGGGCGGGAACGATCCAACCGACCCGAAGGCGGGGGGCAATCTCTTCTCGAAGCCGAACGGGGCGTACACGTACCCGACCGATTCCGCGTACGCGAACGACGCGGCGGACTTCGTCGAGCTACGCGTGAAGCCGCTCGCCGACGCGACCGCGTTTCGCGTGACGCTGAACACGCTCAACGATCCGGCGCTCGTCGCCTTCTCGGTCGCGCTCGGCGGCACCGACGGCGTGCTGCACGACTTCCCTGCCGGCGCGAACGTCCGTGCGCCCGCCGATCTCTTTCTCACCGTGCACCCGAGCGCCGGCGGCACCGTGGCGGATCTCGTCGACGCCGCGACCGGCTCGCCCGCGGCGGGTCCCGCGCCATCGGTCGCAGTCGATACGGTGCGGCGGCAGATCGAGGTGCGGGTGCCGCATACGGCGTGGAATCCTTCCGGCATCGTGCGACTCGCGGCCGGCGTCGGTTTGTGGGACGGCACGCAAGGAAGCTACCTCGTACCGCAAGCCGTCGCCGACGCGACGCATCCGGGCGGCGCGGCCGCGGTCGCGCCCGCCGCGTTCTTCAACGTCGCGTTCCGCTACACAGAGCCGATGCCCGACGCGACCGACCCGACGGGTACCGCGCAGTCGCCGGCATGGTGGCGCGACAAGGACCAAGGGACGGCGCTCGCGGCCGGCGACATCAGCGCGCTCCACGCCGACGTCGACTTCGGGAAACTCGCGGCAGCGATCAACGACGACATGCCAGACCTCCCCGGCGGCGTCCCGCAGACCGGCCCGCTCGATCGCATCCTCGTGAGCGCGGTCGAGCTCGCCCCCGGCGCCGACTTCTCGGTGAGCTGCTTCCCGTCGTCGACGAGCGGCGGCACGAACTGTCCGGGCCAGTATCAGGGCAAGCTCCAGCCGTACGCGATCTACGTGCCGCGTACACCGCGGCCGTCGCGCGGTTACGGCATGACGCTCCTCCTGCACTCGCTCTCGACGAACTACAACCAGTTCCTCAGCTCGCGGAACCAGTCGCAGTTCGGCGACCGCGGCGGCGGCTCGATCGTCATCACGCCGGAGGCGCGCGGACCCGACGGCTTCTACGACGGCTATGCGGGCGCCGACGTCTTCGAGGTGTGGGCGGATGTCGCGCGTCTCTACCGTCTCGACGCCGACTGGACGGCGATCGGGGGGTACTCGATGGGCGGCATCGGCACGTTCAAGCTCGCCGAGCAGTTCCCCGATCTCTTCGCGCGCGCGCAGCCGACGGTCGGCGACAGCGGCGACAACAACCTCGTGCTCTCGCTGCGCAACATTCCGTTCCTCATGTGGAACTCCGCCATCGACGAGCTCGTGCCGCCGACCTCGTACGAGCCGACGGCGCGCGCCCTCGATACCGCGGGCTATCGCTACGAGCTCGACGTCTTCACCCCGAGCGATCATCTCGCGCTCGCGATCAACGACCAGTTCCAGCCGGCGGCGGACTTCCTCGGCACCGCGAAGGTGAATCGCGATCCCGCGCACGTGACGTTCGTCGTCGACCCGACGCTCGACTATCCGTCGCTCGGCTTCGTCGCCGACCACGCGTACTGGCTCTCCGCCCTCACGATTCGCGACACGACGCCGCCACTCCGCGGCCATGCTGAAGGCACGATCGACGCGTTCTCGTACGGGTTCCGCGTCGGCGATCCGACGGCATCGGGCACGCAGCTCGGCAGCGGCACGCTGACCGGCGGCAGCTTGCCGACGCCGCTCGTCTACTCGTCGCAATTCCAGACCTGGGGTCCGGTCCCGACGGCACTGAAGCAGCGACGTCTCGACGTCGTCGCGCGCAACATCGCGACGGCCACGGTCAACGTGCGGCGCGCCAAGGTCGGCTGCAGCGTCGACGTGCACGTCGACACGGACGGACCGATCACGATCACGCTCGATGCGTGCGGTCGCACGATTCAGGCCGGCATGTAGCGGCGACAGGAACGGGCGTCGATCGTGGGCGCCAGCTTCGCGCTGACCTCCGAGGCCGGACGAGGCACCGAGATCCGCGCGTCGTCCCCGTCAGCCAGCCGCCGGCCGGCTACACGCGCGGGGACCAGATCGCGTGAGAGGTCTCTAGCCTCGCTCGACCCCCACGTCGGCGTTGGTGAAGCTGCCGTCCGGCTGCGACGTCGCCTCGACGTGGATGCGATCGCCGGCGCGCAGCTGCGTGCAGTCGACGGCCGTGCCGCTGCCGTCGTGGAGGAACGTCGTGGAGAGATCCACCATGTAGACGTACCCGCCTTCCTCGTGACTCGCGCTGACGAGCGAGAGCGTGTGGCCGACGCAGTCCGTCTCCTGGACCAGCGCGTCGAATACGGCGTGCCGATTGTCGGCGACCGCGGTCTCCGCGGCGACGTCCAGCTGCACGTCGTGGAGCGTCATCGTCCCGCCCAGCGGCACGGCGACCGTCATCTGCGCCGTGACCGCGTCGGCGGCGCGCGCGAATCGCAACGTGGAGCGGCCCTCGAACGTCCCGCGCACGACGAAGCGGCCGCCGGCATCGGTCTCGGCCGCCGCGCTCGTACCCTCGACGTTTACGGTGATGCCGGCGAGGTTCGTCGTCGGCGCGGCCATCAGCGCCGCCATCATCGCGCCATCGCGCTGGATGGTGGCGACGTTGCCTTCGATGCTGGTGATGCCCGTTCCGCTCGAGCCGCCGTCGGTGGCGCACGACGCGAGCAGCGTCACGAGCACGAGCGGTATCCATTGCCTCCTGTGCATCACCGATGCTCCTTCGTCGTTCGCTGCTTGCGGGGGCCCCGCCGTGCGGCACGCGGCTTCTCCGGCACGCGCGGCGCCTCGAAATAGTAGACGCCGAGACCGGCATAGCGCCGCTCGCCGCCGGCGGCGCGTGGGTTGCGGTCGCGGTCGTGCTTGGCGAGGAGGCCGTCGACGCGGCGCAGGAACCGCTCCCCCTCGCGACGCATCTCGCGGCGAACCCGCGCGGCGCCGTCGGCGCCGAGATTGTCATAGAACGTCTTGCGTTGCAGCAGCGGCTCGCCCTCGTCGCCGAGGACGTTCCGCAGCATCGTCTCGATCAGCTCCGCCGGATCCTCCGCGAGCATCGCGAGCTTCTCGGGCCGGCCCCGGGTGGGCACGTACGCCGTCGTGCGCAGGGCGACGAGGTCGTTGCGGCGGAGCTCGACGGCGCCGGTGCGCAGCAGCTCGTCGAGCAGCGCGCGCGGCGGCAGGTCGACCGTCACCGCGCGCGCCAGCTCGACGAAGCTCGGACCGCGCGTCGCTTGGTACGGGATCGCGCGCGGCCGACCGTGACGATCGGTCGCGCGGCGGTCCGCCATCCAACGGCTGATCAACGCCGCGGCCTGATTGCGGCTGAACGACGCCGGCGGCGGCGCCGCGCCTTCGCCGCCGCGGAGCCGCCGCACTTCCTTGCGATTCACCCCGGTGAGGAGCGCGATGCGGCTGTCGGTCTGACGTCGGCCCGGGATGGCGAGATCGCGCTCGGCGACGTCGACGAAGAGCGCGCGCAGGCGCGCCTCGAGTCGTCCATAGGGCACGCCGTTCTCGAGAAGGCGCGTGACGAGCGGACGCAGGGTCGCCGCGGCGGCACGGAGCAGGCCCTCGGAGACGACGTCGTCGCGCACCGGAGTACCGTAGCGGGCGCCACCCGTCCCCGGCAAGTCCGGTGAGTGGGAAAAATACCCATGAAAAGTGCTTGCGTCCCATGCGGAATGTTCGCTAAGGGAACGCTGGCCGTGAGGCCGTGCCGTTCACGAGTGCCGAGCCGCTGACGGGAGCCCCGTCGCGGGGAGAATCGTCATGATACCGTTTACCCGCCCCATGTATTCCGCCGTGCTCGTTGCCACGCTCGTCTTGGCGCCCGCCGTCGCGCGCGCGACGTTCCACGAGAACGTCATTGACGAGGTGATGTCCGGCTTCAACGGCGATCCGACGTTCGAGTACGTCGAGCTGCGCGCCGACGCGCCGGGACAGAACTTCGTCAACACCGCACGCCTCGTGGTCTTCGACTCGACCGGCACCCGCACCGATCTCGTGGTCTCGGGAAACGACGTCGCGAACGGTCTCGTCAACCGCAAGATCCTGTACGCGACGGCGGCGTTCCAGACGACGACCGGCATCATGCCAGACTTCACCTTTCCGAGCGGCATGCTGCCGGCGACGGGCCTCCTCTGCTGGGGCAAGCCGGGCAATCCCGCCCTGCCGTCCGAGTACATCGATTGCGTCGGCTACGGCGGCTACACTGGACCGCCCGCGCCGACGCATCCGCCGTCGACGGCGCTCGGCCTCGGCGACGGCACGCAGTCGCTGACGCGCATCGCGGGCACGATCTTCTCGCAGGGAAGCAATCAGGACGATTTCGCGCTGCGTGTGCCCGGGCCGTGCAACAACGCCGGCCAGTGCGCCGTCCTCGGCGCGACCGGCTGCGGCAACGGCAACGTCGATCCGGGCGAGCAATGCGACGACGGCAATCTCACGAACGGCGACGGCTGCGAGAACAACTGCATGTGGAGCCCGAACACGCCGACGCCCGGCGTCACCCCGACAGCCGCGGAGGCGACGCCGCCCGCAGACCGTGCGCTCACGAATCCGATTCGGTCGCTGATCCGGAAGGGACCGATCCGGGTGAAGCTCGAGACGATCGCGACCGGCCTCACCGCGCCGCTCTGGGGCATCACCGCGCCCGGCAACCCGGGCCGTCTCTACGTCGTCGACCAAATGGGCATCTTGTGGGCCGTCGACATCGCGACCGGCGCCAAGACCACGTTCCTCGACGTCACGCAGCGGATCGTCACGCTCGGCGTCTTCGGAGCGGGGTCGTTCGACGAGCGCGGCTTCCTCGGCCTCGCGTTCGCGCCCGACTATCAGACGAGCGGTCTTCTCTACACGTACACGTCGGAGCCGGTGAGCACGGCGGCCGATTTCTCGACGATGCCGCCCGGCTCGACGCCGGATTGTCAGAGCGTCCTCGCCGAGTGGCACGTGCCGAACCCGACCGACTCGTCGTCGGTCGTCGATCCATCGAGCCGTCGCGAGCTCCTGCGCATCGACAAGCCGCAATTCAACCACAACGGCGGCACGCTGCTGTTCGGCCCCGACGGTAAGCTCTACCTCGCGACCGGCGACGGCGGCGGCGCCGACGACTCCGACGGCGAGACGTTCATTTCCGGTGAGCCGTCGC
>VBKW01000198.1 GCA_005879405.1 Deltaproteobacteria bacterium
TCGCGCCCGGCGTCCGCCGCACCTCCTGGTAGAGCGCGAGGGCTTCGCGCGGCGACGTCCGTGCGCGCAGATCGGCGCGCACGAGCAGCGCGCCGGCGCGCGTCGCATCGTCCGCGTGCGGCATGGCGAGCACGGGCGCGACGAACGCGTCGGGATCCGTGTCGCCGAGCGCGGCGGCAACTCGGGCGCGCCGAACGAGCGCGCGCGCGACCCACACACTCTCCGGATGCGCGGCGAGCAGACGGTCGATCAGCGCCGCCGCGTCCCTGAAGCGTCCGGCGCGCTCGTCGATCGCCGCGAGGTTGGCGAGATGGTAGTCCTCCAGCTCCGGGTACGTCCGTAGCAGGTCGGCGAAGATCGGGCGCGCCCCGCTGTCGTCGCCGCGTTCGACGCGCGCCATCGCGTCGGCGAAGCGCAGCCGCGGCGCGGAGGCCGACGCCGGCGTCTCACGGATGACGGTCGGAGTGGGGACGGTGGCGCGCTCGTGCACGCAGCCGCCGCACGACTCCACGAAGAAGGCGACGGCGAGCGCGGCCACGGAGCGTCGGCGCATCGTCTTCGGCTACCACGCGTCCGGCCGGCCGCCAACTTGACTCCTCGAGGTGCGTGCGGCACGAACCGCCGATGGCGCAGTCCGTCGCGTCACTCGTTCTCGCCTCGGCGTCGCCGCGCCGCCGCCATCTGCTCGCCGCGCTCGGCGTCGCGTTCATCGTGCTCCCGGCCGACGTCGACGAACGCCCCGGTTCCAGCGAGGCACCAACCGCGTTTGCGCGCCGCATGGCCGACGAGAAAGCACGGGCGGCGTTCCGGCTTCGCGCCGGCTGGGTGCTCGGCGCCGACACGATCGTCGAGCTCGACGGCACGATCTTCGGCAAGCCGCGTGACGCTGCAGACGCCGCTGCGATGCTGGGGCGCCTCGCGAGCCGGACCCACATCGTGCGCACGGCGGTCACGTTGCTCTCGCCGAGCGGCGCGATCGCCGAGGCGACGGTGGTCGCGACCGAGGTCTCGTTCCGGCCGCTCGATGCGACCGCGATCACGGCGTACGTCGCGACCGGCGAGCCCCTCGGCAAGGCCGGCGCGTATGCGATCCAAGGCGACGGCGCACACCTCGTCGATCGTGTCGTGGGCTCGTACACCAACGTCATCGGGCTGCCGCTCCCGGAGGTCGCGACGTGGCTGCGCGCGCACCAGTTGATGTGAGCGCAAACTACCGTGCGGTTCGCGAGCGTGTCGCCGAGGCCTGTCGCCGCGCGCGCCGCGATCCGGGTGACGCCACGCTCGTCGCCGTGAGCAAGGGCATGTCCGCCGCGTCGGTGCGCGCCGCCGCCGATGCAAGCGCACGCCACTTCGGCGAGAACTACGTCCAGGAATGGGCGGCGAAACGCGCGGCGCTCGCCGACCTCGCGGCCGTCACGTGGCATTTCATCGGACGGGCGCAGCACAACAAAGCTGCCGCGATCGCCGAGTTCGGCCTCGTGCACTCCGTCGCCGACGACCGCATCGCCGTCGCGCTCGACGCGGCCGGCGGCGTCGCGCCCGCCGAGCTGCCGCGTTTCCTCGATTCGATGCGGCGGCTTTCGGCGTTACGCGTCGTCGGGTTGATGACGATTCCTCCTCCACTTGCGCCGGAGGCGGTCCGCCCGCTGTTTGCGATGCTGCGCGAGCTGCGCGATCGCCAGGAGCACGCGCGGGAGCTGTCGGAGCTGTCGATGGGCATGAGCGGCGATTTCGAGGTCGCGATCGAGGAGGGCGCGACGCTCGTCCGCGTCGGCACGGCGATCTTCGGTCCGCGACCGCCGAAGGAGGGTGCATGAAGAAGCTCGGGTTCCTCGGCGCCGGCAACATGGCCGGCGCGCTCGTCCGCGGGCTGGTCGTGACGAAACGCTACCGCGCGCGCGACGTCTGGACGTCGGACGCCGAGCCGAAGCAGTGCCGCCGACTCGGGCGCGCGTACGGGATCGGCATCGCGCGCGACAACGCGACGCTCGTCGCCGACAGCGCCGTCGTCGTGCTCGCCGTGAAGCCGCAAGTGATGGATGCGGTGCTCGTGGAGATCCGACCGCACGTGCGTCGGCAATTGTTCGTGTCGATCGCCGCCGGCGTGCCGACGGCGCGTCTCGAGGCCGGTCTCGGCGGCCGCGCACGCATCGTGCGCGCGATGCCGAACACGCCGGCGCTCGTCGGCGCCGGCATCACGGTCGTGGTGCGCGGGAAGAAGGCGACTGCCGCCGACGAGCGGATCGCGACCGCCCTCTTCGGTGGAGTGGGCGAGGTGGTTCGTGTTAGGGACGAGACGCTGATGGATGCGGTGACTGGGCTTTCGGGAAGTGGTCCTGCCTACGTGTACCGCTTCGCCGAGGGGCTGATCGAGGGCGCGCGTGCCGAAGGCCTACCGGAACGTACCGCGCGCCAGCTCGCGTACCAGACGATCCGCGGTGCGGCGCTGATGTTGCAGGAAACCGGGCGCTCGCCCGAGGAGCTGCGGGCGATGGTCACGTCGCCGGGCGGCACGACGCTCGCTGGGCTGCAGGCGCTCGAAGCGCGGGCATTCGCGACCGTCGTCGCCGAGGGTGTACGAGCGGCGACGCGGCGCTCGCGCGAGCTCGGCCGCTGAGGCGGCCGAAGGAGGAGGCATGTTCGTCGCCGCGAATCTACTGCTCGGGATGGCCAAGGTCCTCGACATGCTGCTGTGGTTCTACATGTGGGTGCTGATCGCCCGCATCGTCATTTCGTGGGTGAACGCCGATCCCTACAACCCGATCGTACGCGCCATCATCAGCGTGACGGAGCCGCTCCTGTATCGGATCCGGCGGTCGCTGCCCGTCTACGGCGGCGGCATCGACTTCTCGCCGCTCGTCGTCTTTGCGGGCATCTACTTTCTGCAGATCTTCTTGGTGCAGAGCCTCGTCGACCTCGCCATGCGACTGCGATGACGGCCGGCGACGTGAAGCGCGCCGTCCTGCACGTGCGCGTCGTGCCGCGCGCTGCGCGCGCTGCGCTGACGCGGGATCAGGCGGGCCGCTGGCGCGCACACGTGACCGCCCCGCCGATCGACGGCGCCGCAAACCGCGCGCTGGTGGCGCTTTTGGCGGATCGCCTGGGCTTGCCGAAACGCGCCTTCGCGCTGCTACGGGGCGAGCGCGGGCGCGACAAGATCGTCGCGGTCGAGGGGGCGTCGGCGGCGGAGATCGACACGAGGCTCGGCGACGTCGTTTCGCGCGTTGACAAAACGCCGAGGCGTGGCTAGTTCTGACCGGAACGAATCCGGAGAAATTATGCCTATTTACGAGTACCACTGTAGAAAGTGCGGCGACTTCGAGATCATGCAAAAGATGAGCGACAAGCCGCTCACCACGTGCCCGACCTGTCGCCGGAAGGTGACGAAGCTCATCTCGTCGACGTCGTTCCAGCTGAAGGGCAGCGGCTGGTACGTCACCGATTACGCCCGCAAGGGCGCCTCCGGCAGCGAGGGCAAGGGAGCGTCGAGCGCCAAGGCGGACGAGAGCGCAGCCAAATCCGGAGAGACGAAATCCACCGAGTCGAAATCCGCCGAGATCAAGACGGCAAGTACCGGCAAGTCGAAGAACGGCAGCGCGAAAGCCGCCGCAGCCTGACGCACGGTCGAGATCACCTGTCGTCGAAAGACCCCGAGAGCCGAGAGCTCCCGGGGTCTTTTTTTGCCGACGCGCATCGGAGCACGGGCGCGGAGCGGCCGCGCGCACGGGGCCGGGGTTTGGAGCACCGCGGGTCGCGCCCCGCGGTGCGACGCCCATCGGAGCACGGCGCGCGCAGCGCGCCGCGCGCACGGGGGCAAACGGGAATAGACACCGGCGGTACCTTCACCGACTTCATCGTACGGCGCGGCGGGCGCGTGTTCGTCCACAAAGTGCTGTCGACACCCGACGACCCGGCCCGCGCCGTCCTCGCCGGGCTCGCCGCGCTTTTCTCAAACGGCCCGGCGGGACGGATCACCTACGGCAGCACAGTCGCGACGAACGCGCTGTTGCAGCGCCGCGGTGCGCGCGTCTCTCTCGTCGCGACGGCGGGGTTCGAGGACGTCGTCGAGATCGGCCGCCAAGCGCGCCCGGAGCTCTATACCCTCGAGCCGCGGCGTCCGGCGGCGCTCGTCGCGCGTGCAGATCGGATTCCGGTGCGCGAGCGCGTCGAGTTCGACGGCCGGATTTCGGTTGCGTTGACAACACGGGAGCTCCGCGCGCTGGTGCGCCGCGTACGCGCGCGGCGGCCGGAGGCGATCGCGGTCGCGTTGCTCCACGCGTATGCGACGCCGCGCCACGAGCGCGCGATCGGAGCGGCGCTGCGCGTGCTCGGCGTGCCGATCTCGCTCTCGCACGTGCTCGTCCGTGAGCCGCGCGAGTACGAGCGGACGAGCACCACGGTCATCAACGCCTACGTCGCGCCGCTGATGACGCGGCACCTCACACGGCTCGCGGCGGTAAAGCGCGGCGGTACACGGCTTCTCGTCATGCAATCGAACGGCGGCGCGGTCGCGCCGCGGCGCGCGGCGGCGGAGCCGATGCGCACGGTGCTCTCCGGGCCCGCCGGAGGCGTCGTAGGCGCCGTCGGCATCGCGCGCCGCGCCGGCGTGCGCCGCGTGCTCACCCTCGACATGGGAGGCACGTCGACGGACGTCGCGCTGGTCGACGGTGACGTGCCGCGGCGTAGCGAGTGGGAGCTCGACGGGATGGCGGTGCGCCTGCCGGTCGTCGACATTCACACGGTCGGAGCGGGCGGCGGCTCGCTTGCCCGAGTCGACGCCGGCGGCGTGCTCCGCGTCGGCCCGGAAAGCGCCGGGGCGGATCCGGGCCCGGCGTGCTACGGCCGCGGCACCCGTGCGACCGTGACCGACGCCAACCTCGTGCTCGGGCGCCTCGATCCGGCGTCGTTTCTCGGCGGTCGCATGCGGCTCGACGTCCGCCGCGCGCACGACGCGGTCGCGGAGGTCGCGCGGCGGCTCGGTGTGGACGTCGACACCGCCGCTGAGGGGATCGTGCGCGTCGCGAACGCCGCGATGGCGCGCGCATTGCGCGTCATCTCCGTCGAGCGCGGCCATGATCCGCGGCGTTTCGCGCTGCTCGCGTTCGGCGGCGCCGCCGGGGTGCACGCGTGCGAGCTCGCCGCGGAGCTCGGGATGCGCGAGGTACTCGTGCCGCGCCATCCCGGTCTGCTCTCCGCGTTCGGCATGGCGACCGCGCCGATCGCGCGCGACCGGGTCGTCACGGTGCGCGCGATCGACCCTGAGCCGGCGGCGCTCGCGCGGCGGCTCGAGACGCTCGCTGCCGGCGTCCGCGCCGAGCTCCGCGCCGACGGCGTCGGCGATGGTCATCTTCTCGCGTCTGGCTTCGCGCGCATCCGGTACGTGGGTCAGTCGCACGAGATCGAGATCCCGCTCACGCCCGACTACCGGCGGCGCTTCGATGCGGCGCACGCGCGGCTGTACGGCCATGCGTCGCCGACGCGGCCGGTAGAGGTCCTCGGCCTGCGCGTCACCGTCAGCGAGCGCGACGTCGTGTCGCGCCCGCGCCGCCCGGCGCGCCGCCGCGCCGCGCCGCCACCGCACGCGCTCGAGGACGTCGTGTGGCATCGGCGTCGCGTACGGGTCGCGCGCTACGCCCGCGATCTTCTGCCGCCGGGCACCGTGCTGCGTGGTCCGGCGCTCCTCCTGGAATACAGCTCGACCATTCTCGTCGCGCCCGGATGGCGCGCGGTCGTCGACGCCGAGTCGAACCTGAGGCTCACGCGATGAGCGCGCGGGGGCTGGATGCGATCGCGCTCGCCGTGCTCCACCACCGGCTCGCCGCGATCGCCGACGAGATGGGCGTCGTCCTCGGCCGCAGCAGCTTCTCGCCGAACATCAAGGAGCGGCACGACTTCTCGTGCGCGATCTTCGATCCGCGTGGGCGGATGGTGGCGCACGCGGCGCACGTGCCGGTGCATCTCGGCTCGACGCCGCTCTCGGTGCGGGCGGCGCTCAGCGCCTTCCGTTTGGCGGCGGGCGACGTCGTCGCGCTGAACGATCCATACGCGGGCGGCACGCACCTCCCGGACGTGACGCTCGTCGCGCCGGCGCACGATGCGCGCGGGCGGCTGCTCGGATTCGTGGCCGACCGGGCGCATCACGCCGACATCGGCGGCATGAGCCCGGGATCGATGCCGCTCGCGCGCGAGATCTATCAAGAGGGATTTCGCATGCCGCCGGTGCGGCTCGTCCGACGTGGCATGGTCGATCGCGACGTGCTCGCGCTCTTTCTCGCCAACACGCGCGTTCCGGAGGAGCGTCGCGGCGATCTCGACGCGCAACGCGCCGCGCTCGCGACCGGCGGCCGCCGCGTCCGCGAGCTCGCCGCCGCGATCGGCCCGGCGCACCTCCAGCGCGGGATGGCAGCGCTGCAACGGTACACGGCGCGTTTGATCGCGACGACGCTGCGCGCGTTGCCCCACGGCTGCTACACCGCAGTCGACGTGCTCGACGACGACGGTCTCGACACCCGCGACGTCGCGATTCGCGTCGCGATCACGATCCGCGACGGCCGGGCGCTCGTCGACTTCACCGGCAGCGCGCCGCAGGTGCAGGGAAGCCTGAATGCCAATTACGCGATCACCCTCTCGGCGGTCTTCTACGTCTTCACCGCTCTCGCGGTAGAGCCGATTCCGGCGAACGAGGGCTTGCTCGAGCGCATTCGCGTCGTCGCGCCGAGCGGAACCGTGGTGAACGCGGAGTTTCCCGCGGCGGTCGCCGGCGGCAACGTCGAGACCTCGCAACGGATCGTCGACGTGTTGCTGCGTGCCCTCGCGAAGGCGGCGCCGCGGCGGATTCCCGCCGCGAGCGCCGGATCGATGAACAACGTCGCGGTCGGCGGCTTCGACCCCCTTCGCGGTCGCGCGTTCTCGTATTACGAGACGGTCGCGGGCGGTGCCGGCGGCGGGCCGAGCGGGCGCGGTGCGTCGGCCGTGCAGACGCACATGACGAACACCCTGAACACCCCGATCGAGGCGTTGGAGACGTACTATCCGCTGCGGGTCGAGCGCTACGCCATCCGCCGGCGCAGCGGTGGCGCCGGCCGCCATCCCGGCGGCGACGGCGTCGTGCGCGAGCTGCGCTTTCTCGCCGACGCGGATCTGACGCTGCTGACCGAGCGCCGGAGGCGAGGTCCGTGGGGTCTTGCCGGCGGCGCGACGGGGAGCGCGGGACGGAATCTGCTCGCGCACCGCGGACGCTGGCGCGTGCTCCCGGGGAAGGTCAACCTACGGGTGCGACGCGGCGACGTGCTACGAGTCGAGACGCCGGGGGGAGGCGGCTTCGGTCCGCGGCCCCGGCGCTCGCGACGGTCGCCGAGGTAGAGTCTTGCTCACCGGCAGCCGCTCGTCAGCGGCCGATCTCTTCCGAACGAAGTTCCTCCCCCTGCCGGTGAGCAAGGTCGAGACGTTGTGCTTGCGCCGACGCGACGGCCGCCGCGTCGCGCGCGTGTCAGGCAGCTTTGCTGCCCGCGATCTCTTCGAGACGCTTCTCCACGTGTGCAATGCGCTTCTTGAGCTTCTCGATCTCGTCACGCGTGGGAAGATTCAGGCTGCGCACCAGCGGCTCGAGACCGCGCTCCGCCTGCTTCTCGAGCGCGCTGACGATCTTTTGTCCGCGCTCCTCGATGTCCTTCACCGCGCGCTCGGCCCGCCGCTGAATGTCGGCACGGAGCTTCTGCGCCTGGGCGAAAAGGTCGCGTACCGCTTTTTCGCGATCTTTTCCGAGGAGCTCTCGGGCATCCTTGCGAAACCTCCCGACGAGGCGCTCACCTTCCTTCTGCGCGCGCTGAATCGTGCTCTGCACCTGCTGCAAGCGCGCGCGGAGGCCATCGGATTTCGTATCGGCCATCTGGACTCACCCCTTTCCGCTGCGTGAGAGTGAGCGTCGTTTAACACGGCGCGTCAATACTGTCAACCCGACCCTGTTTGCTCGCGAATCACTCCGTCTCGACGAGGATGTCGACCTCCTCGGAGCCGCTGATGTTCTTCGAATCCTTGACGGTCAGCGTCGCGGTGTACTCGCCGGCCTTTTGATAGACGTGCGTTGGATTGGCCTCGGTTGCAGGCGCGGAGCCGTCACCGAAGTCCCATTTGTACGTAATCGGCGGCGTCGCGTCCTCGACGGTGCTCGTGAACTTCACCGTCAGCGGCGGCGTGCCCTCGTCCGGATCGGCGTCGAGATCGACGTAGAGCTCGTCGACGTCCTCGAGCGAGGCCTGCGGCTGCGGCGCTGCAGCAGGCGCGGCCACTTTCGCCGGCGTCGCCGTCGGAGCCGCAGCCCCCTTCTGCTCCTCACGCGTACACGATGCTACCAGCACCATCAGTGCGAGAACGGTGAACACGGATGGAACGATTCGGCTCATCAGGCCCTCCTGTACATTTGGCGGCCAGTGCTTACCAAAGGGAAACTAGGCAGGCAATGAGAGTCGCCGCGGTCGTTGCATCGCGACCCGAACCTTCCTAGTGTGCCGACGCGTCCGACGGGGACGTGACACGCGACGCGTGTCGGAGGGGTCCGCCAGCTGATGCCGTACGGTCGCCGCAGGTTCAGTCGGTCCGACGAGCGTGCCTACGCGCGCAGCAACGCGGTCACCGCGATTCGCGTTCCGCCGAGTCTGCTCGTCCGCGTGGGGGTTGCGGCGCTCGCCGACGCGCTCGCGACCGAGGACCGCCGCCGCGTCGAGGTCGCCAGTCAGCAGCTGCTCGACGTGTTCTGTCAGCTGCTGCGCGTGCCGCCGTTACGCGTCGAGGTGTGCGGCAAGCGTCCGACGAATCATTACGGAGAGCTGCACGGCCTCTACACGCCGGCCAACGGCAAAACGACGCGCGACCGCGTGCAAGTCTGGATGCGGACGGCGCGCCGTCTTCAGGTGGTCGCCTTCAAGACGTTTCTCCGCACCCTCCTGCACGAGCTCTGTCACCATCTCGACTACGAGTACCTGAAGCTCGATCGCTCGTTTCACACCGAAGGTTTCTACCGTCGCGAGAGCAGCCTCGTGTACGCGGCGTTGCCGGGAACGCCGGAACGGCCGACGCGTTCGACACTAGCGCCGCGCGACTCCGCTGTAGCGCCGCGCGACTCCGCCGCGGCACGGCTCCTTCGCTTCGCGCGCTCGGTGACGAGGTCGGAGCCGAGCTCGTGACCGCGGCGACGCTCGCCGGGCGGGTGTGCATCCTCGCTGGCGGAACGGGCGGCATCGGTGCAGTCCTCGCGCGCGCGCTGCACGACGAAGGCGCGGCCCTCGTGCTCGGCTACCGCGCCGATCGCGAGCGTGCCGAACGCGTGGCCGCGACGCTGCGCTCGAGCGGCCCGGCGGCGGTGAGTGTGATCGGCGGCGACGTGTACGAGGCGGCGACACGCGACGCGCTCGTCGCCGCCGCGGTCGCGCTCGGGCAGCCGTACGGTCTCGTCGTGCTCGCCGGCGATCCCGCGCGTCCGAAGGCGGGAGTGCCGACCGCGGACGAGATGCAGCGCTCGCTGCGGGACAACTATCTCGGTCCTGTGCTTCTCGCACGCGATTTCCGCGCCGCGCTCGGCGACGGCGACGGCGCGATCGTGCTCTTGTCGACGATGCAAGGCGTCGCGCCGTTCGAGGGCAGTCTCGCGTATGCGGCGCCGAAAGCGGCGCTGGTGCACGCGGCGCACATCATGGCGAAGGAGTGGGGCGGTCGCGCCGACGTGCGCGTGAACGTCGTCGCGCCCGGCGTCACGGCCGCCGGAATGGCGGAAGCGAGCATCCGTAGCGGGAAGTACGATCGATTCGTGAACGGCGGGGTGATCGCACGCTTTGGACGTGCGGAGGACGTGGCGCGCGCGATTCGGTTTTTTCTCGAGCCGGACGGCTACGTGACGGGGCAGATCCTCGTCGTCGACGGTGGGCTCACGCTGCGGCGCGACGTTCTCGCGTCGTGAGCGCGCGCCGCTCCAACGACCTCACGCAATCGCGCTCGCTTCGCCCGCGACGAGCTCGATGTCGTGCGGAAACACGACCGTCGCCCGTCCCGTGTCCCAGTCCACCATCACGAGCTCGCGGCCGAGATTCTCCATCGCGTAGCGGATCGTGCCGAGCGTGAACCGGTGTACGGCACCATCGGGGTAGTGCACCTGGCGAATCACCCGGCAGCGGGTTCCTGAGAAGATGCGGTTGATCACGTGCGTGCCTCCCACGACTGCTGATCGCAAATCCCATGCCGCTGGAAGTTGGCGACGGATCGCGTGGCGCAGCGCGGAAACCGTGGCAAATCTTACCAACCGTGCGTCGCGGGAGTACCGACTGCCACACGAGTGGACACCGACTGCCCATCAATTCAGCGCGTACGTACGTGTCAGCTCAGCGCGTACGTACGTGTCAGCGCGTACGTACGTGCGGTGCGTCACCGGTGCCCGGCGCAACTCGTTGCGCGGCGACTCATTTGAGCGGTCGTGACCGCTTCGGTAGGATGCGACGATTGACGATGGTGAAGGCGATCTATCTCATCCGTCGCAAGCCGGGCATGGCGGTGGCCGATTTCCACCGCTACTGGCGCGAGGTGCACGGCAGCATTGCCGCCCGCATTCCGGGAATGCGTCGGTATGTGCAATGCCATGCGATCAACGGCGCCGAATACGACGGCGCCGCCGAGGCCTGGTTCGACGACATGGAAGCCGTGCGCCGCGCCGTCGCGTCGGCGGAGTACGGCGCGGCCCGCGCCGACGAGGCGCGCTTCATCGACCTCGACCGCACCACCCTGATCTTCACCGAGGAGGTACCGATCATTGCCTGATCCCGCGAAGGCCGCGGACGATCCGCTGGCGTGGATCCGCGAGCATTGGGCGCTCGTCGGCGGCATCGTGTTCGTCCTGCTCGTGCTCTGGGTCACGTCGGGAGAGTCGCACCGTGAGGCGGGACGCTATGTGCTCGTCAAGGACGACGTGCCGTGCCAATCGGTGGCGGAAGCGAGCAACCGACGGTGGTGCTACGTCGTGCTCGACACGCGGACGGGCAAGCTCGAGGAGCGCGTCCGAAAGCTCGGCGAACGCGACGACTGACGCCACCGTTCCCGACGTGGCGTGTGCCCGACCTCTGTGGTACGAGGCGCTCTTCACGGTCGCATAGCTCAGCTGGTTAGAGCGCCTGCCTCACATGCAGGAGGTCCCTGGTTCGAGTCCAGGTGCGACCATCGCGCCGTCCGCGTTTGCCCACCCCATGCCGCGGTCCCACAATCGATGCGGTGGTGGCAATGCGCGCTCGGATCGCCGCGGGCCTCGCAGTCGCCGTACTCGGCGGCTGCATGCGGGGGCCGAATCCGCTGCCGCCGCCGGCGGTCGCGCCGTCGGGCGAGTTCGCGAAGCGCATCGACGCGTACCTGACGCTGCGACGTCGCGTCGCGGCGACGCTGCCGCCGCGCAAAGAAACGGACGACGCCGCGCGGCTCGTCGAGCGGCGCAAGCGACTGGCTGCGGGTATTCGCGCCGCTCGCCCCGACGCGCCGCAAGGCGCGATCTTCACGCGCGACGTCGAGGCCGATTTCCGGCAGGTCGTCCAGGAGGACATTCGCGCCCGTGCACCCGACGACCGAGCAGGCGTGCGGAAGGAGGTGCCGCGACTCTCATTCGCGGTGAATGACGAGTATCCGGAGACGAAGCCCCTTGCGACCGTACCGCCGAAGCTGCTCGCAAAGCTGCCGCGGCTGCCGGAGGAGCTCCAATATCGCTTCTTCGACCGGCACCTGATCCTGCTCGACGTCGACGCCAACCTGATCGTCGACTACATTCCTGACGCGTTGCCGGCCGCGCCGGCGTGAGCGTGTGGAGCGCTGGCGTGCGGCGCAGCGTTGCGGTCCTCTTCCTCGTTCTTACCGCGTGCGTCGCGCACGTCCCGTGGCCGATCTGGCAGACGCTCACTCTGCCGCTGCGGTCGGACTCGGTGCGCTTCGCGGTCATCGGCGACAGCGGCACCGGCGGCCGGCTGCAGTATGAGGTCGCGAGCCGCATGGCGGAGTTCCACGAGCGCTTTCCGTTCACGTTCGTGATCATGCTCGGCGACAACATGTATGGCGGCGAGCAGCCCGAGGATTTCGAGCGCAAGTTCTCGCGCCCCTACGCGGCGCTGCTCGCGCAAGGCGTCGACTTCTACGCGGCGCTCGGCAACCACGACCTGCCTGCGGAGCGCTTCTTCGCGCCCTTTCACATGAGCGGCCGTCGCTATTACACCTTCATGAAGGGCACGGCACAGTTCTTCGCGCTCGACAGCAACTACATGGACCCGCAGCAGCTCGAGTGGCTCGCGCGCGAGCTCGAGGCGTCGCAGGCGCCGTGGAAGATCTGCTTCTTCCACCACCCGATCTACTCCTCGGGCCGTCGTCACGGATCCGAGATGGATCTGCGTGCGCTCGTCGAGCCGCTCTTCGTCCGTTACGGCGTGAACGTCGTCTTCGCGGGCCATGAGCACATGTACGAGCGCATGAAGTCCCAGCACGGCGTCCACTACTTCACGTCCGGGAGCTCGGCGAAATTGAGTCGCGATCTCGGCAAGGGGCGTCCGACCGAGACCGAGCTGCGTGCCATCGGCTTCGATCAGGACCGGGAGTTCATGCTGATCGAGATCGCCGGCGACACGCTCTTCTTCCAAGCGATCTCGCGGACGGGGCACACGATCGACGCCGGCACGATCACACGCGCGCCGCCGCATGCCGGCGCCGCCGCGTCGCGTGCCGCGCCGTCCGCATCGCCGCGCGCCGCGGACGGGTCACGCGCTCAACGCCTGGTCGGGGTTCGCGGCTTCCTTCTTCGCGAGGTCGGTGAGCGCCCAATCCGCCTCGAACACCGCTGCGATCCGCCGTGTGACCTTCGGGTCGCGGACGATGACGCCGACCTCGCGTCGGGCGTCGAGCTCGACCTTGCGCATGCTCTGGCTGCCGACGAACGCGCGCATGCCGTCGCGGACGATCGCGCGCACGTGCAACCGTCGAGCGGGAAACTTCTGCACCTTGAGGTTGCTGCCGCGCTTGCCCATGCGCCCGAGGACGCGCACGTCGACGCCGGCTTTCGCGCGCTGCTGGAGGAGATTGATCATCGCGCGGTCGGCGACCTTCGGATCGTAGATCAAGAGCTGCCTGCGTGCCTTGCGGATGAACGTACTCAGGCGCTCGCGTGAGTTCGTCGGGCTGACGACGAGGAGGTCGCATCCCGCAGTGTACGCCTGCCGCGTCGAGTCGGCGTCGAAGAGGCGCAGCGCTTCCTGGACGAGCTTGCGGTTCTTGGTGACGATGCCGAAGCTGCGGCTGCGGTCGATGTCGAGGCGGGTGTAGTTGAAGCCGAGCACGTAGAGGGTGGCGCGATCGACGACCAGGAACTTGTCGTGGTAGCGCAGCAGGTCGTCGGCCGTGCGCGCGACCGTCACGCCGTAGTCGAGCAGCCGCAGCTCGAGCTTGCGGAGGTTCTTCTCGCCCTTGTGATTCGTGTGCGCGATGAGCGTGCGCACGACGACACCGCGCTTCACCGCCGCCTGCAGCGCCTTCTCGAGCTCGGGGCGGTCGAAGCGGAAGATCATCACGTCGACCGTCTTCTTCGCCTTTTGAATCGCGGACAGGATCGGGGTCACGCCGTCGTCGGGTTGGACGATGAGCTTCACGATCGTACCCTCATTTGCCCTTCTTCTCTTTTTTCTCGTCCCACTCGACCGCCGTTTGCTTTTCCGCGTCGAGGCGGAGGATCGCGTTCGACACGCGGTCGGTGCGCGTGCCCCACGGGAGCTTGATCTCGTACTCGAGCTCTTCCGCGGACGACGCGCGGAGGTCGTAGCGCAGACCGAAGTTCTGCAGCACCGTCTCGAGACGTGGCCGTAGCGCCGGGCAGTCCTTGCACTTCACC
>VBKW01000001.1 GCA_005879405.1 Deltaproteobacteria bacterium
GACACCGATCTGCCCATGGCGGATGTCGCGTTCGCAGCCGGGTTCCGCAGCATCCGTCAATTCAATCACGCGATGCTCGCGCACTTTCGCGAGTCGCCGCGCCGCTTACGCGCGCGCCGCCTGAGCCGCGGGCCGGCCGCGAATGCGCCGTCGCGCAAGGGCCTGGTCGTGCGTTTGTCGTATCGCCCGCCGTTCGACTGGAAGGGACTGCTGCGCTTTCTCGCGCGGCGCGCGACGCCGGGCGTCGAGGCCGTCGATCGCGACGTCTACCGGCGCACGATCGGCACTCCCGAGGCGCACGGTGAGATCGAGGTGCGCCACGTCCCCGCGGAGCGGCACGTGATCATGGAGATCCGGCTCGCCGATCACGACGATCTCATTCAGGTCGTCGAGCGCGCGCGGCGTCTCTTCGACCTCGCCGCCGATCCGCTGCGTATCGTCGGTCAACTGCGGCGGCGCCCCGAGCTGCGTGCCGCCGTCGACCCGCGTTCCGGCGTGCGCGTGCCCGGCGCGTGGGACGGATTCGAGCTCGCGGTGCGCGCCGTGCTCGGCCAGCAGGTCACGGTCGCCGGCGCGACGACGCTCGCGGGGCGGCTCGCCGGCGCGTTCGGGACGCCGGTCACGGCGGCGAGCGCCGGCCTCACGCATCTCTTTCCGACGCCGGACCTGCTCGCCGACGCCGATCTCGGGCGGATCGGCATCCCGCGCGCGCGTGCGGCGACGATTCGCGCGCTCGCTGCCGCCGTCGTCGACGGAACGCTGCGACTCGACGCGGCGTTCGATCTCGACGACGCGATCGCGCGGCTCGTCGCGATTCCGGGGATCGGCGAGTGGACGGCGCACTACATTGCGATGCGCGCCCTCGGGGAAGCGGACGCGTTTCCGGCGAGCGACCTGGGCCTGCGGCGCGCGCTCGGAAACGGCGCCGGTCCACTCGCGGCGCGCGACGTA
Organism: Deltaproteobacteria bacterium; assembly: GCA_005879405.1. Taxonomy (GTDB): domain Bacteria; phylum Desulfobacterota; class Binatia; order UTPRO1; family UTPRO1; genus DP-19. Next base: position 952 of record VBKW01000001.1, read on the forward strand.
CAACGCATGGCGGAAGCGTGGCGCCCGTGGCGGGCGTACGCGGCCATGCATCTCTGGGCGACTTTGGAGGAGGAACGATGACCGACATCACACGACTCGAAACGGCGGAGCTCACGCTCCCCATCGGTACCATTCGCATCGCCGTACGGGACGGAACGCTCTGCGCGCTCGGCTTCACCGATCGCTGGCAGCGGCTCGCCGACGGCCTCGCGCGCCGCTACGGCGCCGTCGCGCTCGTCGACGCCGCCGATCCCGGCGACGTCGTCTCCACGCTGCGGCGCTACCTCGACGGTGACGGCTCCGCGCTCGATGCGCTTGCGGTCGAGACCGGCGGCACGCCGTTTCAGCGCCGCGTCTGGGCGGCGCTGCGCGAGATTCCCTACGGCACGACGGTGTCGTATGGAACGGTCGCGCGTCGCATCGGTGCAGCATCAGCGGTGCGCGCCGTCGGCGCGGCGAACGGTGCCAATCCGATCTCGATCGTGATTCCGTGCCATCGCGTGATCGGCGCCGACGGGACGATGACGGGCTACGGCGGCGGCCTCGACCGCAAGCGTTGGCTCCTCGCACACGAGGCGGCGCTGACGATACCGCTGCCGTTCGCGAGCGCCGCCGCCGGCTGACGACGCGCGTCGCGGCTGCGGCGGCGCACTGGCGGCGTTGCGCCTCGGAGACGGTTCGCCTACACCGACGCCGAATGTCTCGTCTCACGAATCGCGCGCCGTCGCCGCCGTCGTGAGCGCTGCGTCTCCGCGCCTCGAGGTGCGCGCGCTGACGTGTCGCTTCGCGGATCCGCCGGCGGAGGCGCTCGCGGGCGTATCGCTCGCCGCCGACGCGGGGGAGCTCGTCGCGGTGATGGGTGAGAGCGGCGCCGGCAAGTCGACGCTCCTGCGCTGCGTGAACGGCCTCGTGCCGTCGCTCGCGCCCGCGGAGTGCGGCGGCGAGATCCTGCTCGACGGCGCGGCCGTCCTGGGCACGCCGGTCGGCGCGCTCGCCGGGCGCGTGGCGATGGTGTTTCAAGACTTCGAGGCGCAGCTCTTCTCGACCAACGTGCGCCTCGAGGTCGCCTTCGGCCCGGCGCAGCTCGGTGTCGCGCCCGACGAGATCGAGCGCCGCGTCGCCGACGCGCTCGCGCGCGTCGATCTCGCTCACCTCGTCGGCCGCGATCCGCGGGCGCTGTCCGGCGGGCAGAAGCAACGGCTCGCGATCGCGAGCATTCTCGCCATGGCGCCCGGCGTGATCCTGCTCGACGAGGCGGCGACCGATCTCGATCCGATCGGTCGTCGCGAGCTCTACGCGACGCTCGAGCGTGCTTGATGCGCGGCGGGGCCGTCGTCGCGAGCGGGCGGGCGGCGGATCTCGCGCGCGACGTCGATGCGTTCCTCGCGTGCGGCGTCCGCCCGCACGACATCGCGCTGCTGGGGCGGCGCCTCGGCGTCGACCTGCCGCTCGATGTCGAGGGCGCGGCCGTGGAGCTGCGTCGGCGCGGCGCGCGAGCTGTGTCCGCGCGCGATGCGAACGGCGCACGGG
>VBKW01000200.1 GCA_005879405.1 Deltaproteobacteria bacterium
CCGGGCCGCCGCCGGCGTTCGTCCCGAGTCTCGAGACCTGCCGCCCGGCGCGCGACCTGACGGCGCGGCGCCACAAGTACTTCATCGGCGTCCTCGATCCGTGCGCGTCGATCGAGTTCTCGCGCGGCTGCCCGTGGGATTGCGTCTTCTGCAGCGCGTGGACGTTCTACGGCCGCAGCTACCGCCAGGTGCCGCCGCCGGCGGCGGCCGAGGATCTCGCACGCATTGCCGAGCCGAACGTCTTCATCGTCGACGACGTCGCGTTCATTCATCCCGAGCACGGCCTCGCGATCGCCGATGAGGTCGAGCGCCGGAAGATCCGCAAGCAGTACTACCTGGAGACCCGCTGCGACGTCCTCCTGCGCAACCGCGAGGTCTTCGAGCGCTGGCGCCGGCTCGGCCTCACGTATCTCTTCCTCGGCCTCGAGGCGATCGACGAGGAGGGTTTGAAGCTGCACCGTAAACGCGTATCGCCGAGCGCGAGCTTCGAGGCGCTGGAGGTGGCGCGCGCCATGGACCTCACAGTCGCAATCAACATCATCGCGGACCCCGATTGGGACGAGCGGCGCTTCGCGACGATTCGCGAATGGGCGCGGAGCGTCCCCGAGATCGTCCACCTGACCGTCAACACGCCGTATCCCGGCACCGAGACGTGGCTCACCGAGTCGCGCAAGTTGACGACGCGCGACTACCGCCTCTTCGACGTCCAGCACGCGGTGCTGCCGACGCGCCTGCCGCTGCGCCGCTTCTACGAGGAGCTCGTGCAAACGCAAGCGGTCTTGAACCGCAAACACCTCGGCGCGGCCGCGCTCTGGGGCGCGTTGAAAGAGGTGACCGGCCTCGTATTGCGGGGGCAGACGAACTTCCTCCGCATGCTGTGGAAGTTCGGCAGCGTCTACAACGTCGATCGGCAGTGCGCCGACCACGCGCGCGAGACGCGCTATCGCATGCAGCCGCCGCCGCCGCCGGCGTCGCCCCGACCGCAGCAGCTCTACGTGCATGCACCCGCGCGCCGGGTCGCGACCGCCGTCGAGTCGCCGGCGACCGCAGCACGACCCGAGGCGTCAGCCGGGGCAGCCGAACGCGCACCGACGTCGCCACGCGTCGCCGCCGCACGACGCGTCTGACGCGGGCCCCGAGCTGGCGTGGGGCGGCGCCTCGCGCCCACCAAGGCGAAGAAGCGCCGCCATGATTGCTGTGTGATCAGCCCCGTGGTAGTGCCGCCGCGGATTTTCTCACAATGCGAGCGGAGGCGGCACATGACGGTAACGAATCGATCGTGTAGAGGAACGAGTCGCGGACGGCGGCCGATCGCGACGTGGACGGCACTGCTCGGCGCGATGACCATCGCGAGCGGCTGCCCGACGAACAAGCCGTCGTCGCTCACCGTGCCGCTGCAGCTGCGCGCCACGCAGGCGCCGACTGCGGTCAGCTTCTCCCAGACGCCCGGCCGCGTCTACGTCGCGCCGGTGCAGGACGGGCGCACGGACAAGGATCGGATCGGCGAGAACCAAGAGAACACTCCGCCGACCCCGATCTACGGCGACTCGAGTCCGACGGAGTTCGTGCGTGCCGCCGTGGCGGAGCAATTGAAGAACAACGGCGTGACGGTCGTCGCGAGCGCCGACGGCGCCGACGCGGTGCTGGCGATGACGCTCAACCGCTTCTGGGCGCAGGAGTCGCCGAATTACGACGCGCAGGTCGTCCTCGCGGTCGAGGTCCGGAGTCGCAGCGGCGCCGCGCTGTGGAGCGGCACCGCGAGCGGCCACGACGGCACGTTCGGGCGCAGTCTGAGCGCCGAGAACTACCAGCAGGTGCTCAGCAATGCGGTCGTGAACGCGGTCTCTGGGCTCGTCGCGAAGCCGCAGTTCCAGGAAGCGCTGCGGCCGCACGCGGCAGCGGCGCACGCGCCGGCGCACGCGAAGAAGGCAAAGAAGCCGTAAAGCTCGACCGGCCCCGCTGACGACGGCGACCTCCGTCGAGCTCGACCCCGCCTCAGACGACGGCGACCCGAGCTCAGCGGCGGTCCGGTGCCGCCTGATTGACCTCCGCTTTCGCGCGCGACGCGCCGACGATCGGGATCGCGTCGTCGGCGAGCGGCCGCATCCATTGTTTGCGCTCGAGGGCGCGCGCGATCCACGGTGCAAGATCCTCGCGCTTGCGTGCCTCGCGCGCGGCGGCCTCGCGCTGGAACTCGGGGGCGACCGTTCGCGCGAAGAGCTCGAGCGCCGCCAGGATGTCCTTGTGCCGGTTGTGACCCGCCTGCTGGAGGAAGATGACCTGGTCGACGCCGGCGGCCTGGAACTCGCGGACGTGCGTGCGCATGTCGTCGGAGGTGCCGATGCCGGCGCCGCGATAGCCGGCGTCCTGCGCTCTCGCGACGAGCTCCGCGGTGCGATCGCCGCGGGCGCGGATGAACGACTCCCAGAGACGCGAGCGGCCGGGGCGCGCGTCCTGCGCGACGAGCGCGTTCACGGCGAAGAAGAAGAACTCGAAGCCTTCCTGGCCGCGCCGGATCGCCTCGGCACGATCCTCGTGAATCGAGAACGCGGAGACCATGGCGAGATTGGCGTTCACCGAGTGCCCGAGCGGCACGCACTCCTCGCTCCTGATGATGTCGTAGTAGATGCCGCTCCAGGTGCGCGCCTCGTCGGGATCGACGAACGCGAACGCGAGCGCGCCGAGGCCGTTGCGCGCCGCGACGCGGATCGTGTCGCGATTGGTGCACGCCATCCACATCGGCGGATGCGGCTTCTGCAGCGGCTTCGGGA
>VBKW01000201.1 GCA_005879405.1 Deltaproteobacteria bacterium
GGCCAATCGCTCGTCGTGTGGGCGATCTGGGAAGGCCGCGAGGCCGCGCGCGGCGTCGACGCGTTCCTCATGGGTCACACGTTCCTGCCGTCGAGTCCCGAGCTGTAGCGTCTCGCGGTGCCCGCGGGCGCGTCATCGACTCGCGCGGCCGCTCGCCGCCCGCGCGGCAAGGCACGGGTCCTGTCGTAGTTTCCCTTGAACTGTCCTAATTTGGGCAACTAGGACTGCGCGCCGAGGCACGCGCAAACTTGACAGCCTGACGACCTCCCACTAGCGAAGATGCATGCGCTCCGCTCTCAGGTTGATCGCTCCAGTCGTCGTGTCGATCGCGCTTTCGCTCACGCCACGCTCGGCGGCCGCCGTCGATCTCATGGTCTACAAGGCGACGCTCAAGATCGTCGCCGGCATGGTCGTGTCGAGCATGATCGGCCCCGATACGGTCGTGATGAAGAAGCTCGGCAACAACGAGATCATCAATCTCGCGCTCGGGCAGCCGCTCGGAACGAAGGTCGCGCCGCTCATCCTCGCCGGCGTGGGCGATTTCGAGCCGCGGATGACGAACTCGCCTGTCGAGAAGGTGATCGTGCTCGATCCGTCGCAGAACGGGAACGCGCAGCTCGCCGCGACCGTTGCCGTCGCGAATTCGCTGACGTACCAGGGAGCCGAAGCCAGCAAGGCGACCGGATTCGGCTTCGGCGGCGGCACGATCCTCACGACGACGCTCGGCAACCCGAGCCAGAACGGGTTCATCTCGACCACCGTAACCGGCAGCGCGACCGGCTCCGGCGCGCACCTCGGCGTCGTGAACGGCAACATCGTGTTCCCGGCGATCTCCGGCACGGGCACGATGTCGGGTCCGATCAAGTTCAACTTCACTGACAAGAACAACTCGGTCGTGAACTTCGACGGCATCATCGTCAAGGCGCAGGGCAAGGTGTCGGGCAAACGCAGCGATCCGCCCGCGCTCTCCCGCGATGCCTGCTCACGGGGTGAGCTCGCGACGCCGGAACGCCCACCACGCGAGCGCCGTCAGGGCGACGTCGATCCGCAGCAGATCACCGTAGTTCCGCTGGATCCTGAGCCACGGGATCGTATCGTTGAAGACCTGTCTCCACGTGAGGAGCCGCGTCGTCAGGCAGTAAGGCGCGATCGTCACGAACGCGGGTTGCAGGCGAACGACCTCGTCGACGAGCACCACCGCGAGCGCGAGCACCGTCGCCGTGCCCGGCTTCACGTCGAGGCAGGACAGCGTGACCGCGAGCATGGTGACGGTCCACCACGCCGCGACGAGGAGCGGCATTGCGAGCGCGTAGCGCCGTAACGCGACCGCGAACGGCAGCGCTCCCAGGATGCTCTCTGGGAACGCGATCGCGACGAGCTGCCCGGGCCCCGCGAACGCGAGGCCGAGGGCGAGCGAGGTGACGCCGACGAAGAGCGGCAGCGCGATCGTGTAGATGGCGCACGTCACCACCTTCTGGGCGAGCACGGACGTCCGGCCGATCGGGCGCGCGAGCACCGTACGCACCGTCCCGTCCTCCGCCTCCTTCGCGACGATGTCGCCGCCGATGAGCGCCAGCGCCAGCGCACCGGCGACGGCCATCGTCTCGCCGGTCAGGTGAACCGCGATCGTGGGACCGGAGAGCCCCTCGCGCGCGATACGTGCTCGCCAGAGCTCACGCGCGATGTGCTCGCGCACCGACGGGGCCGTCAAGAGCAGCGTCAGCCCGATCTCGCACGCGAGCGCGCTCGCGAACCCGACGTACGTCCGCGGCCGCGCCCACAGCTTCCGCAGCTCGCCGCGGAGCTGCCTGCCGAACGCGGCGATCCGCGGCGACATCGTCGTGGAGGCGGGCGGCTCGGCCCCGGCGATCGCCGCCGCATCGTGCGACGTCGGCGCGGCGATCCGCGACGTGCCGACCGTCGCCGCGGCGGCGCCGATCGCCGTCGATGGAGACTCGCGTGCGCGCGTCGCGACGTCCTCCAATGTCGCGTGCATCGGCTCGACGGCGTGGACGCGGATACCGCCCCGCACCAATGCCGTGACGAGATCCGCCGTCGCCACGTCGGGCCGCAACGTCACGACGTCGTCGGCCACGTCTTCGGCGAGCGCGCGCGCGATCGGCAGCGCCGCGGCGCGATCGTCGACGTCGAGGCGGACGCGCGTGCGGGCGTCGGCGAGCGCGCGCCACGGTCCCGCGAAGACGAGGCGGCCGCTCGCAAGGACGGCGACGCGATCGCAGGTGCGCGCGGTCTCGAGCCGGTGCGACGCGATCACGACCGTCAGCCCGCGCTCGCGATGTAGCCGATCGACGAGCGCGCGCAGCGCCGCGGCGCCCTCCGGATCGAGCGCCTCTTCCGGCTCGTCGAGGAGCAGGATCTCGGGCATCGGCAGGAGCGCCTGCGCGAAGGCGAGCCGCCGCATACCGTGACTGTACGCACCGACACGCTCGTGAATGCGGTCCTCGAGGCCGACCGCGTGGACGACGTCACGCATCGTCGACGGAACCGCCACGCCCGAATACGCGACGAGGAGACGGAGATTCTCCCAGCCGCTCAGATAGTCGTAGAACGTCGTCCCGAGCACGCTCCCGATCGCCGTTCGCGCCCGACCGCCGGCGCGCCGGACCGAGCAACCCCGCACCAGCACGTCGCCGCTGGTCGGGCGGACGAGGCCGACGATCAGGCTGAGCAGCGTGCTCTTGCCCGCGCCGTTCGGCCCGACGAGCGCGAGCGCCTCGCCGTGGCCCACGTCGAGCGAGACGTCGTCGAGGGCGACGCGCGCACCGAACACCTTCGTGACGTTCTCGAGTCGGATCACGGGGTCGTCGCGAGACATCGATCGGCAGGCGCAGCACGGGACGTCCTATCGGAACCCCACACGGCGGGGAAGCGCCCCGATGATGCTCCGACCGCGGGTGAAAATGTTCACCGGTATGCTTTTCTTCGAGTACCTTCGGTGGTACGCGGACGAATCGCAACGACGCTCGACACCCGCGACGACGCCGCGCTCCTCGCCCTCGAGGACCGCGTCTGCTCGCACGGCGACACCGTCCACTACGCGGCGTCGCCGAAGATCTTCGCCCGCTGCGAGGGCAGCTACCTTTATGACGGCGCCGGCACGCCGTACCTCGATCTGCAGATGTGGTACTCGGCCGTGAACCTCGGGTACGCCAACGCCCGCGTCAACGCGGCCCTGAAACGGCAGATCGACCAGCTGCCGCAGCTCGCCTGCCAATATTTGCATCGCGAGAAGATCGAGCTCGCCGCCGCGCTCGTGGACAGCGCCGAGCGCGGGTTCGGCGGCCACGGCCGTGTGCACTTCAACGTCGGCGGATCGCAGGCGGTCGAGGACGCGTTGAAGCTGGTGCGGCGCAATACCGACCGCACGCGCATGCTGGCGTTCGAAGGCGGCTACCACGGCCGGACGCTGGCGGCATCGGCCATCACGTCGTCGTATCGCTATCGCGAGGCATACGGCGCGTTCGCCGACCGCGCCGAGTTCGTGCCGTTCCCGTACTGCTTTCGTTGCCCGTACGGGAAGCGGCGCGATACCTGCGAGCTGTATTGCGTGGCGCAGATCGAGCGCAAATTCGACCACGAGTACACGGGCGCCTGGAATCCGAAGACGGGGCGCGCCGAGTTCGGCGGATTCTTCGTCGAGGTCGTCCAGGGCACCGGCGGCTACGTCATCCCGCCGCACGGCTACTTCGAGCGTCTCGCGACGCTCTGCCGCGATCGCGGCATCCTCCTCGTCGACGACGAGATCCAGATGGGCATGTTCCGCACCGGCAAGATGTGGGCGATCGAGCACGTCGGCGTGGCGCCCGACGTCGTTGTCTTCGGCAAGGCGCTCACCAACGGTCTGAATCCCCTCTCCGGCATCTGGGCGCGGGAGGAGCTCATTTCGCCGACGGCGTTCGGTCCCGGCTCGACCCATTCGACGTTCGCGTCGAATCCGCTCGGGACGGCGGCCGGCCTGGAGGTCATGCAGATCTTCGCCGAGTCCAACTACGCGGCGTCGGTCGTCGAGAAGGGCGACTACTTCTTGACCTTGCTCCGCGACCTGCAGCGCCGCCACCCCGAGATCGGCGACGTCGACGGCCTCGGCCTGGCGTTGCGGGTCGAGATCTGCGAGCGCGACGGCATCACGCCGAGCCGCGCGCTCGCCGATCGGATGTTCCAGCGCGGGCTCGCCGGCGATCTCCGCGTCGGTGACCGCGCGCTCGGGCTCGTCCTCGACATCGGCGGCTACTACAAGAACGTCATCACGCTCGCCCCGTCCCTCGAGATTACGCGCGAAGAGATGGACCTCGCGCACGACCTTCTCGACCTGCTTCTTTGCGAGTGCCGGCTCTCGTGACCCGGCGCCCGCTCGAGGTGCTCTGCGACTTCGACGGCACGATCGCCCGCGTCGACACCGTCGATCTGCTGCTCGAGCGGCTCGCGGACTCGCGCTGGCGGACGCTCGAGGACGCGTGGGTCCGCGGCGAGATCGACTCGCGCGCCTGCATGGCCGGACAGGTGGCGCTGCTGCGCGGCGGCTGGCCGGCGATCGAGCGCGTGCTCGCCGAGGTCGATCTCGACCCGACGTTCGCGCGCTTCGTCGCGTGGTGTCGCGCGGCGGAGATCGTGCTCCGGGTCGCGAGCGAGGGCATCGACCGCGTGATCTGTCACCTGCTGGCGCGGAGCCGCATCGTCGTCGACGACGTGTGGGCGAGCACGCTCGTCGAGGAGGACGGCGGCGCGCTCGCGCTGCGGTTCCCGGCGATCCGGCGGACTCGCTGCGGCGCACCATTCTGCAAATGTGCGCTCTTTCCCCGGCGCAGCCACCGGCCGGTGCGGGTGCTCATCGGTGACGGCCGCAGCGACTTCTGCGCGGCCGGCTACGCAGACGTCGTGTTCGCGTCCTCGAAGCTCGCGATCCACTGCCAGCAGCACGACATCCCGTTCGTCCCGTTCGAGGATTTCGGCGCCGTCGCGCGCGTCCTCCACCAACGCCTGCCGCTCGTGACGAGCGCGTTCGAGCCGGCGTCGAGCGCCTCGTGACGGCCGCGAACGGCATCGCGAGGTCGGCGCGCACCGCCGTCTCGACCCACGTCGGCCGTCCGGGGATCTTGCTGCTCCACGGCTTGACCGGCATGCCGTCCGAGATGCGACCGCTCGAGCGGCACCTGCGGGCGCATGGGTATTCGGTGAGCGTGCCGCTCCTTCCCGGGCACGGAGGAACGCATCGCGAGCTCCTCGCGACGACCTGGAGCGACTGGGTCAGCGGCGCGCGCGCCGCCTGTGGCGAGCTCGCCGCCCGCTGCGACACGGTCGTGATCGCGGGCCTGTCGATGGGAGCCTTGCTGGCGACGCTCCTCGCCGTCGACGACGCGCGCGTCGCCGGCATCGTGCTGCTCTCCCCGACGCTGCGCTACGACGGGCCGAGCATCCCGTGGACGCGTCGGCTGCTGCCGCTCGCCCACGTCGTGCCGGGGGCCGACCGGCTCTTCTACTGGACCGAGAAGCCGCCGTACGGCCTGCGCGACGAGCGGCTCCAGCGCCTCGTGACCCGCGCCGTCGAAGCTGCGCGCCGCGGCGAGCAGACGGAGTACGGTCTCTTCCGCACGTACGTAGGCTCGGTTCGCGAGCTGAACCGGATGGTGCGTCTCGTCCGCCGGCGAGCGGGCGCGGTGCGCTGCCCGGCGCTCGTGCTCCACAGCCGCGAGGACACGATCACGAGCGGCGCGAACGCGGAAGAGATGCACGCGCTCCTCGGCAGCGCCGAGAAGTCGATCCGCTGGCTCAGCGGCTGCGATCACGTGCTGACCGTCGATTTGCAAAAGCATGTGGTCGCCCGCGCCGTCACCGACTTCGTCGCGGGTCTGCCCTCCGCCGCGCGCCGCCGCGCCTGATTCCGCCAGCGGCGTCGTCGATCAGAACGCCACGCGGATCCAGACGGACCGGCCGCCCCAGCGGACGCTGGCGACCGCCGGCGGCGAGGCTGCGATCGGACGAGGAACGTCGACCGTGCCGCCTAGCGGCGGGTCCGGCGGCGGCGCGAGCAGCGCTTTCGGCTGCGTCCAGATCTGCAGCTCGCCGATCGCGACGCCGCTCGCGAAGTTGGTCGCCGCCGACGTGCCGTGGTCGAAGCCCTGCCACAGGACGACGCTCGACGCCCCCGTCACGACGACGTTCAGCACGTGCACGAGCCACGACCGCGCCTCGCGCTCCGCCGCCGCCGCGCGCGCCCGCTCCGCCGCCGCCGTCTCAGCGCGCGCGCGCCGCTCCTCTTCGGTGCGCGCGGGCATGCGGTCGACTGTGTCCGCCGCGCGCGCGACCTCGCGCAGCGGCGACAGCAACATGCCGACGACGCCCAAGACCGAGGTCGCGGCCCCGACCTCCATATCGATGCGAGTGTCGCGATCGTGGACGGCACCTGCCGCCGCTCCTTGCCCCACCGTGAATGCGGCGTACGTCGCCGTCCAGGCATTCCACCAGCGGCGCTCCCGCCGCGCCTCGTCGTCGAGCTCGCGTGCAATCGTGTCGGCCGTCTCGCCGACTGCAGGCTCGCCAGCATCCGAACGCCGCGGCATCGCGGCGGGCCAGAGCAGCGACGCCACGAGCACGAGAACCACGATCTCGACGCCGAATGCCGGCGCCGGCCGCCCCATGCACGGACGGTGTGCGCGTCCGAGCGCCCGTGTCAACGCACGGCCGGGTCGGTACGATGGCGGCGTCACCACGACGCAACTTCGTCTTGGCCGCAACGTTTCAGTGCTGGCCGAGACGCGTCTCGAGCATCGCACCTGATCGGTGCGCCATCCGGAGGGTAACGACATGAGCACACGCACGAGCATCATCGCTGCGGTAACCACGGTTCTGTGCACCGGCGCCGCCGCGGGCGCGGCGCCGACGGGGGTCCAATGGACGCCCGATGCGCTGCGCATCCTGGTGAACAAGGACGTCGGCGACGAGCGCTGGGCGATCACCTGGAATCTTTCCGACGTGTCGACGACCGGCAACGTCTTCTTTCGCGACGATCGCGCCCCGGCGTTCGTCTGGTGCCAGAATACCGACCATGACTTCGTCGCGTCGATCGGCGAGCTGAATCTGCAGTTCCGCTGCTTCGGCGCCGATCCGTCGTTCGGCGGCTTCCACTTCGCCGATTGGACCGTGATCAGCGACAGCGTGGTCCTGCCGACGAGCTTCTTCATCCCGCCTGCGGAGACGTGCGACCTCACCGCCGCCGTGAATGGGCCGAGGGCCGCCGAGGCGTCGTCGTTCTGGCAGTGCGACGGCAACGGCGGCCGGTTCGATTTCCAGGTGTTTGTAAACGGCACGGCGATCAGCTCCGCCACCGGCGCGTTCGACTACGACGTGATCGCCTCGGCCTGCACAATCGCCCGCGTCGAAGGCGGCTTCCTCGACGTCGAGTACTCGCCGAGCCGCGACCATCTGACGCTCTACGAGATCCCGTCGGCCGTCGATCAGGTGACCGTCAGCGAGTGCGATCGTCAGGCCGTCTAAGCGTCGCGGGACGCCGCGCTGGGCGCCTCGCAAGGGAGAGGACGGCGGCATTGGGCGGGTGATGGGCGACAAAAACGGAGGAGAGCCCGGAAAGTGATTGACACCCGGAGCGCGCTCTGCGAGCCGCGCGGTTATGATGAATATTCATCGTAGGGTCGCGGTTGCCGCGACCGCGTTCGTAGTCGCCCTTCCCGTTCGCGCCGCCGCCATTCGCCCGCGCATCTATCGCGTCTGCAATGGCAGCACGACCACGTGTCCGCGCGGCACCCGTTACACGAGCATCACCGCCGCCGTGCAGCGCATCCAGCAGCTGCGGCCGCGTCCGGGCCGCGAGCACTGGATCCTGGTCTGGCCCGGCGTCTACCACGAGAAGGAGATGGACGGCGCCGGCGTCCTGATCACGACGCCGAACGTCCACATCCGCGGCATGGACCGCAACCTCGTCATCATCGACGGCTCGAACGGCACCGCTGCGAGCCCCTGCCCGTCCGACGCCGCGCTGCAAGACACGAGCGGCCGCGAGGGCATCGAGGTGCTCAAAGTCGACGGGACGTCGATCGACAATCTCACGGTCTGCAACTACCTCGACGGGCCGAACGGCGAAGGCAACGAGATCTGGTGGAACGGCGGCGACGGCAGCGGTCTGATCGGCATGGGGACCTACAACGGCAGCTATCTCACCGCGACCTCGACCTTCTTCGGCGGCGACGATCAATCGATGGGTCAGTACGGGATCTTCGTCAGCAACGCGAAGGGTCCGGGGACGATCAGCTACTCGTACGCGAGCAACATGGCAGACTCGAGCTTCTACGTCGGCGCGTGCCCGGACTGCAACGCGACGCTCGACCACGTGCATGCGCAGAACAGCCCGCTCGGCTACTCGGGCACGAACAGCGGCGGCCATCTCACCATTCAGAACTCGGAGTGGGACGGCAACATGGTCGGCATCCTGCCGAACTCGCTCAACAACGACGACGCCCCGCCGCCGCAGAGCGGCCTCTGTCCCGACGGCATGGGCTCGTGCATGTTCATCCAAAACAACCACGTTCACGACAACAACAACCCGAACGTGCCGTGCAGCGGGATCACGTGCGAGGCGCCGGTCGGCACCGGCATCGAGATCTCCGGCGGCAGCTACGACACGATCACCGGCAATCTCGTCGAGAACCAGGGCGCGTGGGGCATCGCCACCCACGACTTCCCCGACACCGAGACGCCGCCGCCGGTCTCGAATTGCCAGGGCGGCGTCGGCGAGGGCAGCACCTGCCTCTTCATCGCGATGGGGAACCTCGTGACCGACAACACCCTTGCCAACAACGGCTTCTTCATGAATCCGACGAACGGCGATCTCGTGAACCAGTCGTCGTCGACGCCGCGCAACTGCTTCTCGGGCAACATGGATGCCGCCGGCCTGACGAGCGAGCCGCCGATGATCGAGACCGTCGACGGGCCGCCGTGCGACCAGCCCGGAGTCGGCTCGGCGACTGCCGCCGGCGAGCTGGCGTGCGACGCCGGCCTGACGCCGTGCCCGCCGGGATCGAGCTACCCGACGCGGTCGCAGGTCGCGCTGTTACCGCTCACGCACCAGGACCCGATGCCCGACCCGTGCGCGGGCGTGCCGCGGAACCGCTGGTGCCCGTACGTCGGCCCGCATTCGTGACCTGCTAGACCGCTTGTCGCGGCGGGCGGAGGGCGCGAAGATTCGCCGATGGCACACATCGCGAATCGTCCACGACATGCGTCGGCCCTCGCTCGGGTGCTCGGTTACGGCGTCATCGCCGTCGTCGGGGCCGCGCCGGTACCGATCGACGGCGCCGATGTCGCGACGCCGAGTTGCGGGATGGTGGTCCAAGACCAGCTCGTGCTCGACCGCGACCTGCGCTGCCCCGGCCCGGCGCTGATCGTCCGCAATCCCCGCAGCGTCGTGCAGCTGAATGGACACACCATCCAGGCGACGCAACCCTGCCGCGATGCCGGCGCGACCGTCGGGATCGTCGTCGAGGAGAGCGCCGCGCGCGCCAACATCCTCGGTCCCGGCATCGTCCGCGGCTTCGCGACGGGTATCGCGATCGACGGCACACATCAGGTGCAGCTCCGCGACCTCCGCGTCACCGAGAGCTGCGGGTTCGCCGTCGCGACCGCCGGCGCGCTGCACGCGGAGGGCGTCCGCGGCCTCGTCCTCACCGAGAGCGACATTCTCTTGAACGACGCCGGCGCGAGCGGCGCCGCGATCGACGTCCGTGACGGGCACGGCTGCCGCATCGCCGGCAACCGCATCGCCGGCAATCGCGGCGCCGGCATCCGTCTCGACGTCGACTCGCAAGGGAACGAGATCGAGCGCAACCTCGTCGTCGGTCAACGCGGCAAGGACGTCACCGACGCCGGATCCGACAATCTCTTCACGCTGAACGGCTTCGAGCACGGCGACGGTGTCGACCCGCCGCCGCTCTGGCCGCTTCTCGGCATGCCCGCCTCACCCGCGCCCGGCGTCGCCGGCTGCGGCACGCTGCACGACCGGATCGAGCCGCGCGCGACGTTGACGATCACGTGTCCGCAGGATCCCGGACTGCGCGCGGTACGCAACAGCGTCGTCGCGTACCGACTGATGAATCCGTTCAATCCGTTGCTGCTGTTCGGCGGAAATTGCACCCCCGTGGAGCTGCACCCGGCCGACGGCACGACCGGCGGCGCCGTGACGTGCACTAACCCGAACTCGCTCTATCCGGCGATACTCGAGGTGGCGTGCTGCCTGAACTGAGCGATCGCGGCCCGACGAGCGGACTCACGCGCGGCGTACGGTGCGGCGTGAACCGCGCGCTCACTCGCGCAGCTGCTGCGCGAGGTAGTCGACCTCGCCGAGCGTGGCGACGAGGCCCAGTTGCGTCTCGAGCCAATCGAGGTGCTCCTCCTCGCTGGTGAGGATGCGCTCGAGGAGCTCGCGGCTGCCGTTATCGCCGACGTCGACGCAGAGCGCGATGCCTTTGTTGAGCCGCGCCACCGCCTCCACCTCCGTGTCGCGGTCGGCGCGCAGCTGCTCGGGCACCGTCTCGCCGACGTGCACTTTGTAGAGGCGCTGCAAGTTCGGCAGCCCTTCGAGATAGAGAATGCGCTCGATCAGCTCGTCGGCGTGCTTCATCTCGCCGATCGACTCCTTGTGGTTGACCGCGGCGAGGCGCAGATAACCCCAGTGGCGGCACATCTTCGCGTGCAGGAAGTATTGGTTGACCGAGGTGAGCTCGCCGGTGAGGACGTCGTTCAGGAGCTCGATGACCTTCTTGTTCCCTTTCACCCCACACCCCTGTAGCGGAGAGTCGGCCGACGTCAGGCCGCGGCGAAGTCGGGCGTGGCGGCGGGAGTGAGGTCGAGCGTGGCGATCTCGGC
>VBKW01000202.1 GCA_005879405.1 Deltaproteobacteria bacterium
CGGCCACGAGGGCTACATCCACGTCGGCTTCTACGAGGACGGGTCGCCGGGCGAAATCTTCATCAAGATGGCGAAGGAGGGCAGCACCATCTCCGGCTTGATGGACACCATCGCGACGTTGACGTCGATGGCGCTCCAATACGGCGTGCCGCTCGAGGTGCTCGTGAACAAGTTCGGGCACGTCCGCTTCGAGCCGTCGGGGTTCACGAAGAATCCGCAGATCCCGATGGCGAAGTCGTTGACCGACTACATCTTCCGCTTCCTCGGCGTGCGCTTCCTCTCCGCCGATCAGCGACGCGAGGTCGGCCTCACGGAATCGATGCCGTCGGATGCGGCCGCGACGTCGAGTCCTACGAGCGCGGGCGTCCCCGACCTGAGCGCGCGCGCAACCGTGATCAGCTTCAGCCCGCAAGCCGATGCGCCGAGCTGCTCGGACTGCGGCGCGATCATGATTCGCAACGGGAGCTGCTACAAATGTCTCAACTGCGGCGCGACGAGTGGGTGCTCGTGAGCTGCACTGCACACGTGTCCAATGCCGCGCGCCACGCTCGTGGCGTCGGCGTGGAGGGGCGAGGGGTCGGCGGGGGATGAGGCGGCGGTCGTAGGAATCGATCCCAGAGTCTCGATGTGGTCGAGGGGTGGGGGGAGAGGAGAGCCGGCTCGCGCATGCGTGAGCCGGCTCTTCTCGTCTTGTCGTGCGGCGAAAGTTCGCTTGACACTGAAAAGATGGGCCCTATAAGGCGACATGCAGAAGAGGACCCGCGGATGGCGGACACACTGAAGTTCACTCCCGATCATTTGTGGCTGCGCGTCGAAGGATCGCGCGCCCACCTCGGTATCTCCGAGCATGCGCAAGACGAGCTCGGCGAGATCATCGCCGTCGAGCTTCCCGATGTCGGTGACGAAGTCGAGAAGGGACAATCGTTCGGTGAGCTGGAATCGGTGAAGACCGTCAACGAGCTGATCGCGCCGATCACCGGGCAAGTGGTGGAGATCAACACCGAGCTCGACGATCACCCGAACATCGTCAACGAGGACCCGTATCACGAGGGATGGCTCATCGAGGTCGAGCTCAACGACGACACCGAGCTCGACACGCTCCTCGATGCGGACGAGTACGACGCGCTGATCTCCGGCGAGGAGGAGGCGTGAGCCGCGGGCGAGGTCCCGCGCTCTTCGCCCTTTTCGCGCTTCTCACCTTCCTTCCCGCGGCACACGCCTTCGGAGCCTCCGCGGCGCAGCTCGCCTCCGAGCTGCAGGGGCGCGGCATTCGCGACCCGCACGTGCTCGATGCGATCCGCCGCGTGCCGCGCGACGCGTTCGCGCCGTCGGCCGCGCACGACCACGCGTACGACGACACGCCGCTCGACATCGGCCACGGGCAGACGATGTCGCAGCCGTACGTCGTCGCGTTGATGGCCCAGCAGGTCGGTCTCGAAGGCAACGAGCGCGTGCTCGAGATCGGCACCGGCTCCGGGTACAACGCGGCGGTCCTCGGAACGCTCGCGCACGAGGTCTACTCCGTAGAGCTCATCCCCGAGCTCGCCAGCGCCGCACGGCTCGCCTTGACCCGCGCCGGTTACCGCAACGTGCACGTGAAGCAAGGCGACGGAACGCTCGGCTGGCGCGAGTACGGACCCTACGACGCGATCGTCGTCACCGCCGCCGGCCCGACGGTGCCGCGCGCGCTCATCGATCAGCTGCGCGAGGGCGGTGTGCTGGTGATGCCGGTCGGCGATCCGAACGGACGGCAGGTGCTGGTGCGCGGCGTGAAGCGCGGCCTCAAGCTACGCACGCGCGAGATCGCCGAAGTGCGCTTCGTGCCGCTCCTCGGCGGTGGTGCCGGCTACAACGCGACGGCCGAGCAGCCGCGCCGGCAGCCGCCCCGCGACGACGCCGGCGAGCGGCGCCGGCCGCCCGCGCTCGACACCGAGCGCCCGCCAGCGGCAGCGCACGTCGAAGAGCGCCAGCGGAGCGCGCCGCCGTCCGTCGACGTCGATGAGGACGAGGGGCGGCGATCACTCGACGTCGACGAGGACGAGCGACGCCCGCCGTCGTCACCGGACGTGGAGGAGCACGAGCGGCGCCCGCCGTCGTCGACGGACGTGCAGGAGCACGAGCGACGTCCGTCCGCGCCCGACCTCGAGGAGCGCCGACGCGAACGCGACGCGGATCTGGAGGACGAGGATCACCACGCTCCGGACGATCGCGGCGACCGCGCGCGCCCGGCGCCGGACGTCGAGCGCCGGCCGCCGCGCGATCTCAACGAGGAGGACCTGCGGGAAGAGGACGGTCCGGACTCGGAAAACGATACACGACCTCTCCCCGCCGCACGAACCCGAGTTGCTCGCGCGCCAAGCGCTCCAGGTAGCGATCGTCGCTGCGCAGCGCGTGCAGCTGCGTGCGTAGGCGCTGGTTCTCCAGCAACAGCCCGCCGATCCGCTGCTTGATCGCCGCCTCCTCGTTGGTGAGCGCGCGCAGGCGCAAGAGGCCGCGGCTACCGAACAAGATCGCGCCGACGAGCGCCGCCGACACGCCGGCGGCGGCGACGATGGCGAGCCGTTGCCGCACCATTCGACGGCGCGAAGGCGGTTGACGCACGAGCGCGGACCGTACACGAGACGTGCCGCGGAACACAAGCAGCGAGCAACGAGAAAGGAGTCGATGTGAAGATTCGGAAGGTGCATGCGCGCGAGATCCTCGATTCGCGTGGCAACCCCACGATCGAGGTGGACGTGGTGCTCGACAACGGCGTCTGTGGTCGCGCCGCGGTGCCGTCGGGCGCGTCGACGGGCGAGCACGAGGCCGTCGAGCTGCGGGACGCGAGCGCGAAGCGCTACGGGGGGAAGGGCGTCGAGCACGCGGTCGCCAACGTCGACCGCGTGCTGGCGCGCAAGCTCGTCGGCCGCGACCCGCGCCGCCAGGCGGAGATCGATCGCATCATGATCGAGCTCGACGGGACGCCGAACAAAGCGCGACTCGGCGCGAACGCCATCCTCGGCGTCTCGCTCGCGGTCGCGCATGCCGCGGCGACCGCGCTGAAGCTCCCGCTCTACGCGTATCTCGGCGGCAAGGACGCGCGCGTCTTGCCAGTACCGATGTTCAACATTCTGAACGGCGGCGCGCATGCCGACAACACGGTCGACCTGCAAGAGTTCATGGTGATGCCCGTCGGCGCGCGGCGCTTCGCCGACGCCCTGCGCATGGGCGCCGAGATCTTCCACGCGCTGCGCGGCGTGCTGCGCGGACGCGGGCTGTCGACCGGCGTCGGCGATGAGGGCGGGTTCGCGCCGAACCTCGCGTCGGACGAGGAGGCGCTCGACGCGATCATGGAGGCGATACGAACCGCCGGCTACCGGCCGGGCAGCCAGGTGCGGATCGCGATCGATGCCGCCGCGAGCGAGCTGTGGGAGAACGGTCGGTACGTGTTCCGCAAGTCGGGGGCGGCGCCGCGGACGAGCACGGAGATGGCCGAGCTCTACGCGTCTTGGCTCGACCGCTATCCGATCGCGTCGATCGAGGACGGTCTAGCCGAGAACGACTGGGAAGGATGGACGGCGCTGACCCGCCGTCTCGGCCGCCGCGTCCAACTCGTCGGCGACGATCTCTTCGTGACCAGTCCCGAGCGCTTGCGGCGCGGCATCGAGCTCGCGGCCGCGAACTCGATTCTCATCAAGGTGAATCAGATCGGCACGCTGACGGAGACGCTCGACGCGATCGCGACCGCGCGCGCCGCAGGGTACACGACCGTCATCTCGCACCGCTCCGGGGAGACCGAGGACGCGACGATCGCCGACCTCGCGGTTGCGGTGAACGCGGGGCAGATCAAGACCGGCAGTCCCTGCCGCGGCGAGCGCACCGCGAAATACAATCAACTGCTGCGGATCGAGGAGCATCTCGGACGGCGTGCGCGCTATCTCGGCGCCGCGGTTTTCGCGCCTCCACGCCGCGTGGCGAAGAGGCCGCAAAACCGCGCCAGTCGCGGTTTAGAACGCTCTGCTACTCTCTCGTGAGCGAGTTGGTGAACGGCATTTTACGAGCCCGCATCTACGACGGCATCGTCCTGTTTCTCCTCGCGAAATCCGAAGCAAAATGTGATTTTCCTCTTGACATGTACAACGCCTTCTCCCTATGATGCGCGGCGTTGAGGGGTGGTGGTGGAGAGTGGGTTGGGGGAGCGCTCGCCTGAGCGAACCAGAACTCGAACGCAGCGAACAGTAGCCGTTGAGGGAGGTGTCTATGGCAGCTAAGAAGAAATCGTCGAAGAGCAAGAAGAAGGCCCCGGCCAAGAAGGGCGGCGCCAAGAAGAAGAAGTAGTCCCGTCCTGATCACGACTCATCGAAAGAGTTTCTAGCTTGTAGCTTCCGTTCTCAGGCGAGATGTAGAGCCCCCGGGCTCTAACGAAAAAGGCCCTTTGACGCTCACTCGTCGAAGGGCTTTTTTCATTGCTGGTCATGCGCACGCACGTCGCCGGCCATGCGGTCGAGATCACGCGGCCGGAGTCGCCGAAGTTCCATCATCCGCTGCTATTGCTGCACGGCCTCTGGACGGACGCGTGGATTTGGGAGCGGTTCGCGACGTACCTCGCACACCGCGGGTGGGAATCGTGGGCGCCGTCGCTGACCGCCGCGACGGCGATCGACTCGGCGCCCGCGCTCGCCCCGATCATCGCCGCCCTCCCGTCGACGCCCGTCGTCATCGCGCACGACGTCGCGACGCTCGGGGCTGCCGCCTGCGCCGCGCGCGGCATCGTGTCGGCGGTGGTCGCGATCGCGCCGCTCGTCGCGCCCGCCGACATGGACGGCGTCCGCATCGTCTTCGCGTGGCCGCAATTCTGGCGCGCGCGCCTCTTCGGTACCCACGTCGCGCCGCCGCGCGGCTCGGCGGCGCGGGTGTTTCTCGGCGACGCCATCACGCACCGCGAGCGGCTCCGCGACGATTCGGGCCCGGCGTTTCGCGCCGTCGCGTCGGGAGGCGTCCGCCTACCTCCACGGATCGAGGTGCCGGGGCTCGTCGTCGGCGGCGAGCGCGACGTCATTGCTCCGGACGCCGCGATGCGCGCGGTCGCGACGCGTTTCGGCTGGACGCGGCGCGCGCACGCCGGCCGCGGGCATTTTCCGATGCTCGAGCCCGGCTGGGAGAACGTCGCGGACGACGTGCATCGCTGGATCGTCCAGACGCTCGGCGCCGAGCTCCTCGCCTTCCTCGACGAGGAGGAAGACCCGCAGTGATTTCGCGGCCGACCCCCTTTGACTCTATGGAACACGTTAGATATGCCACCGCGGGTAAAATCCACCACCACGTCCTCGACAAAGGGAGGGAGCCCCATGGCAGACCGTCCGCAAGCGACAAACGTTCCCGAAGTGTTCAAAGAGATGCCCAATCGCTTCAACGCGAACGCGGCGAAGGGCATGAAGGCCGTCTACCAATTCGACCTGACCGGCGACGGCGGCGGCAAGTACAATCTCGCGATCGACGACGGCAAGCTGAACGTCGCCGAGGGCGCGCATGCGTCGCCGAACATCACCATTACCATGGCTGCGAGCGACTACCTCGACATGGTGAACGGGAAGCTCAACCCGCAGATGGCGTTCATGAGCGGCAAGCTCAAGATCGCCGGCGACATGGGGCTGGCCATGAAGATGGCGCAGCTCTTCCCCATGTAAGCTTGTGAGCTGATCCGCGACGACCGTCTCGGGGAGCCTCGTTCGCGGGGCTCCCTTTTTTTGTGCCGTCCGGCTGCCGCC
This sequence comes from Deltaproteobacteria bacterium, assembly GCA_005879405.1. Lineage (GTDB taxonomy): Bacteria > Desulfobacterota > Binatia > UTPRO1 > UTPRO1 > DP-19. Next base: position 5,748 of record VBKW01000202.1, read on the forward strand.
GCGCACCGGCTGACTGCTGCTCAGTCCGCGGTCGGCTCGGCGTCGAGTGCGCCGTGGATGCCGCACTCGACCTTGTCGCGACCCGCCCAGCGACCCGCACGCTCGTCCTCGCCGGCGAGCACGGGCCGCGTGCACGGCGCGCAGCCGATGCTCGTGTAGCCGCGCTCGAAGAGCGGGTGGAACGGCAGCCCGTGCTGCTTCAGATAGTAGTAGGTATCCTTCGAGCTCCAGCGCGCCAGCGGATTCACCTTCACAAGGCCGCTCGGTAACGTCTCGAGGATCGGCAGGCCGCGGCGGGTGCTCGCTTGGTCGCGACGCCGGCCGTTGATCCACGCCCGGACGCCGGCGATCGCGCGGCGCAGCGGCGCGACCTTGTTGATCTCGCAGCAGAGGTCGGGATCGCGCCGATACAGCTCGGCGCCGTGGCGCGCCTCGACGTCCGCCTGCGAGAGCTCGGGCCCGACCTCGACGAGGTTCCAGACCCGCAGTGATTTCGCGGCCGACCCCCTTTGACTCTATGGAACACGTTAGATATGCCACCGCGGGTAAAATCCACCACCACGTCCTCGACAAAGGGAGGGAGCCCCATGGCAGACCGTCCGCAAGCGACAAACGTTCCCGAAGTGTTCAAAGAGATGCCCAATCGCTTCAACGCGAACGCGGCGAAGGGCATGAAGGCCGTCTACCAATTCGACCTGACCGGCGACGGCGGCGGCAAGTACAATCTCGCGATCGACGACGGCAAGCTGAACGTCGCCGAGGGCGCGCATGCGTCGCCGAACATCACCATTACCATGGCTGCGAGCGACTACCTCGACATGGTGAACGGGAAGCTCAACCCGCAGATGGCGTTCATGAGCGGCAAGCTCAAGATCGCCGGCGACATGGGGCTGGCCATGAAGATGGCGCAGCTCTTCCCCATGTAAGCTTGTGAGCTGATCCGCGACGACCGTCTCGGGGAGCCTCGTTCGCGGGGCTCCCTTTTTTTGTGCCGTCCGGCTGCCGCCGCGCACCGGCTGACTGCTGCTCAGTCCGCGGTCGGCTCGGCGTCGAGTGCGCCGTGGATGCCGCACTCGACCTTGTCGCGACCCGCCCAGCGACCCGCACGCTCGTCCTCGCCGGCGAGCACGGGCCGCGTGCACGGCGCGCAGCCGATGCTCGTGTAGCCGCGCTCGAAGAGCGGGTGGAACGGCAGCCCGTGCTGCTTCAGATAGTAGTAGGTATCCTTCGAGCTCCAGCGCGCCAGCGGATTCACCTTCACAAGGCCGCTCGGTAACGTCTCGAGGATCGGCAGGCCGCGGCGGGTGCTCGCTTGGTCGCGACGCCGGCCGTTGATCCACGCCCGGACGCCGGCGATCGCGCGGCGCAGCGGCGCGACCTTGTTGATCTCGCAGCAGAGGTCGGGATCGCGCCGATACAGCTCGGCGCCGTGGCGCGCCTCGACGTCCGCCTGCGAGAGCTCGGGCCCGACCTCGACGAGGTTCCACCCGTACGTCGACAGCAGGAGATCGCGATACGCGAGCGTCTCGGGGAAATGATACCCGGTGTTGATGAACACGATCGGCGTCCGCGGCGCGATCGCTTGCAGCATGTGCCCGAGCGCCACGCCCTCGTGCTGGAACGAGCAGGTGAGCACGGCATCGGGCGCGTACGTCGCGACCGTCCAGCGCAAGATCTCTTGCGGTGGGGCATCTTCGAGCTGGAGCGAGAGCGCGTCGAGATCCGGAATGGCGAGTTGGGGCTGAGACATCCGTGGAAACCGTAACATGCGCTTCCCGTACCGGCAACGTCGTGAACGCTGAAGGAAGTATGGCGACGCGAATCGACGCGGTCGGCGCGGCACCTTGCCGTGTCGGTGGACGGTGACTAAGAGCAGCTCATGCCCATCACGATGGTGAAAAAGAAGCTCGCCGACGGCAGCGACTGCCGGAAGTGCGCGGAAGCGACGGAGCACCTCCGCAGCCGCGGGCTGTGGGACCGGATCGACGAGGTGGTCTGGGCCGAGGAAGGGAATCCGGCGAGCGCGGGCATGGTCTTGGGCGCGCGGCTCGGCGTCGATCGCGCGCCGTTCTTCATCGTCCGCGACGACGACGGTCGCGAAACCGTCTACACCAGCGTCCTGCAACTCGTCCGTCGTCTCGGCGACGATGCGCCGAGCGCCGACCAGGCACGCACCGTAGATCCCGACGACGTCGGCGGGATCTAGCTACTTCAGCTCGCCTTCATCGTGGTCTTGCGATGCCGGAAGGACCACTACGCAATCCGAATCGCACCCGGTCGCCGTGAAATCGCGCCGTGGTGCGTGTCGGTGCAGGACGGCCCTCGTCGGGGTCACGAGGAGACGATGACCGTCACGGGTCGCCCGGACGGCGGCGGTGCCGTCCACGATGAGGCTGTAGTCGTCGTCGGTCCGTACGGGATAGAGCAGCGAGACCTCCGGCCGCGCGGCCGCGTTCGCGGCGCTACGTCGGCCCACGTCGACGATCAGCGTGCCGCGTTCCCAGCGCACGGTGCCGTGCACCGCATGCGGACGCGCGTCGGCTGGTCGGTTCGTTGTCGTCGAAAAGGCCGGCGTTACTTCTGCACGTTTCCGGCGTGGAGGCCGCACTCCTTCATCGTCTCCTCCTCCCACCACCACCGGCCCTCGCGCTCGTGCTGACCCGGGTTCACCGGGCGTGTGCAAGGCTCGCACCCGATCGAGACGAATCCGCGGTCGTGGAGCGCGTTGTACGGCACACCGTGCTCACGGATGTAGGCCCAAACCTGCTTCGACGTCCAATTCGCGATCGGGTTGAACTTGACGAGCGGTCGCTCCTCCGAGCCGAACGTCGGATCGAGCTGCACGACCGGCACCTCGGCGCGCGTGCCAGGGCTCTGGTCGCGACGCTGGCCGGTCACCCACGCCGCGAGTGGACGGAGAGCGCGCACGAGCGGCTCGACTTTACGAATCCCACAGCACTCCTTGTGGCCGTCCTGGTAGAAGGAGAAGAGGCCCTTCTCGCGCACCAGCTTCTGCACCGCGTCGGGTTGCGGAAAGAACGCCTCGATCTCGATGCCGTAATGGCCGCGCACTCGCTCGAGGAACTGGTACGTCTCGGGGTGCAGCCGTCCGGTATCGAGCGAGAACACGCGAAACCGGCCGCCGATCTTCGCTGCCATGTCGACGAGGACGACGTCCTCGGCGCCGCTGAACGAGATCGCGAGATCCGGCGCGTACTCGCGGATCGCGATCGCGAGGATCTCGCGGGGATCACGCGATGCGTACTCGGCAGCCAGCGCGGGAATTGCCGTGGGATCGAGTGCCATTGGTAGTTCTCCGGGTAGGGAGCGAAATTGAGCCTCGTTATGTACCCCCCTCGCATCTGTGTCGCAAGCGAATCCGCGCGGGGGTAATGGGGCGATTTGCGTCGCGATACTTCGTTGCTCGGTCGTTCCGCTGCTCGGCGTAGCGCTGCTACGCCTGCGCTGCTCACTTCCCTCGCGCCTCGTCTCGCTCGCAACTCCCCCCCTTACCAGCGGCGCCTCCGCCGGCGCGCAAATCGACTCGGTGCTCGCGCGGGACGTCGCCGATGCGGCGGGCGCCTCGCGACGAACGTAGCCTGCGACGCAGCTGCCGCGAAGTCCCCGGCGCGGCGACCTGCGCGACCTTTCGGCGCGGCGCGCTCACCGAAGCGGGATCTGTCCGTCGCGCGACGGGCAGCATCTCACGACGGCGGCGCGGTGGCAGGAGGGCGGGAGCTCTTCTCTGCACCCGTGGTGCGCAAACTTACCCTCTTGCGCACGTCGGGTGCAGAGAAGAGCTCCCGCCCTCCTGCCACCGCGCCGCCGCCGTGAGGAGACGCTACGCCTTCGCGACGGACAGATCCCGCTTCGGGACCTCGCGCATGAGGACGTCGGACGCTTCTTCGGGCGTGTCGGCGGCCTGCATGCGTTGCACGCCTTCGCTGACCGTCTTGCGCGTCATGAGTATCCCGTAGCTCTCGAGGATGCGCCGCACCATGTCGTAATGGGTGTCGATCGATTGCGTGACCGACAGGTAGCCGTGCTGCGCGGCGCGCTGACGCTCCCAGAACGCGAGCGGCGTCATCTGGAAGAAGTCGATGTCGTTTTCCGTCGGCTCGATGAGGATGATGTCGCCCTTGAAGTTCGGATCGTCCTGGTACTGGCGCAGCCCGAGCTGCAGGCGCGAGTGCAGGAGCGTCCGCAGCACCTGGTTCAGGATCATCAGCATGCCGCGGTCGGCGAGCTGCATGCTCTCGGCGACGTAGTCGTCCTTCTGCGGATCGTACTTGCGGACGACGCGGTTCGAGAACGGCCGGAATGGGTTGTAGCAGATGATGAGATCGGCGCCGTGTTCGATCGCGACGTCGATGTTCGCGGTGCGCCGCACGCCGCCGTCGACGTAGTCGACGCCGCGGATGCGCGCCGGACAGTAGAAGCCGGGCAGCGCCGTCGACGCCTGCACCGCCTCGGAGATGCTGAGCGAGCTGTCCTCGTCGTGGCCGAAGACGACACGCTCCGCCGAGTCGAGGTTCATCGCGACGATGTGCCCCGACGGCAGGTAGTCGAGCGGGAACGGGAACGGGCGCGTCGTGATCAGCGCGTCGGCGATCGGCATCAGGATCTCGCGCAGGTGCGCGAGCGAGCGCTCGCGCAAGAACGACTGGACCGGGGCGCTGATGCGCTCCGCGAGCGCCGGGCTCTTCGCCACCAGGTCGAGCACTGACCCGGGGATGAATGCCGCGAGATCGAGCACGTACCGCAGCGGCTTCTCCAGGAACTCGTGGTAGTTGGGCTGGTAGAAGTCGAGCAGGCCGAACTGGGTGAACTCGGTCGAGCTACCCTCGAGGCTGCGCATCATCACCGGCGGCGTGACGCCGCTCGCGAGCGGCGCCCCCAGGAACGCGCCCGCGGAGAGACCGACGTACATGTCGAAGTCGGTCGTCTTGCGGTTCACCAGGAAGTCGTCGAACGCCTTCAAGCCGCCGAGCTTGAAGCCACCGCCGCTGATCGCGCCGCCGGCGAGCACGAGCGCAACGCGGGGGTTGCGCTTCCGAACGGTGAGATCGCTCTTCTGGACGATCGTGATTCCCATGTCAGTCTTCCATGCGGAGCCTGCGCCGGGCGCCTCCGCCATTATGGTGGATGCGCGCGGTGTACGCAGCTGCCGCTCTCGTCGCGCCAGACCGATCAGCCGTTGGATGTCGCCGGCGAGGTCCGGATAGCGACCGCGCAGGCGCCACAAATGCCCAACGTCGGGATCGTCGTGCGGCGACCCTCCCCACCGTGGTGCGGCCGACAGACGTCGTCCGCGCTCTGGATCGTCCACTCCCGTTCCGCGAGCCATTCCTCACGCCACCCCGAAGCAGCAAGCTGTGTGCCACTTCCGCCATGCGCCACATTCCCGTGCTCACGTGGAAACCGGTGTGACTCCGCTCCGCGAATTGGAAACTTCACCGCCCCGTAACCCAGAAGGACGCAGAGCGTCAAGAGGGAACTTTTGATTCGGTGTGTCATCGCGACCCGACGCACGGTCTCACAGGAAGTGCAGCGGCGGTCGCTCCTCGAGGATTGCGTTGGCGCGCGCGAGATCCGCCGCCGTGTCGATGACGCGCCAGAATCCGGCGAACGGAAAGCCGTACAAGCCTTCGTCTGCCGCGAGCATCGCCGGGTACGTCGCGCGCGTGATGCTGAAGGTGGTGCCCGGGTCCGGCATGTAGTCGAGCACGCGCGACGAGAGCACGTGCACGCCCGCGAACATGTACGGCACGAGCGCCGTTTCGACCTCCGCCGGACGCCCGAGGAAGCGGCGGATGCGTTCCTCGCCGTCGATCTCGACGAGACCGTACCGCTGCTGCTCGGGATCGTGACGCAGGACGAGCGTCGCTGCGGCACGCCGGGCGCGGTGCGCGGCGAGGAGCGCGTCGAGTGGCAGGTCGATGATCGTGTCGCCGTTCAGCACGAGGAAGTCGTCGTCGCCGAGGAGCGACGCCGCGTTCTTGATCGCGCCGCCGGTATCGAGCAGCGGGTCCTCCGGCGAGTACACGATGCGCACCCCCAACGTGTCGCCGCTGCCGAGCGCCGCGCGCAGCGCATCGCCTTGATGGTGAAGATTGATGATCACGTCGACGATTCCGTAGCGCCGCAGCAAGAGCAGGTTGTATTCGATGAGCGGCCGCCCGTGGACGTCGACGAGCGGCTTCGGACGATCGAGTGTCAGCGGTCGCAGCCGGGTCCCGAGACCCGCGGCGAGAATCATCGCTTTCACGACGAGCCCGCGTCCGCGCGCTCGGGCCAGGGGAGCGCCGCGAACTCGTCGGCGAGGCCGCCGGGGAGCGCCGTTTCGGCGATGAAGCGCCGCGCCGTCGCGACGACGTCGGGAAGGAACGCGAGCGGCGCCGGTTTCTCCTTCGCGAGCGCGACGTACTGAATGCGGCCGATCACCTTGAGCGCGCGCTGCAGCGCCAGCAAACGATAACGCCGCGCCGACGCCGCGTCGTCGGCGCCGCCACGAAGGCGCCAGTAGTGCGCACGCAGGCGGTCGACCATCGGCGCCGAGACGATCCGCGGCGTCACGCGATCGGTCAAGAGCGAAGCCAGGTCGTACTCCGGCGGCGCGAGCAGTGCGTCCTGGAAGTCGATGATGAACGGATCGTCGCCGCGCAGGAGGATGTTCCAGCCGTGATAATCGCGGTGGCTGAGCACGAGCGGCGCGTCGGCGAGCTCGGCCGTGAGCGCGGCGAAGCTCGCCTCGAAGCCGGCGCGCGCACGCGCGGCGAGCGGCGCGCCGAGACGGCGCTCGACGCCCCACTCGAGAAAATGCTCGAGCTCCCAGCGATAGAGGCGATCGTCGAAGCGCTGCCCGAACGCGATGCTCGTGCGGTCGCGACTCGCGGTGCCGCGCTCGTGTAGGACCACGAGCGCCTCGAGCGCACGCGCGTAGAGCCTTTCCGCGTCGCGCGGCGCCTTGGCGACGCGATCCCACAGCACGACGTCGCCGCCGTCCTCGAGCAGCAGGATGCCGGCGTCGAGATCGGCCGCATACACCGCGGGGACCGCGGCGCCGATCGACGTCAGCAAGCGGTGTACGTCGAGAAACGGCAGCTCGCGCAGCGGCTCCGGAAAAATGCAGAGCTCCTCCGAGCTGAGCGGCAATCCGCTGCCGGCGAGCACCATGACCACGATCGTCGCCGGGGCGTCGCCGTCGGTCGTGCGCGCACGCAGGTACCGCCGCGCGGAGAAATCGCCGGCGACGTGCGCCAGCGCCGTCACGCGCGCGCCCGGCCAGCGTCGGGCGACGACCGCGGCGATCGCGGGCGCGACGGCATCGCTCGTCATTCGATCGTCCACCGCCGCTCCTCCTGCACCGCCGCTATCAGAGCCCGCAAAACGTTGTCAAAACAGCGCGCCAGCGCAGCGTTGCGCACGGCGTTCACCTTGACTTGCTGGGACCCCTGGCATAGTCGACACGCGTTCTCACGGCGGCGATTGCCGCGTTCCTGCACATGCTAGACCAATATCTCGGCGTCATCATCACGTTCGGGTTCGCCGCGGTGATCGTCGGCATCATGTGCGGCGCCAGCATGATTCTCGGCGTGCACCATCCCGGTCCGGTGAAGCAGCAGGTGTTCGAGTGCGGCAATCCGCCGACCGGTCCCGCGCGCGGTCGCTTCTCGGTGCGATTCTATCTCGTCGCCATTCTCTTCATCGTGTTCGACGTCGAGGTCGTGTTCTTGTATCCCTGGGCGATCGTCTTCCGCCGTCTCGGCGTGCCCGGGCTCGTCGAGATGGTCGTCTTCATCGGCGTGCTCGCGGCCGGGCTCGCGTACGTGTGGAAGAAGGGCGCGCTCGCCTGGGATTGAGCGTGTGAAGCGCTGAGCCGACGCGAGCGCGAGGAGAGGAATCCGACGGGTGTGGGCTGACGCGGCGATAGCGGCCGTCAAGTCACTGGTGATGCTGCTTCTAGCGCTCAACTTGACAGTCCTGCTCTTGTGGGTCGAGCGCAAAGGCAGCGCGCTCATCCAAGATCGCATCGGCGCCAATCGCGCCAACATCTTCGGCGGCATCCTGCCGTTCAATCTCGGCATCGTGAACACGCTGATCGCCGACCCGATCAAGATGTTCACGAAGGAAGACGTCATTCCCGCCGGCGCCGACAAGCTCTTGCACTTCTTCGGCCCGTTCCTCGCGGTGTTTCCGGTGTTGGTGACGTTCGCCGCGGTGCCGTTCGGCGACGTCCTCGTGATCGGCGGTCGCGAGATCAACCTCCAAGTCGCGGAGCTGAACGTCGGCATCCTGTACGTGCTCGCGATGTCAGGGCTCTCCGTCTACGGCGTCGTCCTCGGCGGCTGGGCGACGAACAGCCGCTGGTCGCTCCTCGGCGCGATTCGCGGCTCCGCGCAGATGATCTCGTACGAGATCGCGATGGGACTCGGCTTGATCGGCGCGATCCTCGTCTTCGGCACGCTCGACTTACAGGCGATCGCGCGCGCCCAAGGCGCCACCATCTGGGGCGTGATCCCGGCGTGGGGCATCATCTATCAGCCGCTCGGGTTCCTGATCTTTCTCGTCGCCGGCATCGCCGAGACGAAGCGCGTGCCGTTCGATCTGCCCGAAGGCGAGTCGGAGCTGACGAGCGGGTACTTCACCGAGTACTCGGGCAGCAAGCAGGCGACGTACATGATGAGCGACTTCGCCGAGATCGTCGTCGTCTCGGCGCTCGCGACCACGCTCTTCTTCGGCGCGTGGCAGGTGCCGTATCTCGCGCGCGACGGCTTCCATTTTCCCGGCGGCTTCGCGCTCGCGCTACCGCAAGTCGTCGTGGTCGTGATGCAGGTCGCGAGCTTCGTCCTGAAGGTGCTCATCCTCTGTTGCTTCCAGATCCTCGTGCGCTGGAGCTTGCCGCGCTACCGCTACGACCAGCTGATGGACCTCGGGTGGAAGACGCTTTTGCCACTCGCGCTCGCCAACGTGCTGATCACCGCGATCGTCATCGTGCTCGCCGGTTGACGATGGGATCCGTCACCTTCTTTCTCCTCGCGACCGCGCTCGTCGTCTCGGCGCTGACGGTCGTCGTGCACCCGAACCCGGTGAAGAGCGCGATGGCGCTCGTCGCGACGCTCTTCTTGCTGGCGGTCGAGTTCGTGTTTCTCGGCGCGCACATGATCGCGGCGCTGCAGGTGATCGTGTACGCGGGCGCGATCATGGTGCTCTTCCTCTTCGTGATCATGCTGCTGAACCTCTCCGACGAGGAAGCCGAGGCGCGCCGCCGCGGCCGCGCGCTCTTTCGGATCGGGGCGTGGATCGGCGGCGGCGTGCTCGCCGCCGAGCTCGCGGCGCTGTTCCTGCGCGTGCCGTTTCCCGCGCCGGCAGCGCCGCCGGCGGGCTACGGGGGAGCGGAGTCGGTCGCCACCGCGCTCTTCGTCGACTACGCCTTGCCCTTCGAGCTGACCTCGATCCTGCTGTTGATCGCGGTCATCGGCACCGTCGTCCTCGCGCAACGGCGGGCGAGCTGATGGTCCCGACGAGCTGGTACCTCGCGCTCTCGGCGGTGCTCTTCGCGATCGGTGCGGTCGGCGTGCTCGTGCGCCGCAACATCATCGTCGTGTTCATGGCGATCGAGCTGATGCTGAACGCGGTGAACCTGACGTTCGTCGCGTTCGCGCGCCAGCTCGGCACGATCGACGGTCAGGTGATCGTGTTCTTCGTCATGACGGTCGCCGCCGCGGAGGCCGCCGTCGGGTTGGCGATCATCATCGCCGCGTTCCGCAACCGTCCGACGGTGAACGCCGACGAGCTCGCCGTCTTGCGCTGGTGAGACGATGCACGGCGGCGAGATCATCCCGACGTCGACGCTCTGGCTGATTCCGGCGCTGCCGCTCGCCGGGTTGCTCCTCGCGATCGTTTTCGGCGACAGGAAGCGCCTCGTCACGATCGTCGCGCCGGGTGTGGTCGGCATCGCGTTCGCCGTCGCGCTCGCGTCGGTCGTGACGCTGCTGCGCGCGCCCGCGGGCGCGCGGCTCGTCGACGACGTCTATCCGTGGATCGTCGCCGGTCCCTTCCGCGCCGACGTCGCGTTCCGCGTCGACGCGCTCGCGGCGGTGATGGTGCTGATCGTGACCGGCGTCGGGTTTCTCATCCACGTCTATTCCGTCGGCTACATGGCGCACGACGAGAGCCTGCCGCGCTTCTTCGCCTATCTGAACCTCTTCATGTTCGCGATGCTGCTCCTCGTCCTCGCCGACAATCTCGTCGTGCTCTTCGTCGGCTGGGAGGGCGTCGGTCTCTGCTCATACCTGCTCATCGGGTTCTGGTACGAGAAGGACGAGAACGCCGCCGCCGGCAAGAAAGCGTTCGTGGTGAACCGCATCGGCGACCTCGGGTTCGTTCTCGGCCTGCTCCTCTTGGCGTGGAGCACGGCGGCGAACGGTGCCATCAGTCTCGACGTCGCGCACGTCGAGGAGCACGTGCACTTGCTCGCGCCGCAGACGGCGACGGCGGTCGCGCTCCTCCTCCTCGTCGGCGCCGCCGGCAAGTCGGCGCAGCTGCCACTCTACGTCTGGCTGCCCGACGCCATGGCGGGACCGACACCGGTCTCCGCCTTGATCCACGCCGCGACGATGGTGACCGCGGGCATCTACATGATCGCGCGCCTCCACGTCGTGTTCCTCGCGAGCCCGTTCGCGCTCGAGGTCGTGGCGATCGTCGGCGCGGCGACCGCGCTCTTCGCGGCGACGATCGCCCTGGTGCAGACCGACATCAAGAAGGTGCTCGCGTACTCGACGGTGAGCCAGCTCGGCTTCATGGTGCTTGCGCTCGGCGTCGGCGCGTTCGCGACCGCGATCTTCCACGTGATGACGCACGCGTTCTTCAAGGCGCTGCTCTTCCTCGGCGCGGGCAGCGTCATCCACGGAATGAGCGGCGAGCAGGACGTGAGCCAGATGGGCGGACTCCGCGAAAAGATGCCGATCACGTGGTGGACGTTCCTCGTCGGCACGCTCGCGATCGCCGGCGCGCCCGGTTTCGCCGGCTTCTTCAGTAAGGACGAGATCCTCGCCCACACTTGGGGCACCGGGCACTACGCGCTCTGGGCGGTCGGTGCGTTCACCGCGGGTCTCACCGCGTTCTACATGTTCCGGCTCCTCTTCCTGACCTTCTTCGGCGAGCTGCGCGCCGCGCCCGAGATTGCGCACCACGTGCACGAGTCGCCGCCGGTCATGACGGTGCCGCTCGTGATCCTCGCGGCGCTGTCGATCGTCGGCGGCTGGGTCGGATTGCCGGAAGGATGGCTCTGGGGGCCGGCGTTCGGCCGCTTCCTCGCGCCCGTCACCGGCCACTCCGCGCTCGGTGAGCACGGCGCCGGCGTCGAGACGGCGCTCATGCTGGTCGCGACGCTCCTCGCCGCCGGCGGCGCGACGCTCGCGTACGTCTTCTACGTCCGCATGCCGGGTCTGCCGTACCTCTTGGCGTGGCGCTTGAAGCCCGTCTACGAGCTGCTCGTCGGCAAGTACTGGATCGACGAGCTCTACGACGCGGTCGTCGTGCGGCCGTACGTCGCGCTGTCGAATCTCCTCTGGCGCATCGTCGATCAGATGATGATCGACGGCGCGGTGAACGGCGTCGCGACCACCGTCCTCGCGAACGGCCAGCTCTGGCGCTACGTACAGGACGGTAACGTCCAGCACTACGCGCTCGTCTTCCTCGGCGGCGCGATCGCCCTCCTGTCGTACTACCTGGTGCGCTGAATGACCGGGAACGTGCTGCTCAGCCTGATCGTGTGGACGCCGCTCGTCGGCGCGCTGCTCGTGCTGCTCGTGCCGCGCGATCAGCCCGATGGCGCGCGTCGCGCCGCGTTCGCGTTCTCGTCGCTGACGTTCGTGCTCTCGCTCGCGCTCTGGGCCGGGTTCCGCGCCGACACCGCCGACTTCCAGTGGATCGAACAGGGCGCGTGGGTGCCGAGCTTCGGCATCCAATACATTCTCGGCGTCGATGGCGTGAGCCTCTTTCTCGTGCTGCTCACGACGTTCCTCACCCCGCTCGTCATCCTCTTCTCCTTCGGCGACATCACGACGCGGGTGAAGGAGTACTTCTTCTTCCTGCTGATGCTCGAGACGGGAATGCTCGGCGCGTTCCTCGCGCTCGATCTCTTCCTCTTCTACGTGTTCTGGGAGCTGATGCTGATCCCGATGTACTTCATCATCGGGGTGTGGGGTGGGGCGCGGCGCATCTACGCGTCGCTCAAGTTCCTCATCTACACGCTCGCCGCGAGCCTGCTGATGCTGGTCGCGATTCTCTATCTGGTCAGCGTCCACGCCCATGGCGCCGCGGTCACCTTCGACGTCCGCGAGCTCTACGGCACCGTGCTGAGCCCGACCGAGCAGCTGTGGCTCTTCACCGCCTTCGCGCTCGCGTTCGCGGTGAAGGTGCCGATGTTCCCGCTCCACACCTGGCTGCCGGACGCCCACGTCGAGGCGCCGACGGGCGGCTCGGTCATCCTCGCCGGCGTGCTCCTCAAGATGGGAACGTACGGCTTCCTCCGCTTCGCGATGCCCCTCTTCCCCGACGCGACGCGCGCCGCGACGCCGCTCATCCTCGCGCTCGCCGTCGTCGGCATCCTCTACGGCGCCGCGGTCGCGATGGTGCAACCCGACTTGAAGAAGCTCGTCGCCTACTCGTCGGTGTCGCACCTCGGCTTCGTGATGCTCGGCCTCTTCGCGGTGAACACGATCGGCGTCGAGGGCGCCATCTATCAAATGTTGAACCACGGGCTCTCGACCGGCGCGCTCTTCCTCCTCGTCGGCGTGATCTACGGCCGCCGCCACACGCGCGCGATCGCCGACTTCGGCGGCCTCTGGAAGCCGCTGCCGCGCTACGCCGCGGTCTTCCTCGTCGTGATGCTGTCGTCGATCGGCCTGCCGGGGCTGAACGGGTTCATCGGCGAGTTCCTGATCCTGCTCGGCTCGTTCGCTGCGAACCGCGCCGCGACCGTGTTCGCCAGCGGCGGTCTCGTCCTCGGCGCCGTCTACATGCTGTGGATGTTCCAGCGCGTGATCTTCGGACCGCTGCGCCACGAGGAGAACGCGCACCTGCAAGATCTGACCGGACGCGAGATCGCCGTGCTGGCGCCGGTCGTGGCGATGATCGTCGTCATGGGCGTGTACCCGCGGCCGTTCCTGCGCGCGATGGAGCCGTCGGTGAAGGCGCTCGTCGCCCGCATCGAGGCGCATGACGGGCCGGCGACACGCATCGCCGCGCGCGTGAACGGACAGCGATGACGTTTCCCGCGATCGATTGGATCGCCGTCCTGCCGCTCCTCCTCGTGGCCTGCCTCGGCGTCGTCTGCCTCGGCGTCGGGCTGTTCGTCGACGACGACGAGGTCTTGGGGTGGGGCGCGCTCGTCGGCCTCGGCGTGACGTTCATCACGACCGCCGTCCTCATCGGGCAGCACGGGAGCGCTTTCAACGGTACGCTCGTTCTCGACGGCTATGCGCTCTTCTTCGATCTGCTCATCCTCGCCGTCGGCTGCGTCGTGGTGCTGATGTCGATGAGCTACGTCGAGGAGACCGGGATCGGCGCCGGCGAGTACTACGCGCTCCTGCTGTTCGCGCTCTCCGGCATGATCGTCATGGCGTCGGCGACCGATCTGATCCTCATCTTCCTCGGCCTCGAGGTGATGTCGATCAGCGTCTACATTCTCGCCGGCGCGTGGCGCACGCAGATGCGCTCGAACGAGGCGGCGATGAAGTACTTCCTCCTCGGCGCCTTCGCGACTGGCTTTCTCCTCTACGGCATCGCGCTGATCTACGGCGCGACCGGCGCGACGCGCATCGACGTGATCGCGGACAAGCTCGGCGGCGTGATCGACCGCCACCTGCTCCTCGCCGGAGTTGCCATGCTGCTCGTCGCGTTCGGCTTCAAGGTCGCGGCGGTGCCGTTCCACATGTGGACGCCCGACGTGTACGAGGGCGCGCCGACGTCCGTCACCGCGCTCATGGCGGTCGCGGTGAAGAGCGCCGGGTTCGCCGCGTTCACCCGCGTCTTCCTGCGCGGCTTCGGCGGCCTGCACGCCGACTGGTCGATGCTGCTCTGGGTGCTCGCGGTCGCGACGATGACCGTCGGCAACGTCCTCGCGCTCGCGCAGCACAACATCAAGCGCATGCTCGCGTACTCGAGCATCGCGCACGCCGGCTACATCCTGGTGGCGCTCACGGCTGGCGGCCCGACCGGGGGCGCTGCGGCGCTCTTCTATCTCCTCGCGTATGCCGGCATGAACCTCGGCGCGTTCGGTGTCGTCCTCGCCCTCGGGCGGCGCGGCGAGCCGCATGAGGAGATCGACGACTATGCCGGCCTCGGCTTCCGCTCGCCGCTGCTCGGCGCGGCGATGGCGATCTTCATGCTGTCGCTGACCGGCATCCCGCCGCTCGCCGGCTTCGCCGGCAAGATCTACGTCTTCACCGCCGCCGTGCGCGAGGGTTACTACGCGCTCGCCGTGATCGGCGTGATCAATAGCGTCATCTCCGCCGGCTACTACGTTCGCGTGCTGGTGGTGATGTTCATGACCCCCGGCGCCGTCGACGTCGTACGCGCCAGTCGGCGACCCTACCTCTTCACCAGCATCGTCTTCTCCGCGGTCGTGACGGTGCTGATCGGCGTCTTCCCCGCGCCCTGGCTCGAGCTCGCGCGTCTGAGCTTCTTGTCGCAACCCTGACCCGCCGCCGCTCGCACCGTTCGCCGTGCGCGCTCCGATCGTCTGGCCGGCGAGGCTACCAGATCACCGCCACCCGTTCCGCCGTCGCGATCCTGGCGTCGGGAGTGACCAGAGGTACGCCGAGGGCGACGGCGGTCCCGGCGATGAGACGATCGAACGGATCGCGCAGTGCAGGTAGCGATCGGGCCTCCGACACGTGGGCGCGCTCGAGTGGCAGGAGCAGCAACGGTTCCGCCTGGGCGACGAGATCACACCAGCGCTCGAATGCGATCGCCAACGAGATCCGCCCCCGCTCTTCGAGCTGACCGACTTCGAAGAGACAGATCGTCGGCACGACGAGGCGAACGTGACCGCGGCGCGCCCGCTCGAAGAGGCGCCGCGCGGATCGTCCGAGGCCGCGCGCGCTGGCGGTGAGGTAGCCGAGCAGAGCAACGGTATCGAGGACGGCTGCGGTCTCACGCACGGCGCGGCATGGTGCGACGGCGAAGCGCTGCCGCGCGACGATCGAGGCTGGCGCCGAACTCCGATCTCAGATCGCGGATGGCATGCTGCAGCTCGTCGAGCGTACCGTTGAGTCGGACGGTGCCCCGCAGCTCCGCAAAAGGATCGTTCGCGCTCGACCGCCCGGCCGCAATGGCCGGCTCGGGAGCGATGCGGGCGATGGCGTGGCCGCGGCGCGTGAGGATCACCGGTTGCCCGGTCCGCCGCACCTCGTCAGCCAGACGACCCAGTTCCCGACGGGCGGCGACGATCGATACGGTTTTGCTCATGTGTTCACCGAAAGTGTACACATACTTGGTGTCGCGAGCAACCGTGCGACGCGCGGAGGGGCGCAAGAGCGCGCTCGATCAACCCCGGATCGGCGTCACTCTGCCCGCGCCGCGCTCTCCCGTGGGCCGCTGCGGATCGAGCGCGGCGAGCAACGCGACGAGCGCGCGGTTGAGCGGCGTCGGCACGCCGATCGCGTCGCCGGCGCGCACGACGGCGCCGTTGATCGCGTCGTACTCGAGACGGCGGCCGCGCTCGACGTCCTGCAGCATCGACGTGCGCAGGGTCCCGAGGTGCTCGGCGGCGTACGCGATCACCGGATCGACGCGCGCCGGGTCGAGGAGAATGCCCTGCGCGCGTGCCACCGCGATCACCTCCAGCATGACGTCGCGGAGAAGCTGCGCCGTCTGCGGCAGGCGCGCCGCCTGGCCGCTCGTCGCGCGGGTGAGCGCGGTGACCGCGTTGAACGCGGCGTTCCACGAGAGCTTGTCCCACAGCATGAGCAGGATGTGCGCCGACGGCCGATGACGGATGCCCGCGCCGCCGAAGAGCTCGACGAGCACACGGGTGCGCGTACTCTCGTGGCCATTCATCTCGCCGAAGAAGATCGTGCCCTGCGCGACGTGGCGTACGACGCCGGGCGCGGTGAGCTCGGCGCCGATCTGCGTCATCGCGCCGAGGAGCGGCGGCAGGCCGAGCGCCGCCGCGAGCACACCCTCGTTCTCGATGCCGTTTTGCAGCGAGAGGACGATCGTCTCGCGCGTGACGACCGGCGCGATGACGGCGGCCGTCGCGCTGGTGTCGTAGGACTTCACGGTCACGAGGACGAGGTCCACGGGCGCCGCGTCCGCGAGCGTGTCGGTCGCGGTGACGTGCGGCAGCCGCATGTCACCGTCGACGCTCTCGACCGTGAGACCGCGCTCGCGGAGCGCTGCGAGGTTGCGGCCGCGGGCGAGAAACACGACGTCGCGCCCGGCGCGCGCTAGGAGCGCGCCGAAGTAGCCGCCGACGCCGCCCGTCCCGGCGATCAGGATGCGCATCGTGTCGGCGCGTCGTCGCCGCGGAGCGTGGACGCTCGGTGCGCATCCGCGGCTGGCTCGTCGAGCCGTGCCGTCACTCGAACTTCACCGCCGGCACTTGCTGCGCGGCTTCCGGTGCCTCGAAATACTTCTGCGGCGTGAAGCCCGTGGCGCGCGCGGTCAGCATCGTCGGGAAGCTGCGCACCAGCGTGTTGTACTCGCGGACGGCGTCGTTGTACCGGCGGCGCTCGGTCGCGATGCGGTTCTCCGTGCCGGCGAGCTCGTCGGAGAGACGGCCGAACTGCTGGTCGGCCTTGAGGTCCGGATAGCGCTCGGAGAGCGCGAGCAGGCGCGACAGCGCCGACGACATGTCGCTCGCGGCGTCGATCTGGGCGTCGCGCGAGCCGCCGGCCGCGAGCATTCTGGCGCGCGCGTTCGCGACCGCCTCGAAAATCTCGCGCTCGTGCTTGGCGTAGCCTTTCGTCACCTCGACGAGGTTCGGGACGAGGTCGTTGCGCCGCTGCAGCTGTACCTCGACCTGCGCCCACGCGCCGTCGATCGCCTCGCGCAAGCTGACGAGACGGTTGTAGCCGCAGCCCGTGAGCGCCGTCGCCAGCAGCGCGACGCCGACCGTGATCGATCGCCTCATGTGCGCCATTCGCATGATGTCCTCCTTCCGAAGCCTGATCACCAGCTTCCGCCGGCGCCGCCACCCCCGAAGCTGCCGCCGCCGAAACCCCCGAATCCGCCGCCCGGTCCGCCGAAGCCGCCGCCGCCGAAGCCGCCGCCCCACATCGGCGGCCCCCACATCATGCCGCGCCGCCGCCCGCCCGCAGCCGCCGACATCATCGGCAGCACCACGAAGAAGAGGATGAGCAAGAGCAGCAGCAGGCCGGGACTGATGGCGATGCCGCCGGGCTCGCGTCGACGCTCGGGGACGGACGGCGCGCCCGAGAGCGTGACGCCGTACTCGCGGGCGATGATCGCCGCCATGCGCTCGACACCGGCACGGATGCCGCCGGAAAGGTCGCCGGCGCGAAAGCGCGGCACGATGTTGCGGTCGCGGATCTCGCCGACGAGCCCGTCGGGAAGCGCGCCCTCGATGCCGTAGCCGGTCAGGATGAAGAGGTCGCGGTCGGCGACCGAGACGAGAAAGACGACGCCGTTGTCCTTGCCCGCGGCGCCCGGCTTCCATGCTTCGGCGAGCCGCATCGCGTAGTCGAACGCGGTGTCGGGCTTGGTCGTCGGGACGGTGACGACCGCGATCTCGGCGCCGGTCTTGCGCTTCAGCTCGTCGATCCGCGCGGTGAGCGCCGCCGCGGTTGCCGCGTCGATCACGTGCGCGTAGTCGGACACGTACCCGAGCGGGGTCGGCGCGGGCGCCGGCGCCGCGTGCGCCGCCGACGCCGCGGCGATCACCGCTGCCGTAGCGACCAACGCTGCCGCGACGAGCGCGAGAACGACCGACGCATCGACGCGCTCCGCCGTCGCGATCGCACGCCTCATGCCTGCCGCGTCGCCGCCGGCGAGACCGCCGTCGGCGGCGACGCGTCGCGGTCCGTGATCATCGCCAGGGTCTCGATCTCCGTGAGGTAGGCGCCGAATCGTTCCGTGCCCGCGCCCGTCACGTCGGGCTCGCCCAGCGCCGCAAGGACGGGGAGCGCGCACGCGTACTCACGCTCGAACGCGTGCACGATCTCCGTGCCGTGAACCGTCCACGGCTGGTTGCGGAGGTAGAGCAGCCCGCGCATCACGTGCAGGAACGTCTTCCTGGAGTCGAGCATCAGTTCGTGCAGATCGCGCGCGGAGCCGGCGAGCTCGAGATAGAGGGCGCGCAGCCGGAACAGCTTGCCCTTTGCCTCGCGCTCGCACTCCATACGTACGGCCTCTGCCGAGACCGCGAGCCCGTCGAACAGCTCGGCGCCGGCGAGCGTGCGATGGCGGGCGCGAATGTCGAGGAGCTCGAGTGGGTAGACGTCGCGCGCGCCCTCAAGCTCGGCGCGTGAGAGCACGAGCGGCGCCGCGACGCGACGTCGGCGCCACCGCGCCCACCACTGCGCGATGCGCTGCAGGTCGACGAACTGCAGCGGGTCGAGGACGACGGCGAAGTTCACGTCCGAGCGCTCGGGACGAAACCCTGCGCCCGCTGCGCTGCCGTAGAGGACGAGCGACTTCAGCGCCTCGCCGGCGAGCGCAACCAGCTCGCCCGACGCCTGCGGCACGATCTCGCGCGGGTCGCCTCCCCATCGCATGGCGCGCGGATGATAAGGACGCGTTCGGGGGCGCGCAAACGTCGCCGCGCCGTCGCGGCGCGGTGGCCGCTTGCCGCCCGAGCTGCTAAGGGTCGCGCCTGCCGTGCTGACGCCGACGCGCAACCTCGCCGCGACGCTCGCCGCGATCGCGCCGCTCGACGAGCGGCGTCGCGCCGCCGCGTGGGCGCGCCTCGACGCGCTGACGAAGCCGCGGCGGAGCCTGGGACGCCTCGAGGAGCTCGCGGCGACGGCTGCGACCGTCCTCGGTGAGCGCCGCGGCGCCACGAGCGCGCTCGTGTTCGCCGCCGACCACGGCGTCGCCGCCGAAGGCGTGAGCGCGTATCCGCAGGCGGTGACGGCGCAGATGGTCGCGAACTTCGCGGCCGGCGGTGCCGCCGTCAACGTGATCGCGCGCCAGCACGGCATCGAGGTCGTCGTCGTCGACGTGGGCGTCGCGTCGACCGCGCCGCCGCCGGCAGGTGTCGTCGCGGCGCGGGTCGCGCCCGGCACGTGCAACATGCTGCGCGAGCCGGCGATGACCGCCGACGAGGCGCGGCGCGCGCTCGAGGTCGGCATCGCGATCGCCGAGCGCGAGGCGGGGCGCGGCGTGACGATGATCGCGCTCGGCGAGATGGGCATCGCCAACACGACCGCGGCGGCGGCGGTCACCGCGGCATTGCTGCGCGCGCCGGTCGCCACCGTCGTCGGTCCGGGAACGGGTCTCGACCCCGCCGGCGTGGCGCGGAAGCAGGAAGTGATCGCCGCGGCGCTCGCGCGCCATACGCCCGATCCGTCGCGTCCGCTCGACGTGCTCGCCGCCGTCGGCGGCCTCGAGATCGCCGCGATCGCCGGCGCGTGCCTCGGTGCGGCGGCCGCGCGCTGCCTCGTCGTCGTCGACGGCTTCATCGCCAGCGCCGGCGCGCTCGTCGCGCTCCGGCTCGCTCCGGCGGCGCGTCCGTACTGCGTCTTCGCGCACCGCTCCCCCGAGCCGGGTCACGCGGCGATCCTCGCCGCGCTCGACGCGTCGCCGCTCCTCGATCTCGAGATGCGGCTCGGCGAGGGGACCGGCGCGTGTCTCGGGATCGCGCTCGCGGAGACGAGTCTCCGCCTCTTCGACGAGATGGCGACCTTCGAGTCGGCGGGAGTGGCGCGACGGCGCGACCTCGAGCCCGACGGCGGCGACTGAGCGTCGCGCCATGGCCGACGAGGACGCCGGTCGGCGCGACGCTGCGGTGCCGAGCGCGGCCGCCAGTGCGGACGGCGCCGCCGCGGCGGACGCCGAAGCCGCCGCCGCAGCGCGCCGGCGGGCGCTGAACGCGCCGGCGGCGCTCCTCGCACAGCTCGCGACCGCGGTGCGCTTTCTCACCGTCGTCCCCGTTCCGGGCTCGACGGTCGAGGTCGGCACGAGCGCGCTCTTCTTCCCGCTCGTCGGCTTCGCACTCGGCGCCGTGCTCGTCGCGCTCGACCGGGTGACGGCGCCCGTCGTGCCGCTGGCGATCCGCGACGTGCTGCTCGTCGGTGTTCTGGTCGTCATCACCGGCGGCCTGCATCTCGACGGCCTCGCGGACGCCGCCGACGGGCTCTTCACCGGCCACCGCGAGCGCGCGCTCACGATCATGCGCGAAGGCGCCGTCGGTCCGTTCGGCGTCGCCGCGGTCGTGCTCGTCGTCGCCCTGAAGCTCCGCAGCCTCGACGCGCTGCCGCCGGAGACACGTACGGCGGCGCTGCTCTATGCGCCGCTGCTGGCGCGCTGGGCGATGGTCGTCCTCGGCTTCGGATCGCAGCCAGCGCAGCCCGACGGCCTCGGCCACGCCATGGTGCGCTCACTCACGTTCCGCGAGTTCGCGATCGCGACGGTCTTCGCGCTCTGGATCGTGCTCGCCCAGACCGGCGCCCGCGGCTTGCTCGCGATTCTCCTCGTCGCCGCGACGACCATCGGCTGCCGCATCCTCGCGCACGCGCGCCTCGGCGGCGTGACCGGCGACGTGCTCGGCGCGATCGGCGAGGTCGTCGAGGCGCTCGTCTTCGCGGTGTTCGCGCTCGGGGCGCACTGAGCACGGCGTAGGACAACCGACGGCGCCCGCCACCCGCGTCGTCGGACGTTCGACGACACCTTCGCGCGGCCGCGCGCGAGCGTCGGCGACGCCGACGCCGCGGTCGACCATACGTCGGCCGCGGTCGCGAGCGCGCCGGCGGTCGCGAGCGTGCGCCTGAATCGGCGGCGGTCGACGCGGCGGAGCGCGAGGAAGGGGTGCGCGGGGACGTAGAATTTGCAAAGCGTGCCTCCCCGCCCGCTCGTACGCAGAGGTCCGCATGCGCCCGCGACGTTGGCGCGGGCGCGGCCGCCGAGCGCGCGTGCCGGCCCCGCGCACCCCTTCCTCGCGCTCCGCCGCGCGTCGGCGTCCGTTCAGGCGCACATCGCAAGGCGGATCGCGCCGCCGCAAGAGATGAGGTAGATGCCTGCGCCGATGGCGACCAAACGCACGCACGTGATGGCGATCGATCAAGGTACGACGGGGTCGACGGTGCTGGTGTTCGATCGGCGCGGCCGCATCGTCGGGCGCGGCTACTCGGAGTTTCGGCAGCACTACCCGCGGCCGGGCTGGGTGGAGCACGACGCGGAGGAGATCTGGCGCGTCACGTTGCGCGTCGCGCGTAAGGCACTGCGCCGCGCCGGCATCGGCGGTGCGGCCGTCGCCGCGCTCGGCATCACGAATCAGCGCGAGACGACGATCGTGTGGGATCGGCGCACCGGTGCGCCGATCGGGCGTGCGATCGTGTGGCAGGATCGGCGCACCGCCGACCGCTGCGCCGCGCTCAAGGCGGGTGGCCACGAAGACGTCGTTCGCGCCAAGACCGGTCTCGTCCTCGACCCGTACTTCTCCGGCACGAAAGTCGCGTGGATCCTCGACAACGTGCGCAACGCACGCGGCCGCGCCGAGCACGGCGACCTCGCGTTCGGCACCGTCGACGCGTGGCTCATCTGGAAGCTGACCGGCGGGCGCGTGCACGCGACCGACCCGACGAACGCCTCGCGCACGCTCCTCTACGACATCCACAATCGCGCGTGGGACCCGGATTTGCTGGGGCTCCTCGGTGTCCCCGCGGAGATGCTCCCCGAGGTGCGGCCATCGAGCGGCGTCATCGCCGAGACCGAGCCGGCGCTCTTCGGGGCGCCGATTCCGATCGCCGGCGTCGCCGGTGATCAGCAAGCGGCCCTCTTCGGGCAGGCATGCTTCGAGCCCGGCACCGTGAAGAACACCTACGGCACCGGTTGCTTCGTGCTCATGCAGACCGGTGCGTCGGCGGTCGCGAGCACGCGCGGCCTCCTCACGACGGTCGCGTGCGGCGGCGACGGGCAGCCGAGCTACGCGCTCGAGGGCGCGATCTTCGTCGCTGGCGCGGCGATCCAGTGGCTGCGCGACGGGCTCGCGATCCTGCGCACCGCCGCCGAGAGTGAGCCTCTCGCGCGCAGCGTCGACTCGACGCTCGGCGTGTATGTGGTGCCGGCGTTCGTCGGCCTGGGGGCGCCGTATTGGGACCCCGAGGCGCGCGGCGCGGTCCTCGGCCTGACGCGCGGGGTGACGCGCGCACACGTCGTACGCGCCGCGCTCGAGTCGCTGGCGTACCAAACCCGTGACGTCGTCGACACGATGGCGGAAGAAGCGGGTCGTCCGATCCGCGTCCTCCGCGTCGACGGCGGTGCCGCCGCCAACGACTTCCTGATGCAGTTCCAGGCCGACGTCCTCGCGACCACGGTCGACCGCCCGAAGGTCGTCGAGACGACGGCGCTCGGAGCGGCGATGCTCGCCGGCCTCGGCGCCGGTCTCTGGACGATGGCGGAGTTGGAGCGCGTCCGTGCCGTCGACCGCGTGTTCAAGCCGAAGATGGTGCCCGAACGGCGTGACGCGCTCTACGACGGGTGGAAGGCGGCGGTCGCCCGCGTTCGCACCGGCGGGGTCGAGACCTGATTTGCGAGCGGGCCTGCTTCAGCCGAGCCGCGCCTCCTCGTAGCTCCCCGCAGGGCCGCCTGCTATGGCAGCGGCCGTGACGCTCCGCGCCCGCGACGTGATGCAGACCGACGTGATCAGCGTCGCGCCGACGCTGCCGCTCGTCGACCTCGCGGACTTCCTCATCCGCGAGCGCATCAGCGGCGCGCCGGTCGTGGACGACGGTGCGCTCGTCGGGCACGTGTCGCGCTCGGATCTGGTGCGTGCTGGCAGCCTCGAGCGCTCGCTCGCCGGCGCCGTCGCCGAGGTGGCCGACCCGCCGGAGTTCGCGCCGGCCGAGGAGCCGACGCTCGTCGCGTCGCTGGCGAGCGTCGCGCCCGCGCTCCAGGCGAAGACCGTCCGTGACATCATGGTGACCGAGGTCGTGACCGTCAGGCCCGAGACGCCGCTCACGGAGGTCGCACGGACGCTCTTCACCCGACATCTGCATCGCGTCCTGGTGACCGAGGGCGCCACGGTGCGCGGCGTGATCAGCACGCTCGATCTGGTGCGCCTCATCGCCGACGAACGCCTGCGGTCAGCGTGAGCCGTGCGCGGTCGGCGCGCAGTTGAAGGGACGCGACGGCATTGCTATATCTTTTCGTTCCCACGAGAAGGAGCAGCGTCCATGAAGGAAGGCATTCATCCGGCGTACCAGCCGGCGAAGATCATCTGTGCGTGCGGTAACGTCATCGATACCCGCTCGACGGTCAAAAGCATCCACGTCGAGATCTGCTCCGCGTGCCACCCCTTCTACACGGGCAAGCAAAAGCTCGTGGACACCGCCGGCCGCGTCGAGCGCTTCCGCCGCAAGTACGGCGCCAACGCGGCGAAGTAGCCCTCGCACGCCGATCGGAGCGCGACGCGCGATACGTGTCCCGCGGACGGTGGCGTAGTGTACCAAAAGCTCGAAGCGGTCGAGCGGCGGTACAGCGAGATCGAGGGGCTGCTCGTCGCGCCCGACGTGATCGCGAACCGCAAGGAGTTCGCGAAGCTCGCGAAGGAGCGCTCAGGGCTCGAGGAGATCGTGCGGACCTTCCGCGAGTGGAAGGACGTGCAGCAGGAGATCGACGGCAGCAAGTCGCTCCTGCACGACGCCGACGAGGCGATGCGCGCGCTCGCGCAAGAGGAGCTGCCGGCGCTGCGCGCCCGCAACGAAACGCTCGAGGAGCGCCTGAAGATCCTGCTCGTGCCACGCGATCCGAACGACGACCGCAACGTGCTGCTCGAGATCCGCGCCGGCACCGGCGGCGATGAGGCGAGCCTCTTCGCGGCGGAGCTCTTTCGCATGTACTGCCGCTACGCCGAGACGCGCCGCTGGCGCGTCGACATCTTTAGCTCGAGCCCGACGGGGCTCGGCGGCTTCAAGGAGGTGATCGCCTCGATCGAAGGACAGGGGGCGTTCAGCCGACTCAAGTTCGAAGGCGGCGTGCACCGCGTGCAGCGCGTGCCGGAGACCGAGGGGTCGGGACGGATCCACACGTCGGCCGTGACGGTCGCCGTGCTGCCCGAAGCGGACGAGGTGGATGTCGCGATCGACGAGAAGGACCTCAAGATCGACGTCTTCCGCTCGTCGGGGCCGGGCGGGCAGAGCGTCAACACCACCGACTCCGCCGTGCGCGTCACGCACCTGCCGACGAACCTCGTCGTCACCTGCCAAGACGAGAAGTCGCAGCACAAGAACAAAGCCAAGGCACTGAAGATCCTGCGCGCGCGCCTCCTCGAACGCGCCGAGGAAGCGCAGCGCAGTGAGATCGCGGCGAACCGCCGCAGCATGGTCGGCACCGGCGACCGCTCGGAGCGTATCCGGACCTACAATTTTCCGCAGAGTCGGGTGACCGATCACCGCATCAACCTCACGCTCCATTCGCTGGATCGCGTCCTCGAAGGCGAGCTCGACTCGGTGATCGACGCGCTCGTGACCCACTACCAAGCCGAGCTGCTGAAGGCGGCGCCGACCGATGAGCGCTGAGCGAACCCCGCCGGGCGGCGCGGCGCGGACCGGCAGCAGCGGGGATCGTACCCCCGCGGCGCGCGCCGCGGACGCCACGCCCGCGCCGCGGACGGCGCTCGCGTATCTGCGGCGCGCGACGGAGTTCCTCGCGGCGCGCGGCGTCGCAACCGCGCGCCTCGACGCCGAGGTGCTGCTCGCGTCCGTCCTCGCGACGGATCGGATCGGCGTCTACCTGCGCTTCGATCAACCGCTCGCACCGCGCGAGGTCGACGCGTATCGCGAGCTCGTCCGCCGCCGCGCCGCCGGCGAGCCCGTCGCGTATCTCATCGGGTCGCGCGAGTTCTGGTCGATTCCGCTGGCCGTCACTCCCGACGTGCTGATCCCGCGTCCCGAGACCGAGCTCCTCGTCGAGCGCGCCCTCGCCGTCGTGGCGGTCGCGAGTACGGAGCCGCCGGCCGCGCCGACGCCGCGTCGCATCCTCGACCTCGGGACCGGCAGCGGCGCGCTGGCGATCGCCCTTGCCCGCGAGCTGCCGCATGCGCTCGTGACGGCCGTCGACGTGTCGCCGCGCGCCGCGGCGATCGCGGCCGCGAACGCGCGGCGCGCCGGTGTCGCGGATCGGGTCGAGGTCGTCGTCGGCTCGTGGACGGCAGCGCTCGATCCCGCGACGCGTTTCGACGTGATCGTGAGCAACCCGCCGTACGTGCCGACGGCCGCGCTGGCGGCGCTGTCGGCCGAGGTGCGCGCCGAGCCCGTGGTGGCGCTCGACGGCGGCGACGACGGGTTGGCCGCGTATCGCGCCCTCGTTCCCGGCGCCGCGGCGCACCTTGCGCCAGGCGGATGGCTGCTCGTCGAGGTCGGCGTCGGACAGGCGGAGGCGGTCGCCGCGATCATGGCGGCCGCCGGGTTGCGAGGCGTGGCGTGGCACACCGATCTCGCCGGAGTGTCGCGCGTCGTGGCGGCGACGGCGGCGATCGCCGCGGTCACGGAGGTGGCGGTGTGAGGTGCGGGCGATGCAGAAGATTCTGATTCGCGGCGGCCGCGCGCTACGCGGCACCGTCGCCGTGAGCGGCTCGAAGAACGCGGGGCTGCCGCTGCTCTTCGCGTCGCTGCTGACGCCGGAGCGCTGCACCATCCGCGGCCTGCCGCGCGTCGCCGACGTCACGACGAGTCTGCGGCTCCTCGAGCGCCTCGGCGCGCTCGTCGGCGACGGCGAGTTCTCGACGATCGTGGTCGAGGCGCGGACGCTCACCTCGAGCGAAGCGCCGTACGACCTCGTGAAGACGATGCGGGCGTCGTTTCTCACGCTCGGGCCGCTCGTCGCGCGCACCGGCCGGGCACGCGTGTCGACGCCGGGCGGCTGCGCGATCGGCAGCCGGCCGGTCGACATCCACTTGGCTGGGCTCGAGCGGCTCGGAGCGCGCATCTGCCAGGCGCACGGCTACGTCGAGGCCGAGGCGCCGCGCCTGCGCGGCGCGCGGATCACGCTCGACTTCCCGTCGGTCGGTGCCACGGAGAACGTGATGATGGCGGCGACGCTCGCCGAGGGCACGACGGTGATCGAGAACGCCGCGCGCGAGCCCGAGATCGGCGATCTCGCCGCCGCGCTCGGCGCGATGGGGGCGCGCATCGACGGCGCCGGCACGTCGGTCGTGCGGATCGAAGGTGTGCGCGAGCTCGGCGGCTTCGATCACGCGGTCGTCCCCGATCGCATCGAGGCCGGGACGCTGCTGCTCGCGGGCGCGATCACCGGCGGCGAGGTGCACGTCGCCGGCGCTCGCGCCGACCATCTCGACGCGCTCGTGGCGAAGCTGGAGGAGGTCGGGGTCGCGATCGAGGCGCGCGCGGACGGCATCACGGTGCGCGGCGCGCAGGCGCTCGGTCGCGCCGACGTCCGTACCGCGCCGTACCCCGGATTCCCGACCGACCTGCAAGCGCAGTTCATGGCGCTCATGACGCTCGGCGACGGCCAGAGCGTCATCACCGAGACGATCTTCGAGAACCGCTTCATGCACGTGCAGGAGCTGGTGCGCATGGGCGCCGACGTCCGGGTCGACGGCCGCAGCGCGGCGGTGCGCGGCGTCGCGACGCTCTCCGGCGCGCCCGTCATGGCGACCGATCTGCGCGCGAGCGTCTGCTTGGTGCTCGCCGGTCTGGCCGCGCACAACACGACGGAAGTGTCGCGCATCTACCACCTCGACCGCGGCTACGAGCGTCTCGAGGAGAAGCTCTCCGCCCTCGGCGCCGACATCGCGCGAGTGCGCACGTGAGCGCGCGAGGAGCGGCGCGCGAACGCGGCGGCGCGGCCCGCACCGCGGAGCGTGCGCGACGCGACGGCCGGCCCGAGGTCATGGCGGATCTTCTCACGGTCGTGCCGGCGCGCGGCGCCGCGTTCGCGCGTCGTCTGGCGTTACTCGAGGCGCGCGGCGGTCGCACCGATGCGACGATCGAGCATACGGTGCGGGCGATCGTCGACGACGTGCGCCGGCGCGGCGACGCGGCGCTCTTCGCGTACACGCGGCGTTTCGACGGCGTCGCGCTCACCGCGCGGACGGTCGAGGTGCCGCGCGCCGCGATGGAGCGTGCGGCGGCGGCGCTGCCGCGCGCGGTGCGACGCGACCTCGAGCTCGCCGCGCGTCGCATCCGCGATTTCCACCGCCGGCAGCGGCAAGCGTCGTGGAGCTACCGTGACGCGGCGGGCGCCCTGCTCGGACAGCAGGTGCGGGCGCTCGATCGCGTCGGCGTGTACATTCCCGGCGGCACCGCGGCGTATCCCTCGTCGGTGCTGATGAACGTCGTGCCGGCAAAGGTCGCGGGTGTCGGCGAGGTGATCGGCGTCACGCCCGCGAAAGCCGACGGCATCCCCACGTCCGTGCTCGCCGCGGCGCACGTTGCGGGTCTCGATCGCCTGTTCCGCATCGGCGGCGCGCAGGCGATCGCCGCGCTCGCCTACGGGACGAAGTCGGTGCCGCGCGTCGACAAGATCTGCGGGCCGGGAAACGCCTACGTCGCGACCGCGAAGCGGCTCGTGTTCGGCAGCGTCGACATCGACATGATCGCCGGCCCGAGCGAGGTGCTGATCGTCGCCGACGGACGCGCGACCCCGGCGCGCGTCGCCGCCGATCTGCTCTCGCAGGCGGAGCACGATCCGCTCGCCGCCGCGATGCTGGTGACGCCGTCGGCGGCGCTCGTCCGCGCCGTCCAACGCGAGCTCGCGACACAGCTCGCGCGCTTGCCGCGGCGGGCGATCGCGCGCCGCGCGCTCCGCCGTCACGGCACCGCCTTCGTCACGGCGAGCGTCGCCGAGGCGATCGACGTCGCCAACCGGATCGCGCCGGAGCACCTCGAGCTCGCCGTCGCGCGTCCGCGGCGTTGGCTCCCGGCGGTGCGGCACGCGGGCGCGATCTTCCTCGGCGAGGATTCCCCCGAGCCGTTCGGCGACTACCTCGCGGGTCCGAACCACGTGCTCCCGACGGGCGGCAGCGCCCGCTTCTCGTCGCCGCTCGGAGTCTACGATTTCATCAAGCGCTCGAGCGTCATCGGAGCGTCGCCCGCGGTGCTCCGCCGCCTCGGCCCGGCGGTCGTGCGCCTCGCGGAGCTCGAAGGTCTCGACGCGCACGCACGCGCCGTCCGACTCCGCTTGCGTTAGGTCACGTCGCTACCCGGCGGACGACGGTTCACTAGCCGCCGCGGGTGTGCATCTCGAGGTGCGGGTCTTGTTTCAATTGCGACTTCGGGACGAACGGCGCCCGCTCGCGCAGCCCCAGCCGGTCTTCCGCGCCGCGGTCGGTTCGCCGACGCCAGCCGCCGGTGATGAGCGCCTGAAGCTCCGCCGCGCTCGCGCCGGCGCGCAGCGGCCCGCGAAGATCGATTCCCTGCCGGCCGTAGAGACAGAGATACCACGTGCCGTCGGCCGTCAGCCGACTGCGGTCGCAGCGGGCGCAGAAGGGCGCCGTCGTCGACGCGATGATCCCGAACGTGGTGCCGTCGGGAAGGCGATACCGGTCGGCGGGCGCGCTCGACTCCTCGATGATCGGCGCGACGCGGCCGTAACGGCGCGTGATCGCCGCGAGCATCTCGTCGCGGCCGACCACCTGATCCATCGACCAGCGTGTCGCGCCGCCGACGTCCATGTACTCGATGAAGCGAATCTCCGCCGCCACGGTGCGGGCGAACTCGAGCAAGTCGACGAGCTCGTCGTGATTCACGCCGCGCATGACGACCGTGTCGATCTTGAGCGACGCGAATCCCGTAGCCGCGGCGACGCGGATCCCGTCGAGCACTTGCGCGTGCGTGTCACGGCGCGTGAGGGCGAGCGCGCGCGCTGAGCGTAACGTATCGAGGCTCACCGTGATGCGATGCAGCCCCGCGGCGCGCAGGGCGGCAGCGCGTTCCGCGAGCAGGACGCCGTTCGTCGTGAGCGCGAGGTCGCGTAGGCGCGACTTCGCGGCCAGCATACCGACGAGGCGCGGCAAGTTGCGTCGCAGGAGCGGCTCCCCGCCCGTGAGGCGCACCTTGTCCACGCCGAGGTCGAGGAATACGTCGACGAGCTTGGCGATCTCCTCGAAGTGGAGGATCTGCTCCCGCGGCAGCCAGACGTAGTCCTCCTCCGGCATGCAATACGCGCAGCGCAGGTTGCAGCGGTCGGTCACCGAGACGCGGAGATTGCGCAGCGGACGGGCGTACGCGTCCTCGACGGGCATCACCGGAAGCCTGCTCAATCGGGCGACCTACCGCAAGGGTGTCGACGACCGTATGCGTCAGCCGATGGCGGCGTCGGACGGTGAATGGTAGATACATCCGCATGAAGAAGATCGCGGAGCGGGCGAGCGGCGCGGTCGCGTCGCGCATCGCGGCGCCGCGCCGGCGGCCGAACGGCGGGCGCACGGCGACGGTGACGCGCGCCACCAAGGAGACCACGGTCGAGGTCACGCTCGCAGTCGACGGCAGCGGCCGCTACGACGTGCAGACCGGTGTGCCGTTCTTGAACCACATGCTGGAGCTCTTCACCCGCCATGGCTTCTTCGATCTGACCATCCGCGCCTCGGGCGACGTCGAGGTCGACGATCATCACACCGTCGAGGACGTCGGGTTGACGTTGGGACAAGCGTTCCACCAGGCGCTCGGCGGCAAGGAAGGGATCCGCCGTTTCGGCGAGGCGACGGTGCCGCTCGACGAGGCGCTGACGAACGTCGTCGTCGACGTCAGCGGCCGCCCGTTTCTCGCGTACGACTTGAAGACGAAACAGGCGCGCGTCGGCACGTTCGACGTCGAGTTGGTACACGATTTCCTCTTGGCGTTCGTGAACCAGCTCGGCATCAATCTGCACGTGCGCATGCTCGCCGGGCGCAACCCGCATCACATCATCGAGGCCGCGTTCAAGGGCTTCGCGCGCGCGATGGACCTCGCGACCCAGCGCGATCCGCGGGTCGTCGGTGTACTGTCGACGAAAGGGACGCTCTAGCCATGCCCGGCATCGCGGTCATCGATTATGAGATGGGGAACCTGCGCAGCGTGCAGAAGGCGCTCGAGTCCGTCGGCGCGACCGCCGTCGTCACGCGCGACCCGCGCGTCATCGCCGACGCGGCGGCGGCGGTGCTGCCCGGCGTCGGCGCGTTCGGCGTCTGCATGGAGAACCTCCGTCGCCACGACCTCGTCTCGCCCGTGAAGGACTTCATCGCCTCGGGACGGCCGTTCCTCGGCATCTGCCTCGGCATGCAGCTCCTCTTCGACGAGAGCGAGGAGTTCGGACCGGTGCGCGGCCTCGGGGTGCTGCCCGGGCGCGTCGTGCGGTTCCCGGACGACCCGGCGGGGCTGCGCAAGGTTCCGCACATGGGCTGGAACGCGCTCCAGATCCTGCGCCGCGCGCCGCACCTCGACGGCCTCGACGACGGCGCGCAGGTGTACTTCGTGCACTCGTACTATCCCGTGCCCGAGGACCCGCGCGTCATCGCGACCACGACCAACTACGGCGGCGATTTCG
>VBKW01000002.1 GCA_005879405.1 Deltaproteobacteria bacterium
GCCGACGAGTATCCGGACTTCGGTGCACTCAGCCCCTCGTCGGTCGGCGGCTCGCCAGTGTCTCTCCACCTCTACGTTGATGATGTAGATCACCTCGTTGAGCGCGCGACCTCTGCTGGGGCGACCGTCCTACGACCGGTTAAGGACGAATTCTTCGGCGACCGCATCGGAACGATCGTCGACCCTTTCGGACACAAGTGGCAGCTTGCGACGCGCAAGGAGGAAGTGTCACCCCAAGAAATGCAGAAGCGGTGGGGTGCGATGTTCAGCTGAGTCGACGGGCGCGGCGATCCCTCCGATTTCGAGGGATTCGGTCACGTTGTCCGAGAATTGGACGAATGTGGCGGCTGCACCGCGTCAGTCTGCCTAATCTTGGGCGATCCACTCCGGCTCCCAGCGGTCAGACAATTGCTGCCAAGAGCCTCCGGCAAGAGGCGTGACTCCGTCGGGTTGGCCGACGAAGTAACGGCTGGCCGCTTCGACCGTCAGATCATCCACCCGACGAAAGCCTCGAGCCAACAAGCTTCGAGCCAATGTCTCAGGTTCGAAATACGTGATCCATGGTTCCCCTTGTGCATCGGCACCCGCGCCCGCGTACTGCTGGATCGGCCGTTCGTCGGCTGGGAGCGAATCATCGGGGCGGATCACAGTGAAGACCACCTCCGAGTCCCGCGCATGACTCGCAACAAATGTCAGCGTCTCGAAGCTTGCCGCTTCGGGGATGTACTGCGTCACACCGAGCCATGCGAAGAATGTTGGAAAGGTCCTGTCCACTCCAACTGCGGCAAGTTCCGAGGCGAGATTTTGCTTCGCGAAGTCGATCGGTACGTAGATCACGTCGGGAGTCGATAACCCCTCCGCGTCGAGCCGCCGTCGCTTGAAGGATTGAGAGTCCGGGTGATCGACTTCGACAAAGCGGAGGGTGCGCACGACCTCTGGGTGGCGAAGCGCGAATGTATCCAGCCCGGCGCCGAGAAGGACGACTTGGCGCACACCCCGCTCGACGGCAGCCAAGAGCCGCTCTTCTGAGAACCGTTGGCGCATCGCGAAGTACGCCGCGGCACGCTGGGCAGCAACCGAGGGACGCCACATCTGCCGCAACTCGTCCATCGTGTCTCCGGTGAGACGCAGCGCGAAGATGTCCTCGTGGATCTTGGGGCCCGCGTAGCACGTCAGGTGCGCCGCGCGAGCTCGGGCGGTTGAAATCGCGGTCGCACTTGCCTCGCCAGTTTTCATCCAGTCTCCAATGTCACGACGAGGAAGCGTCGCTTACCAACTGCTTCGTCGCGAATCGATCGAGGCGTCCGTTCCGCAATGCAGATTTCTTCGGTCGACCACCTGGCCGACGATGCCGGATCATCGCCGACGACGAGCGCCTGTAGTACAAACGAGCGATGCCGCATCCGCTCGCCGGGCAACTCGCACCCGTTGATCAGCTGATCGACGTCGCGGCGCTGCAGCGCGCGTACTACGAGCGTCAGCCCGACGTCGGCGATCCGCAGCAGCTCGTCGCCTTCGGCACGAGCGGTCACCGCGGCTCGCCGAACGACGGCAGCTTCACCGAGGCGCACATCCTGGCGACGACGCAGGCGATCTGCGAGTACCGCCGGCAACGCGGGATCGACGGGCCGCTCTTCCTGGGCAAGGACACCCACGCGGTCTCCGGCCCGGCGCAGCGCACGGCGCTCGAGGTGCTGGCGGCGCACGGGGTCGAGACGCTCCTCCAGCGCGACGACGGCGTGACGCCGACGCCGGCGATCTCGCGCGCGATCCTCGTCTACAACCGCGGCCGGCGCGACCATCTCGCCGACGGCATCGTGGTCACGCCGTCGCACAACCCGCCCGGCGACGGCGGCTTCAAGTACAACCCCCCGAACGGCGGTCCGGCCGACAGCGACGTCACGTCGTGGATCCAAGAGCGCGCCAACGCGCATCTGCGCGCACGCAACGCCGACGTCGCGCGACTGCCGTACGTGCGCGCGCTGCGGGCGGCGACGACGCACCTCGAGGACTTCGTCGTGCCGTACGTCGAGGATCTCGCGCAGGCGATCGACGTCGAGGCGATCCGCGCCGCCCGCCTCACGATCGGCGTCGATCCGCTCGGCGGCACGTCGGGGCGTTACTGGCAGGTCATCGCCGACCTCCACGGCCTCGACGTCGTCGTCACGAACCCGGCGATCGATCCGACCTTCCGCTTCATGACGCTCGACCATGACGGCAAGATCCGCATGGACTGCTCGAGCCCGGCGGCGATGGCGACGCTCGTCAAGCTGCGCGACCGCTTCGACCTCGCGGTCGGCAACGATCCCGACGCCGACCGCCACGGTATCGTGACGCGCACCGGCGGTCTCATGAACCCGAACCACTACCTCGCCGTCGCGATCCGGTATCTGCTCACGCATCGCGCGCAGTGGCCGAGCGCGGCCGCCGTCGGGAAGACGCTCGTGTCGAGCGCCATGATCGATCGCGTCGTCGCCGGCCTCGGGCGGACGCTCGCCGAGGTGCCGGTCGGCTTCAAGTGGTTCGTCGCCGGCCTGCTCGACGGCTCGTACTGCTTCGGCGGTGAGGAGAGCGCGGGCGGGAGCTTTCTCCGCCGCGACGGTACTGTCTGGACGACCGACAAGGACGGCATCCTGCTCGATCTCCTGGCGGCCGAGATCACCGCCGCGACGGGCCGCGATCCTTCACGTCACTACGAGGAGCTCACGGCGACGTACGGGACGCCGCGCTACACCCGCATCGACGCTCCCGCGACGCCGGCGCAGATGGCGGCGCTCGCCGCGCTCGCGCCGGAGAGCATGACCGCCGACACGCTCGCGGGCGAGCCGATCGTCGCCAAGCTGACGCGCGCGCCGGCGAACGGCGCGCCGATCGGCGGCATCAAGGTCGTCGCCGCGAGCGGCTGGTTCGCGGCACGGCCGTCGGGCACGGAGCACATCTACAAGCTCTACGCCGAGAGCTTCCGCGACGACGCGCACCTGGCGACGATCGTCGAGGAAGCGCAGCGCATCATCGCGCGCACGCTCGCCGGCGCGTAGCGCCCTGGTGTGGGAAGTCGGCGCGGGCGGACGCGGGTGTGGCGGCGTGTTCTGCACCCGACGTGCACAAGAGGGTAGGTATGTGCACAACGGGTGCAGAACACGCCGCCACACCCACATCCGCCTGGCAACGGCGTCACCCGGCAAGGGCGTTACGCGGCGGCGCGACGGCGCGCGGCGCGTGATAGCCTCGCGGCGGCGATGAGCGACGAGGCGATGCGGCGGGGCGCGGGGGCGCATGCGGGGCGGGCGGATGCGCGCCGGATTCTCGCCGCGCGCGCGCTCCGCGGCTTCGCCGACGGGCTCGTGAGCGTGTTGCTTGCGGGCTATCTCACGCGCCTCGGGTTCACGCCGTTCGAGGTGGGGGCGATCGTCACCGGGACGCTGCTCGGGTCGGCGGCGCTGACGATCGCGCTCGGGCTCGCGGCGCACCGGCTGCCGCGACGACCGGTGTTGCTCGGCGCCGCGGCGCTCATGCTCGCGACCGGCATCGGCTTCGCGACGACGAGCGGGTTTTGGGCGCTGCTCGTGATCGCGGTCGTCGGCACGTTGAATCCGTCGGCGGGCGACGTGAGCGTGTTTCTGCCGACCGAGCAGGCGGCGTTGGCGCAGACCGTCAGCGGTCACGAGCGCACGCGTCTCTTCGCCTGGTACAACGTCGGCGGCAACCTTACGGGCGCGCTCGGGTCGTTGGCGAGCGGGCTCCCCGCGATCGCGGCGCACGTCTACGGCATCGATCTACTCGTCGCCGAGCGCGCCGGGTTCGTGCTGTACGCGCTGGTCGCGATCGTCGTGGCGCGCTTGTATCTGCAGCTCGGATCGGAAGTGGAGACGCGCACCGCCCCCGGCGGGCCGCTCGCGCGCTCGCGGCGCGTCGTCATGCAGCTCGCCGCGCTCTTCAGCCTCGACTCCTTCGGCGGCGGCTTCGCCGTCCAGTCGCTGCTCGTGCTCTGGCTCTATCAGCGCTTCGCGCTCTCGGTCGCGGCCGCGGGCGCGATCTTCTTCGGCGCGGGGATCCTGAGCGCGCTCTCGCAGCTGGTCTCGCCGATTCTGGCACGCCGCATCGGCCTGGTGCGGACGATGGTGTACACGCACCTCCCGGCGAATCTCTTTCTCGTCGTCGCCGGCCTCGTGTCGGACGTGCGTCTGGCGGTCGCGTTTCTTCTCGCGCGTGCGGCGCTCTCACAGATGGACGTGCCGGCGCGGCAAGCGTACGTCATGGCGGTCGTGCGGCCGGAGGAGCGCGCCGCCGCGGCGAGCGTGACGAACGTGCCGCGCAGCTTCGCGTCGGCGCTGCCGCCGCTCTTCACGGGCGCGATGCTGACCCACTCCGCCGTCGGCTGGCCGCTCGTGTGCGGCGGCCTGCTGAAAGCGCTCTACGACGTGCTGCTGCTGGCGCAGTTCCGCGCCGTGCCGGCGCTCGACGACGCGTGACTGGCCCGATTTGCGTCGCCATACTTCGTTGCTCGGTCGCTGCGCTGCTCGGCGTAGCGCTGCTACGCCTGCGCTGCTCACTTCCCTCGCGCCTCGTCTGGCTCGCAACTCGACCCAGTCCCGGCCGCAG
>VBKW01000203.1 GCA_005879405.1 Deltaproteobacteria bacterium
CGAGCTTCAGCTTGATGCGGCCGTCCTGCGGCATGCGGCGCTCGGCGATGTCGAGCGACGCCATCACCTTGATGCGCGAGGTGAGCGCGTTCTTGAGCTTCACCGGCGGCTGCATGACCTCGTAGAGCACGCCGTCGATGCGGAAGCGGATGCGTAGCATCTTCTCGTACGGCTCGACGTGGACGTCGCTCGCGCGCTTCGCGATCGCGTCGGTGAGGAGCGCGTTCACGAGCCGCACGACCGGCGCCTCTTCGGTCGCGCGCTCGAGGTCTTGGAGGTTGATCTCCTCCTCGCCGTGGACGAGCTGAACGTCCCCGCCCCCGAGCTCGTTCAGCATCTGGTCGTAATTGACGTTGGTCTCGTAGTAGCGCTCGATCGCCCGCTGCACCGCGCTCGCGCCGGCGACGGCGATCTTCACGTCGTACCCGGTCAGAAATTTGACCTCGTTGATGGCGATCAGGTTGGACGTCGAGCGCACGAGGTTCACCGGGATGACGTGGTGCTTCTGCACCATCGCCGGCGGGACGAGCGCCAGCACCTCGGTGGGAATGTCGAGATTCGAGGGGTCGACGACCGGGAGGCGATACTCCTTCTGCAGGTACGAGAGCAGCGCGTCCTCGTTGATGAAGCCGAGCTTGACGAGGTGGCTCGCCAGGGCGCCGCCGTGGGCGCGTTGCTCCTCGACGGCCTTGGTGAGGGCGGCAGGCTCGAGCTGGCCGCGACGGACGAGGAGCTCTCCCAGTCTCGACATCGATCCTCTCAGACCCGTGGTCGACCGACGGGCGCGGTGGCCGGCCGAGTCGCCATGGTCATCGTACGGGGGATGTAAGTCACTGCCTACGCGTAAAAATATCGACCCGCACCGCCGTCGTGTCGGTGCCGAGCGGTGACATTGTGCCGACGGGCGGCGGCGCCAGAGGCCTTATCGGCATTCCCGACGCTCGGCGTGAGCGATCCGCACGTCACGCGCGATGGTCGACGCGCCAAGCGCGGAATCGCGGGAGCGAAGTGCCGTATCAGCGCTGGGCGGCGCGCAGCGCGCGTTCCATCGCGACGATCGGTGCCCGTCTATGCGTCCAGAGCGTGAACGCGAGCGCGCCCTGGTGGAGCAGCATCGGCAGCCCGTCCATCGTGGCGCGACGTGCGCGCGCCGCGGAGCGGAGGAAGGGCGACGCCTTTCCGTACATCAAGTCGCAACAGAGGACGTCGCGCGACGTGGCGTCGAAGCGGATCCGCGGCGGCGCGTCACCGCCGAGCGCGGCGCTGGTCGCGTTGACGATCACGGCGAAGCGCGCGAGCTCGGCGCCGTCGACGAGCAGGTCGAGGCCGGCGGTCGAGACGCGACCATCGTCGAGCGCGGCGACGAGCGCATCAGCGCGGGCGCGAGTGCGATTCACGATCACGATGCGCCGGCTCCCGGCGTCGAGCAGCGCCGGGACGATCCCCTGAACCGAGCCGCCGGAGCCGATGACCAGCACCGCGGCGTTCCGCGGCGAACGGCCCGCCGCGCGCAGCGCCGCGACGAAGCCGTCGCCGTCGGTGTTGTCGCCGACGAGACCATGCGCGGTGCGAACGACCGTATTCACCGCGCCGGCGATGCGTGCGCGCGGCTGCAACGCGTCGACGAACGGGACGATCGCCGTCTTGTGCGGCACCGTGACGTTCCAGCCCTCGACGCCGCACGCGCTCAGCCCGGCAACGGCGGCGGCGAGCTCGCCGGGCGCGACGCGCAGCGGGACATAGACGGCGTCGAGGCCGCACGTGGCGAACGCCGCGTTCTGCATCGGCGGCGACAAGCTGTGCGCGACCGGGTCGCCGATGATCGCATACACCCGCGTCGCGCCGCCGATTGGGCGAGCGGAAAGCCTGCCGGTGCTCGCACCCGTCCGACGACTCGCGCGCCGCCGCGCCGCCATGCGCCCGCCTACTGCGCGAGCGCCGCCTGCGCGGCGGCGAGGCGCGCGATCGGCACCCGATACGGAGAGCACGACACGTAATCGAGGCCGATACGGTCGCAGAACGCGACCGATGCCGGCTCGCCGCCGTGCTCGCCGCAGATCCCGATCTTGAGACGCGGCCGTGTACGCCGGCCTTTGTCGACGCCGATCCGCATCAGCTCGCCGATGCCGCGTTGGTCGATCACCGCGAACGGATCCGCGGGAAGGATGCCGCGCTCGACGTATTGCGGCAGGAACTTCGCCGCGTCGTCGCGCGAGAGACCGAAGCCCATTTGCGTCAGGTCGTTCGTCCCGAACGAGAAGAAGTCGGCCTCGGTCGCGATCTCGTCGGCGGTGAGCGCGGCGCGCGGGACCTCGATCATGGTGCCGATCGTGTACGGCACTTTGACGCCGGTGCGCGCGAGGATGTCGCGGCAGAGCGCATCGGTCTGCGCCCGCAGCGTGCGCAGCTCGTGCACGTGGCCGACGAGCGGAATCATGATCTCGGGGATGACCCTCACCTTTTCTCGTGCGACCTCACAGGCCGCCTCCATGATCGCGCGCACCTGCATGAGATAGATCTCGGGATAGACGATCCCGAGGCGGCAGCCGCGGAGCCCGAGCATCGGATTGATCTCGTGAAGCGTGTCGCGGCGGGCGCGCAGCTCGTCTGCATCCACGCCCATCGACGCGGCGAGCGCGGCGATCTCCTCGTCGCCGTGCGGCAGGAACTCGTGCAGCGGCGGATCGAGCAGGCGGATGTTCACCGGCAGACCGTCCATGACGCGGAAGATCGCGAGGAAGTCGCCGCGCTGGATGGGGAGCAGCTTCGCGAGCGCGCGCTCGCGGCCCGGGGTATCGCGGGCGAGGATCATCTCGCGTACGGCGCCGATGCGTTCCGGATCGAAGAACATGTGCTCGGTGCGACAGAGACCGATGCCTTCGGGCCGCCGTGCTCGCCGCAGATCCCGATCTTGAGACGCGGCCGTGTACGCCGGCCTTTGTCGACGCCGATCCGCATCAGCTCGCCGATGCCGCGTTGGTCGATCACCGCGAACGGATCCGCGGGAAGGATGCCGCGCTCGACGTATTGCGGCAGGAACTTCGCCGCGTCGTCGCGCGAGAGACCGAAGCCCATTTGCGTCAGGTCGTTCGTGCCGAACGAGAAGAAGTCGGCCTCGGTCGCGATCTCGTCGGCGGTGAGCGCGGCGCGCGGGACCTCGATCATGGTGCCGATCGTGTACGGCACTTTGACGCCGGTGCGCGCGAGGATGTCGCGGCAGAGCGCATCGGTCTGCGCCCGCAGCGTGCGCAGCTCGTGCACGTGGCCGACGAGCGGAATCATGATCTCGGGGATGACCCTCACCTTTTCTCGTGCGACCTCACAGGCCGCCTCCATGATCGCGCGCACCTGCATGAGATAGATCTCGGGATAGACGATCCCGAGGCGGCAGCCGCGGAGCCCGAGCATCGGATTGATCTCGTGAAGCGTGTCGCGGCGGGCGCGCAGCTCGTCTGCATCCACGCCCATCGACGCGGCGAGCGCGGCGATCTCCTCGTCGCCGTGCGGCAGGAACTCGTGCAGCGGCGGATCGAGCAGGCGGATGTTCACCGGCAGACCGTCCATGACGCGGAAGATCGCGAGGAAGTCGCCGCGCTGGATGGGGAGCAGCTTCGCGAGCGCGCGCTCGCGGCCCGGGGTATCGCGGGCGAGGATCATCTCGCGTACGGCGCCGATGCGTTCCGGCTCGAAGAACATGTGCTCGGTGCGACAGAGACCGATGCCTTCGGCGCCGAACTCGCGCGCGACCGCGGCGTCGTTCGGCGTGTCGGCGTTGCAGCGCACCTTCAGGCGGCGCACGCGATCCGCCCACGTCATCAGCGTCTTGAACTCGTCGGTCTCGCCGCGCGACGCGACCATCGGCACGCGCCCGAGAAAGACCTCGCCGGTCGAGCCGTCGAGCGTGATCCAGTCGCCGCGGTTCACGCGGTGCTGGCCGACGTGGAACAACCCCGGATCGTAGCGGATGTCGAGCTCGCTCGCGCCGGCGACGCAGGTTTTTCCCATGCCGCGCGCGACGACCGCCGCGTGCGACGCCTGGCCGCCGCGGGCGGTGAGAATGCCCTCCGCGACCTGCATGCCGTGGATGTCCTCGGGCGACGTCTCGACGCGGACGAGGATCACCTTGCGGCCGGCGGCGGCGGCCTCGGCCGCCTCGTCGGCGCTGAAGACGACCTCACCCGTCGCGGCGCCCGGCGACGCCGGTACGCCGCGCGTCAGCAGCTCCTTCTCGGCGTTCGGATCGATGCCGGGATGGAGGAGTTGGTCGATCGACGCCGGATCGACGCGGCGGATCGCGGTCTCGCG
>VBKW01000204.1 GCA_005879405.1 Deltaproteobacteria bacterium
CGAGAAAGCGGGCCCGGGCGGCGCCTGCTGCAACGACACCTGCTCGGCCCTCATCTGCGTCACGCCGACGCCTACAGCCACGGTGACGCCGACGTCGACGGCGGTGACGCCGACGCGCACCGCGACGCCGATCCGAACGGCGACACCCGCCACGACCAGCGGAGGCGGAACGCCGCTGGCCCCGACGGCGACGCCGATCGGCGGCACGCCGGTCATCACGGCGACCGCGACGGCCACCCCAGCGCCGACCTCGACACCGCTGCCGTTGGTCCAGCCGAAACCGGTCCTCGCATGCGAGCGCGCGCTCGGGCGCGCGTCGACAACCCTCGTTGCCGTGGACGTAACGACGATCGAGCGCTGCGGCCTCGCCGCGTTCTCGTGCATCCACTCGAAGCCAGCGGGGGCCGACCGCGATGCGTGCATCGCCAAGGCGCAGACGCGCTGCGCGAAGAAGCTCACCGCGTTGGACCAGGCCCGCAGCAAGTTCACGAGCTCCCTCACGTCGGCGTGCGGCGGCGAGCCGCCACGCGTGCCGTTCCCGCTCTTGCTCGCGTCCTCGGTGCTCGGGTTCGAGAAGCTCGATCCCACCTGCCGCAACGAGGCGCACCTGTCGCTCACCTCCCTCGGCGCGATCGCCGCGTGCGTGCAGTTCGCCGGCGGCTGCCGCGCTGAACAGGCGCTCGGCGTCGCGTTGCCGCGGATCGGCGATCTTCTGCCGGCGGTGCTGAACATCGAGGAGATCGGCGTCTGCGTGCCGTCGCCGAGCGGCGATCTCGACGGGCTCGCCGATCCCAAGCAAGCCCAGCTCGCCGTGCGTTGCCAGCAAGGGACCACGGCGGCCGGGCGCCACCTGCTCATGCAGCGGATTGCGGCGGCGCGGCAGTGCGTCGACGGCTTGCTCGCGTGCCGACTCTCGGGACGGTCGCTCGTCGTGTGCACGAAGGTCGCCGCGCGTTGCGAGCAGAGGCTCGCCGCCCTCGATCAAGGGCCGAAGAGCGCCGTCGCGAAGCTCGCCACCAGCATCGGCCGCGCGTGCGGATCGTTGCCGGCCCCGGCGCTGTTCGGCGCCACCGGCACCGGATTCACCGCTGTCGCCGAACGCTGCGCCGCGCTCGGCGTCGACCCGTTGAGCGACGTCGGCGCGATCTCGACCTGCGTCGCGCGCGCGTACGGCTGCGCGGCGACCGCGCTCGTGCGCCGCGCCCTGCCGCTCGTCGACGATGAGCTCGGGCGGTTCGGGATCACCTTCGACGACGATCCGTTCTGCGCCGAGGTGGCGCCGACGCCCACCGCAACGATCACGGCGAGCGGGACGCCGACGCTCGTCGCGACGCCGGAGCCGACGGCGAGTGCGACCTCAAACCCGACCGCCACCGCGACGCCGACGCCGTTCGGCACCGGCACGCCGGCCGCGACGGCGACACCACAATCCGGTGAGACGCCGACGCCGACCGATACCGGCGCGCCGAACCCGACGCCGACCGCCAGCCCGGCTGGCGCGTGCGGCGACGGCATCGTCGAGCCCGGCGAGGAGTGTGACGACGGCAACACCGTCGCCGGCGACGGCTGCTCGCCCGACTGCCTCTTCGAGTTGCTCATTCCCGGTAGCGGATCGTTCAGTGTGAACTGCGTCGCCGAGATCGGGCTCATCGACCCGAACGCCACGTTCGGCAGCGACGGGCTGCCGACGTCACTGCAGAGCTGCGTCGATGGCGACCCCACCTGCGACGCCGACGGCGTCGTCAACGACGAGTGCCACTTCCGGCTCGCGCTCTGCTTCCGCGCCACCGATCCGCGACTCCCGCGCTGCGCCGGCGCGACGACCGTCACCAAGTACACGCTGCTGAGCCCGCGCCCGCAGGACCCGATCCGCAACATCACTCGGGCGGCAAATGCGGCGGCAGTGATCGCGGCGTTCCAGACGCTGACGCCGGTGCCGCCGAGCGGCGACTCCGGCAATGTCTTCACGTTCGATCCGCCGCTCGCCGTCTCCGACGTTCCGCTGTGCACCGACGTCGTCGATTTCGTGGTCCCGCTCGGCACCCGCGACTCGCATACCGAGAAGCTCCGCGGCAGCACCGCCAGCACGCCCGAGGGCAACCTCGTCGACAAGGACAAGCTGCGGCTGCGCTGCATTCGGCCCTGAGCGACGGAATGGATCGCGAGTCGGCGATCCGCGACCACGCGGCGACACTCGGCTTCGACGAGTGCGGCTTTGCGACCGTCGCTGCGCTCGGCCGTGACGCGTTCTTCGCGGGGTGGCTCGACGCCGGCTGCGCCGGCGAGATGCGCTGGCTGGAGCGCGGCGCGACGCGCCGCCTGGACGCGCGCGCCGTGCTTCCGGAAGCGCGCAGCATCGTGACGCTCGCCTACCCCTATCGGCCGCCGTTGCCGCCGCCGCTCGACTGGCGCGCCGAGCTGCGCGGCCGGATCGCCGCCTACGCCCTCGACGACGACTACCACGGAGTCCTCGACGACAAGCTCGCCGCCCTCGAGCGCTGGATGGCGCGCGCGTTCCCCGGCTGTCGCACGCGACGCTACGTCGACACGGGCGCCGTGCTCGAGCGCGAATGGGCCGTCCGCGGCGGCCTCGGCTGGTTCGGCAAGAACACGATGCTGCTCAGCACGCGCCGCGGCTCGTGGTTCTTTCTCGCCGAGCTGCTCACCGATCTCGCGCTCACCGCCGACGAGCCGTCGGGGAGCCATTGCGGCCGCTGCACGGCGTGCCTCACGAGCTGCCCGACGCAGGCGCTCGGCGACGGGCTCGTGCTCGATGCGCGCCGCTGCATCTCGTACCTCACGATCGAGCACCGCGGTCCGATCCCGCACGATCGCCGCGCCGGCCTCGGCCCGTGGATCTTCGGTTGCGACGTCTGTCAGGAGGTCTGCCCGTGGAATCCGCCGCCGGCCGCCGAGCGCGACTCGACGCGCTGGGA